>NZ_JAGKTL010000003.1:0-300000 GCF_017908595.1 Rhodothermus bifroesti
TTCTGGGGTGTTGCGGGAGATTTTGGTGTCGGAGGGGGAGACGGTAGCTGTGGGTACTGTCCTGGCCCGCATCGCTACGGAAGTAGAGGCCGAAGCTCCAACGCCTGCACCTACACCGCCCGCTTCTGAAGCAGCTTCGCTGGCAGAACGTGTGGAAGAACCCTCTCAGCCCAAACCTGCATCGGAGGCTGAAGAAGAGCTGGTTGAGGTTGTGATGCCCAAGATGGGCGAGAGCATTACGGAGGGGACGGTGGTGACGTGGTTGAAGCGGGTAGGGGATCGGGTGGAGGTGGACGAGCCGTTGTTGGAGATTGGTACGGACAAGGTGGATACGGAGGTGCCTTCTCCGGCTTCTGGGGTGTTGCGGGAGATTTTGGTGTCGGAGGGGGAGACGGTAGCTGTGGGTACTGTCCTGGCCCGCATCGCTATTGGCGCAGCGGTCGAAGAGACGCAAGCGCGTGCACCCAAAGCGCCGCAACGCACAGTTGCTTCCCAACCCTCCGCTCAGGCATCAGCACCCTCTGGTGATGGGGCTTCGGTCGCAACCCAGATTCCTCGCCGAGGCCCTGATGGCCGCTTCTATTCGCCCTTGGTGCGGTCTATTGCGCAAAAAGAAGGGCTTTCGCCACAGGAACTCGCCTCGATTCCAGGTAGCGGCCGGGAGGGGCGCCTAACCAAGCAGGACCTGCTCCAATACCTCGAGCAGCGCCGCCAGCAGGTGCGTCCGTCTGAGCCGGTAACGCCGCAACCCAAAGCTGCGCCGCAACCTGCCCCAGAAGTGGTGGCTGCAAGCGCTGAAGGCCGCATCGAAATCATCGAGATGGATCGGATGCGGCAGCTTATTGCCGAGCACATGATCCGCTCCAAGCGTACAGCTGCGCACGTTACCTCGTTTGCCGAAGTCGATGTCACCAATCTGGTTCGCGTGCGCGAGCGGAACAAGGAGCGTTTCCAGCAGCGTGAAGGTGTACCGCTTACGTACTTGCCTTTCTTTGTGCAGGCCGTGGTTGAAGCCTTGAAAGCCTATCCGCTTTTGAATGCCTCGGTCGAGGGTACGCGCATTCTGGTGAAAAAAGACTATCACATTGGGATTGCTGTGGCCCTGGGCACCACAGGCTTGGTGGTGCCGGTTATCCGCGATGCAGGCCAGAAGAACTTGGTCGGCTTGGCAAAAGCCATTGCTGACTTGACTTACCGGGCCCGTAATAAGCAGCTTCAACCCGACGAACTGCAAGGTGGCACGTTCACGATCACAAACGTCGGATCACTAGGCTCGCTGATGGGCACGCCGATCATTAACCAACCTCAGGTGGCCATTTTGGCTACTGGGGCCATCAAAAAACGCCCTGTAGTGATCGAACATCCGGAACTGGGCGACGTGATCGCCATCCGGCACATGATGTATCTCTCGCTTTCCTATGACCACCGCATTATTGACGGCGCACTGGGGGTTGCTTTCTTACAGAAGGTAGTGGACGTGCTGGAATCGATCCCTCCTGATTTGGAACTTTAAGGGGATACCCCATACTTGTTAACAGATCATTACATTTGTTCGGGTAGATTTCGTTCAATAAAGCGGTTAGCTCGACGTACGAAACCGCTGAGTGGTTGTTTGCGCGCATGGGAGAAGCTGAACGGCAGGCCGCGTGGCATCAGTTTGTGCAGCACCTGCCGGTGGCCGCTGCCTTGCTAGATCAAGGGTTACGCTATGTGACCGTTAGCCCGCGCTGGTGCCAGGACTTTGGGCTGGATGCCGTGCAGGTGGCTGGTAAGCCCTATACCGTCTTGTTTGATGACACCGAGGGCTACTGGCAGCAGGCTTTTCAACGTGTCCTCCAACACCGTACTACCGAAGGGGCTGACGAAGCGGTATTGCGTCGGCAAGACGGTCGAACGTTCTGGGTCCGATGGTGCGCTCAGCCCTGCCCGCTGTCGCATGAGGCAGCCTCAGGGTTGATTCTGGTTTTGGAAGATCAGACAGAAGCGCATCAGGCCCGTAAGGCGTTGGCGTCTTCACAACATCTCCTGTCTAGCTTGCTTAGTGGTTTGCTTGAAGGGGTGATGGCTTTGCAGCCCATCTATAACCTGGAAGGGGAAGTGGTTGATTTTGTTTGGCTGCTGGCTAACCCACGTGCCCACCTGTTGCTTGGGCAAACCGAAACGCTCGTGGGGCAACGGCTGCGTAAGGTGCTGCCGGGCCACCAGACGCTGGGGCTTTTTGCAGCCTATGCCCAGGTGGTGCGTACGGGAATACCTTTCCAGACCACCTTGTACTACGATCAAGATGGCATTCGTGCTTGGTTTCACCTCACAGCCACACCTTTGGAAGATGGGGTGGCTGTGATCTTTCGGGATGTCACCGAAGCCCTTCAAGCAGAGCAAGCGCTACGCGAACGCGAACGCCTATTCCGCCTGCTGGCCGAAAACATGACAGATTTGGTCGGACTGCATGATGCCGAAGGTCGCTTTGTCTATGTCAGCCCTTCGGCAGAGCGCATTACGGGCTATCCCCCAGAGGCTTTCATCGGCCAACATCTGGAAGCGTTTTGGCATCCTGAAGATCAAACCCGATGGGGAACGTTGCTGCAGCAGGTGCCTTCAGGAGAGCAGCCTGTTGCCCTGCTGCACCGCTTTCGCCATCAGAAAGGCCATTACATCTGGCTTGAGACGCATCTGAAAGCCATTCGCGATGAGAAAGGCCGCATTGTGCAATTGCAGACCAGCTCGCGCGATGTGACCGACCGGGTGCAGGCAGAGCAGGAACTAGCACAGCGTAACCGAGAGCTACAAGAGTTTGCCTACGTGGCCTCGCACGACCTACAAGAACCGTTGCGCAAGGTACGGGCATTTGCTGAGCTGCTCAAAGAAGAATATACGCCCTTACTTAACGAAGAAGGGCGCTACTATCTAGAGCGCATGCACGACGCCGCAACACGCATGTCGCGCTTGATCGAAGACCTGCTTACGCTGTCGCGTGTGACAACCCAGGGACGGCCTTTTGAACGGGTCGATCTTAAAGCCGTGTTGGACCAAGTGCTGGTCGATTTGGAAGTCAGCATCGCGGAAACAGGAGCCCGCGTGCATTGTGAAGGCCACTGGCCGGTTATTGAAGCTGACCCGACCCAAATGCGCCAACTCCTGCAAAATCTTATCGGCAATGCCCTTAAGTTTCGCCATGCCGATCGCAGGCCAGAAATCTGGCTGCGCGCGCGCATCGAGGCGGCCGCATCCGGCGGATCCCTTTGTTATCTTGAAGTTCAGGACAATGGTATTGGGTTTGACGAGAAGTATCTGGACCGTATCTTTTCGCCATTTCAACGGTTGCATAGCCGTGATCGGTATGCGGGTACGGGTATGGGACTGGCCATCTGCCGGCGTATTGTTGAGCGCCACCACGGTCAGCTGACGGCACGCAGCCGGCCGGGAGAAGGCGCTACGTTTTTGGTTATATTGCCGCTGCATCAACCTCCTATGGCTTCGTCTAGAAACCTGCCCGAATGAGTACTCCCGAGTCTGTTGTGATTCTCTTGGCCGATGATGACCCGGATGATCGGTTGCTGACCATTCGGGCCTTAAAACGTAGCCATTTGCGCAACGCCATCTATACCGTTGAGGATGGCCAAGAGCTTATGGACTACCTCTACCGCCGCGGTGCTTATGCCGATCCAGCACGCTCGCCCCGGCCAGGCTTGATTTTGCTGGACCTGAACATGCCGCGCAAAGACGGCCGAGAAGCACTGCAGGAAATCAAGTCTGATCCTATGTTGCGCCGCATTCCTGTTGTTGTGCTGACCACTTCGGACGCAGAGACCGATATTGTGCGCAGCTATGATCTGGGCGTTAATGCTTTTGTCACCAAGCCTGTTACGTTTGATGGACTGGTACGGGCACTGCAGGTGCTGGGCGACTTTTGGTTTGAAATTGTGCGCTTGCCCCCCCAAACGAACCTGCCATGACGACGCCACTCCCGTTGGACGTCTTACTAATTGAGGATGACGAGGAGGACTATCACATCGTGCGGCGGTTGCTAGCGCGGGCAACCACGATTCGCTGCACCTTGCAGTGGTGCGCTACTTACGAAGAGGCGCTGCAGACGCTACGCCAACGCCCCTTTGACGTTTGCCTGCTGGATTACCGGTTAGGATCTGAGGACGGATTAACCTTGCTGCGCACTATTCGTCGCGAGGGACTTGCGCTACCTGTGATTTTGCTTACCGGCCAGGGTGATGTGGCTGTCGATCTGGAGGCCATGGCTGCGGGGGCTTGGGACTATTTGGTCAAAGGCCAACTGGATGCCGCACAGCTTGAACGTTCAATCCGCTATGCTGTCGAGCGCTTTCGGGCTGAAGAGCGCATTCTGGAGCAAGCAATGCTACTGGATGCGGCGCGCGATGCCATCTTGGCTGTTGATCTAGAAGGACGTGTGGTCTATGCCAACAGCAGCGCCGAACGGCTTACTGGTGAGAGCGCTGCGCAACTGCTTGGCCAGCCCATCCAGGTAGTGTGCAAAGGGGTTGAGTCCTCTGTGCTCACAGCTGCCTTAACGCAGGTAGTAACTGAGGGAAGCTGGAATGGTGAGCTGCTCATGCGTGTTCAAGAGGGCGAAGACCGCTTGCTTGAAAGCCGTTGGACGCTGGTACGTGATGCCTATGGTCGGCCGCGTTCCGTGCTCATCCTCTATACCGACATCACCGAACGCCGTCTGCTGGAGCAACAGTTTTTGAGAGCGCAGCGCATGGAAAGTATTGGTCGCCTGGTAAGTGGTATGGCGCACGACCTGAACAACCTGTTTGTGCCTATTCTGCTTGGCGTGCGTATGCTGGAGCAAGACACCCTGGACTCCGACCGGCGCAAGCGTGCGCTGCACATGATTCAGCGAAGTGCCGAGCGTGGTGCTGACCTGGTCCGGCAAGTGCTAGCTTTTGCCCGGGGTATGGAAGGCGAGCGCGTGCCGCTCGACGTTCGCGCCTTGATGGAAGAAGTGGCCCAGTTGCTGCAAGAGACGTTTCCTCGGTCTATTCAGATCGAAACCCGCTTCGACGACCAGCTTTGGCCTATCCGGGGTGATGCAACCCAATTGCAGCAAGTGCTGATGAACTTGTGTGTCAATGCACGGGATGCCATGCCCGATGGGGGACGGCTGCTCTTGGCAGCGGAAAACGTGCAGCTCGATGCCCATTATGCACGCCGCATCTTAGAAGCCCGTCCGGGGCCCTACGTGTGTTTAGCAGTCAGCGATACGGGCATAGGTATTCCTGCGGATGTACTGGACAAAATCTTTGAGCCGTTTTTCACTACCAAACCCGTAGGGAAGGGCTCTGGGTTAGGCTTGTCCACGGCCTACAGCATTGTGCGCAGCCATGGCGGCTTTATTGAAGTTCACAGCGAGCCAGGCCATGGGGCTACCTTTCGCGTATATTTGCCAGCCGAGCCCGAGGCAGCAACAGCTCCTGTGGCGGTTTCTACCCCAGCTTTCCGCGGTCGGGGTGAAGGTGTCTTGCTGGTCGATGATGAGCCTTTTGTGCTCGAGGCAGCGCGGGAAGCTTTAGAACAATTAGGTTATCGGGTGTTTACGGCGACCAATGGTCACGAGGCTGTCCGTTGTCTGGAAGTTCACGCAGGAGAAATCCAGGTTATGGTTACGGATTTGGTGATGCCTGAAATGGATGGATTGGGACTGATTCGTTTGGTTCGCGAGCGCTGGCCAGCTTTGCCCGTCATTGCTTCCAGCGGATTGCACGGTGGTCGGGCTGAAGCAGCCCGGCAAATCGGCGCGCGCGCCTTCTTGCACAAGCCATACACGGTTGAAAAGCTAGGCGCATTGTTGCACGAGGTGTTGCATGCAAGGTCATAAAAAAATACGGCCGCTTTAAGCAAAGCGGCCGCACATGGGTCTATGGCGAAGGAGGTGGGCGTTTACCCTTTGCTTTTGTCGCCTTTTTCTTTGTCGGGGGGGAGCTGTCCGTCGGGTGAAGGGAAAAACCCGCGGCGTGGCGTTAGGACGTTATCGACCAGGCCATATTTTTGCGCTTCAAAAGCGCCCATCCAATAGTCGCGATCCACGTCTTTGGCGATCTGTTCTTTGGACTGGCCGGTGTGGTAGGCAAGAATTTCGTTGAGGCGTTCTCTCATCTTGAGAATCTCGCGGGCGTGAATTTCAATATCCGTGGCTTGTCCTTGCACGCCTGTCATCCACGGCTGGTGGATCATGATGCGGGAGTTGGGGAGGGCTGCCCGCTTGCCCTTAACCCCAGCAGCCAGCAGCACCGCCCCCATCGAAGCTGCTAGCCCTACGCAGATGGTGGCCACTGGAGGCGCAACGTATTGCATGGTGTCGTAGACCGCTAAGCCGCTATCAATTGAGCCTCCAGGCGAGTTAATATAGATGTTGATATCCCGCTCGGTGTCTTCGCTAGCTAAATACAGCAGCTGCGCTACAACCAGGTTAGCGATTTGGTCATTAATAGGCGTGCCGATAATGACAATTCGTTCCTTGAGCAAACGGCTGAAAATGTCGTAGGCGCGCTCACCGCGTGTGGTTTGCTCAATCACGATCGGCACTAGGGCGCCTACTGGGTAGCTTTGAAACGGCCCGCTGTAGATATCAGAAGGCAGCGTTAAGCTGCGAGAGAATTTAAGAAAGTCCTCTACAATCCGCCGGTCGGACATGGTCGGCTAAGGCAATCGGGTTAGCAAAAACGTCCTGCGCGGACAGGCAGGCGGTGCTACCGGGTTAATTCGCTTTGGGTTCCTGCACGCCGCGTCTTTCGGTATTCCAGGTAGGCCTGGCGGTCTAAGTTTTCTAAGCGGAACTGGGTGCTGAGCGTGTCGAAAACCTTACGGGTTAGCAGCCGATGGCGCACTTGTTCCATTAGACCAGGTACCGAAGCGTAGAATTGGCGCAGGGCGTTGGGGTCAAAGCCGCTGTCGGCTGCGGCTTGCTCGGCAAAGAAGGCGTCGAGGTCTTCGTCGGTAACGTGGAGCTGGAAGGTCTCCACAACTTTATCGAAAATAAACATCCAACGGGCTTCTTGTTCTGCCAATGCCCGGTTGGTATGGCGAAAGGCGGTTTCGTCGAACCCTTCAGGCAGGCGGCCGCGGTTGCGCTGGCGTACGTCCTCCACAAATTGGTCCAGCACCATCTCGACAGCTGACTCCGGTACGGGAATAGGATGGAGGGCCAGCATGCGGTCCATAATTTCCTGCTCTAGGAGCTCACGTGCCTGACGATCCCAACGGGCTTGCAACTCACGGCGCAGAAGCTCGCGCAGCCCGGCTTCGTCCTGTGCAGCGCCACGGGTGATTTTTTCGATAAACGCTGCGTCCAGCTCCGGCAGCGCTCGTCGTTTGGCTTCGCGGACGTGCACTTCATACCGGTGGGTATGGGCGCCACCTGCTTCGTCCCCATGGGACAGTTCGACACGCAGCGTGTCGCCGGCTTTTTTGCCCAAAAGCGCCTGTCGGAGTTCAGCTTTGAGGCGCGGGTCATCCAAGAAAAACGCGACGTCTTCTTCTTTTTCGCCAATGATCGGCATGCCAGTGGCGTCGTCCAAGCGCTGCAGATCCACCCGGGCAAAGTCGTCGGCTGTCAGACCAGCATCTTGGGGCAGGTCCACCAGCGGGGCTTCTTCTTTGCGTAGGCGATGAATGGCCTCTTCGATCTCCTCGTCGGTGACCTGGTGCACCAAGTGCGGGAGTGACTCTTCAGAAAGCGGCTTGAGGTCAAACTGAGGCCGCACGCCAAAGCGCAAAACGGCATGCAGGTCGGCATCCGGCTTGTAGTCTAGGCGCAGGATGCGGGGGCGTCCGACAACACGATAGGTGCCAGGTTTGAGCACAGCCGTTTCGAGCGCTTCGCGTATTTTGCGTTCAGCGAGCTCTATGGCAACCTCATCGCCATAGCGTTGCTTGATCAGCGAAAGGGGAGCTTTGCCAGGCCGGAATCCCTTAAGCTGAACCCGATTGCGCAGTTGGCGCAGCAGTCGGTCCAGTTCTGGCTGCAGTTCTTCGGCAGGAATATGGAGCGTGAGTTCGTATTCGACCGAGCTGATCTCTTTGATTTCCGTATGCATTGCTTACGTGGGCTGAGGCCTGAGTACATGAAAAAACGCCGCTCTATAGCGCGGCGGGTTAGGCAGAGAGCCCTTTAAAGCAGGCTCCAAGCCGTGGGTTCCGGTTTAGAAGTCCAGCCCTACCGATAGGTAAAAGTGGCGGTTCCCAAAGCGACGGCCATCAAACGGCCAGGCAAAATCAAAGCGTAGCGGGAAGCCTAGGAGGATCGTGCGGAGCCCTATGCCTGTGGCAACGCGTAGGTCGTCCAACACCTGTTGTCCTTCAGTGGTACGACGAAAGAAAGTTAGGCGGCGGTTGGAAGGGCTGCCCCAGACTGTACCGACGTCTAAAAAGGCGGTGCCTTGCAAGTTGTAGAGGGGTAAAACGGGAAGTGGGCCTGGCAGCAGGGCTGCAATTAAGGGGAAGCGAAACTCGGCGTTCAGGAGGCCAAAGTAGGGCCCATTGAGCGTGTTAATGGCCGTTGCCCGCAAGGGCAAGACAGGAGTGGCGAAAACAAAGTCGGTCAGGTCTTCGATAGGGAAGCTATCAAAGTGTCGGTTAATCCAATTTTGAACGCCAGCAGAGTAAAAAAGCTGTGGTGTTGGGCCGAACGATGCCCCTCCGGCCAGGCGGACCGCCAGGCTGTAGAGCCCTCGCCCAAAGGACGTGTAGGTGCGTGCATCGGCCAGCAGCGTTAGGAATTGGATCTGGCGGCCGGCAACCAGATTGCCAGGACTGCCCGAGAGTTGCACCGCCAGCCGATGTCCGCCAATGGGTGCTAGCAGACCCGGCACGCTCACGTCTCGCGTGTAGGTTATTGCTGGATAGAGCAGCGAGCGCGTTAGCGGTGGGCGCTCAGGATTACCAATATCGGTTTGATTGACGCCCATGAGCGCCACATCGAGGTCAAAGCGCTCAAACTTATTGAAG
Source organism: Rhodothermus bifroesti (assembly GCF_017908595.1). Taxonomy (NCBI): domain Bacteria; kingdom Pseudomonadati; phylum Rhodothermota; class Rhodothermia; order Rhodothermales; family Rhodothermaceae; genus Rhodothermus; species Rhodothermus bifroesti. The sequence continues at coordinate 8,983 of NZ_JAGKTL010000003.1, forward strand.
GGGTAGCTGGCTTCCAGATTCAGCCCGTAGTGGCGATAGCGGTAGAGGGTGCGAAGGGTATAGTCGGGCAAAAGACGGGCGATATGGTAGACGGCTACCGTCCAGTCGGTACGCCGAGGAAGGTAACTGTAGGCTATCACGTAGTCTGAATTCCGCAAGTCGACCAGCAGGTTGGTCGCTACCCAGAAGCGGTGGTTACCTAACATGTCGCTGAAGAGAATCTCTGTCACGCTCTGTACTCCATAGAGCATGTCGTACCCTGCGGCACCGTAGACCAAGTCGGGCGTGAAGTAAAGTCGATAGCGACGAGGTTGGTAGCGACCATTTTCGTCGCGGTTGTTCTCAGGCGTAAAAGGATCGGTAACCGTTCGGTAACCCCTATGGCGATGGCTGGCTTCATCAAAAGCCGAGCTAAAGACGTAGTTGCGAAAGTCTACGCGCGACAGGCTGTAGGCGGTCAAGGAGTCCGTTGCCGAAGCCGCATTGCCCGAAGCATGTTGGTCTGTCGTAGCCATCAGGGTTTCCTGGGCGGGTAGGGGAAACGTTGGCAGGGGGGTGTTGGCTGCGCGTAAGAAGGGATTACGTTGCCGCAACGTAGCCGAAGCCACTGCCAGTGCTGGGGCAGGCGGGGTAGCTTGGCGCAGCTTGCGTTGCGCCCATACCGTAGGCGCCAGCGTGTCGCGCTCTCCCTTTCGCTCAAAGGGATCCTTGATCAAATAGATTGAAGGAATGCCTTCGCGCAGGCTGACAACAGCGGCCTTGCGGCCATCGGCCGAGAGCGACAGTTGCTGAATGCCCACCACCAGGTCGGTTAGTGGCCGCTCTGCACCTGTACGCAGGTCTTTTTCGTAGAGGTTGGGGATGCCATTGCGGTCTGAGATGAACAAGAGGCGGTTTGGGTCGCTGCCAAAGCGGCCGCTGCGTTCATCCCAGCGCTCATGATGGGTAAGGCGCTCGAGGCGCACTGGGTCCAGATGCAGCAAATAGAGGTCGTAGCCCCGTTCGACCTGTGCCATAAGGGCATGGGGATTGCTAGGTTGCTGGCCAGGAGTTAGCTGATCGCCTCGGTCACTGTGGAAAACCAGTGCTTTGCCGTCTGGCCGCCAAGCAGGCTCATGGTCGCTAAAGACATCGTTGGTGTAGTTGATCACCTGGCCGGTGTGCAGGTCCAGTACGTAGATATCGCTTTGCGCTTTGCTTGTAGCCGAAAAAGCAATGCAGCGACCGTCGGGGCTCCAGGCCAGCGAGAGTATCTGCTCAACGCCAGGAATGCGGTGGTGTGTTTTTCGTCCTGTTTCTACATCAAGAATGGCAATCGCGTCTGATGGGCCACTTTTTACTGCCAGCGCAAGGAAGCGACCGTCGGGACTCCAGCTCAGGCCAGGGGTAAGAATACGCAAGCTTTCAAAGTCAGGGCTTGTTTGGCCCGCAACCAAGCGGCGCAGGATTTTCCCGTCGGTAGCACTGGCAAGGTATACGTCAAATAGACCGTTACGGGTGGTAATAAAAGCCAAACGATCGCCTTGTGGCGTTAGGGCCGGGCTGGTGTTGTAATAGCCAGCATTGCGGGCGGTAAGTAACGGCCGTCCAATGTCATCAAGCTGCTCGCGCGCTGTAAGTTCAGGATAGTAGATTTCGCGCAAGGCCTGCTGCCAGCGCTCCGAGAGTTCCGCGAGCGATAGCCCCGTAGCCTGCCGAAAGCCGGTCTCGACGGAGTGCGTCAGCCGCACACGCTGCAGAATTTCGGCGATCTTTTCGCGGCCGTATTGGGTGGCAATATAGTCCCAAACGCTCTGACCACCTCGGTAAGCAAAATAACCCGAAAGATACGGTATAGGCGCCAGGCGATCGTTCAAAATCGCCTCGCGCACATACATATCAGACTGCGCATCCCAACCTAAGGCAGCGTATTCAGCTAGACCTTCGTTGAACCAGAGTGGCAGCACCAGTTGCAGGTTGTTTTGTAAAATGGCTTGAAGCGAACCGCCGTAGAACATGTCGTTTAGCACGGCGTGGACCAGCTCGTGGTGGACTACGCGGCGGTAGTCTCGGTAGTCGCCCATGAAGGGAACAGCAATCCGATTCTTAAAAAGCTCGGTTACGCCGCCAATGCCTTCGCTGTAATCGGGCAAATCGACAGCATTGGTGACGCTAAAGGCGTTGTGACTCGGATAGACGAGAATAGCAATGCGCTGAGAAAGTTCATACTGCAGCAAGGAAACCAGTTCCGCATAGGCCGCTTCAGCCGCCTCGGCTGTAAAAGTGGCCAGCTCGTAGCCTCCTTCGTAGTAGTAGATGTCAAAGTGCCGCGATTGGATGTAGTACCACGTTGGCGTGTGGTAGTGAACGCGGTTTTTGCCAAAGCGGAAGTATTGCGCCTCTGCTTGGGGCAGCGTCAGCAGGAGCAAAGCCAATCCCGCAACCCAGCCGGTCCGCATGGCAGTGATGCGCATTTTGACAAAACAAGCTCCTATCCTTGTAGGAAAGGCGGACCGTTAAGTTCCGTTGAAGGCTTACTTAGGCCATACGCAGCCAGTGTAAGATTTCCCTAAAGGAAGGCTTTTGGCCGTACATTAGGATGCCAATGCGGTAAATGCGGGCACTGATCCAAATCGCCCCAATGAATGCGCCGACGAGCAGGCCATAGGCCAATAGTCCTTCCCACCACGGTACACCCCCTACGGCCAAACGCGCCACCATTAGAATAGGTGAAAAAAACGGCACCAGCGAAAGAACAACCGAAAGCGAGGCCTGCGGGCTTTCGATCACATAGGGCATAAAAAGTACAGGAATCACGATAAGCAGTGTCAGCGGCAGCATCAGGCCTTGGGCATCTTGCTGCTGGTCTACGGCCGAGCCTATGGCAGCAAACAGACTCGCATAGAGCAAGTAGCCGCTGATGAAAAATAAGATGAACCAGACGATAAGCAAGGGATCTAGTGCCGGCAGGCTGAGATGGGCGGTTTGCAGCACTTCTTCTGTAGAAGCAGTGAGGCCGAGCTGGGAAGACTGGGTGCGTAGCAAATGCGTCAGCAGCGGGCCAGCAGCCGCAGTCCCAGCCAAAAGCAGCAGCCCCCACAAGAGAAATTGCAGCAGGCCTAATGCGCCAATGCCCAGCACTTTGCCCATCATCAAGTGAAGTGGACGGACCGAAGAAATCATCAATTCAACCACCCGGCTTGCTTTTTCGTCGATTACACCCTGCAGCACTACGCTGCCGTAGGCCAGTGTAGCACCGTAGATGAGAAAAGCCATAATGTAGCCAACAATCGAGTAAAACGCCGTACCGTCGGCTTCGGCACCGGTTGAAGAAAGGCGGTACAGGCGCAGGGGTACTTCGGCGCGTAATACAGTCACAAGCTCAGGGGGGACCTGAAGTTTCGCCAAGCGGGCTTCTTCGACGGATTTGTTGAGCAAGCGCTCCAGTTGCATTTGGAAGCTCAGGCCTAGACTGCTCTGGGCATACAGTTCGGCACTGCCACTGCCCTCCAGGAGCGAAGCAGGCAGTAAGAGATAGCCGTCGTAGCGTCCTGCCCGCACAGCAGCCTGAAGCGTGTCGGTCGGTAGCGTGACGGCCTCCAGGTGCAGCGTAGCTGGTGCCTGTGCTTGCATGCGTGAAAAAAGCTCTCCGCTCAGGTCTACAACAGCTAAATGACGCACCTCAGCACGGGTGCTGAGGTAGCTGACTACAGGAGGTACCAAAAGCAGGGCCAGCAAAAAGATCGGCGCCAATAGCGTGGTGAGCAGAAACATGCGGGTACGCACGCGCCGCACAAATTCGCTTTGCAGAATAGTCCAGATTTTATCCATGGCGCGGGCTCAGCTTGTAGCGTTGCGGACTAAGTGCTTAAAGATTTCCGAAAGTGGCGGCTCGGTGACCTCGAAGCGGTACAATTCGGGCACATGGGCCAGCGCTGTCTCCAGAATTTGGCGTGGTGAAGTGCCGTTGAGCAGTTCGATTTCGGCACGGTGGTGGCTTTGCGCAAGCAGACGAATACGCTGCTGACGAGCCAGCGCACTTAAAAACGTGCCGTCGCCATCAAATTCCAGGACCACCGTGTTGCGTCCAAAGCGCTGCTTGATCTCGCGTAGGGGGCCTGCCGTTAGGATGCGTCCTTGGGCGATCAAGCAAATGTCGTCGCACAGCTGCTCGACCTGTTCCATGCGATGCGAGGCAAAAAGAATCGTGCGGCCCGCATCTTTGAACTCAGCAATGATCTGCTGCAGCAGGTCGGCATTCAGCGGATCCAAACCGCTAAACGGCTCATCAAGGATCAACAGGCGCGGCTGGTGCAGTACGGCAGCGATAAACTGCAATTTTTGCTGCATCCCTTTGGAAAGTGCCTCGGTTTTATGGGCACGCCAGCGGTCAAGGCCAAGGCGCTCGAGCCAGTAGCGGGCCTGCCGGTGGGCTTCGGCGGACGATAGCCCTTTGAGCCGTCCCAAATAGACCAGTTGCTCTTCCACGTAGAGCTTGCGGTAGAGTCCCCGTTCCTCAGGCAAATAACCCATGAGCGCTTGGCTCCAAGCGCCGACAGGCCGACCTTCAAACAGAATGCGGCCTTCATTAGGCAGTAAAATGGCCGCAATCATGCGTAAGGTGGTTGTTTTGCCCGCCCCATTCGGACCTAAAAGCCCTAAAATGCGCCCAGGCTGAGCCGTGAAGGAGACCTGCTGAACCGCTACGGTTGCCCCGTAGCGTTTGGTGACGTGGTCGACGACAAGCATAATGCTGCGTGTAAACCCTAAAAACAATCCCAAGATACGGAAACGACGCGTTCAAGTTACAGCAATGGGAGTGTAGCAGGGGGAATGGGGACCAAATATTCTTGAGAAAGTACGTCTTCGTGCACGCCAAACTGTCCTGTGCCTCGGAAGTCGACCGCTACATACGAACCTACAACGCGCTTGACTTCGCCGATGCCATAGTAAAGCGGCATCGGGCCATAGTAGACCAACTGGCCTTCCTGAAGTGGTTTTTTGTTGCGTGCCCGGCGATGATACGCAGGCACCACCGGAAGAAGCTCCAGGCGATAGGGACTAATGCGGCGCTGATTTTGCGCAGTTTCGCGTATTGGCTTCTTACTCATAGCACCGTAGTATAGGCTACGGTCCGACTCGTTTCAACGCGAAGGCTCCAGCAGGAGTTCAAAGAAACCTGTTCGCACAATTTTATGTTAACTTGGATGGCAACTGGCCGCCAGTGATCCTAATTTAGGAACGACAAGCCTTTCTTGACAGCGGCTTAAGGGCCGCGCCTCACCATGTGTCTAAGCAGCGGTAAACAGGAAACATGACGTATTATCGGGAAAAGATGATCGATCGTCAGGTTGGGCGGAATGCGGAGCTGTTTGCGCAGGCAATTGCCCAACTGGAAACGCCGGAGAAGCGGTATCCCTATTTGCGCATTTTGGTTAGCCTCATCGAGCAGGCGCATCCGGAGTGGAACCAGGCTCCAAATAAAGATCGGCAGATTGCCCAGCTCATTTACCTTATGAGCAAGGGACAGCTGAATATGGACGAGGTGGCGGAGGTGGTGCGCGTTCGCGACGAAGAGCGGGGCTTTTTTTATGACGGGGAGCGGGCGCGCTGAGCTTTAAAGCAGGCGCTCAGGGTGCTGGCGTAGGTAGCGGCTCCAGTCGGAGGTGCGGCGATGCAGGTGGGTATGGCAACGGTGTTGCCAGTGGCAGACGGCTACTGCTAGGGCATCGGAGGCATCCAAGGACAACGTAGCGGGCAAGTCTAGCAAGGCCTGTATCATAAACCGCACCTGCTCTTTAGTAGCGTTACCTTGGCCGGTTAAGGCTTTCTTGACTTCCTTAGGGGTGTACTCCGTTACGGGAAGTTGGCGTACCAAGACAGCCAGCATGGCTGCGGCCTGCGCCCGTCCTAGTTTAAGCATAGACTGGGGATTGCGGCCGTAGACGGGCATTTCCAAGGCGCATTCGTCTGGGTGGTAGCGTTCAACCAGCGCGCCTATGGCCTCAAAAAGCCGAAGCAGGCGAAGGGGATGAGTTGCGTGCTCATCTAAGTGCACTACGCCTACCTCCAGCACGCGCGCGCGTTCGTCGACCACCTCCAGCACGCCGTAGCCTGTGTGGCGCGAGCCCGGATCGATGCCCAGCAAAATCAGGGGACTGTTGGGGTTAGGCGATGGCGGCAAGGGTAGCCTCGTCGAAGTTCAACGTAGTATAGAGATTCTGCACGTCTTGATGCGCTTCTAAGGCTTCAAGCAGCGCTATCACTTTTTTGGCCTCTTCAGGCGGCAAGGTGACCGTGGTTGTCGGAATGCGTTCGAGCTCGGCTGCTTTAGGTTCAATACCGGCCTGCCGGAGGGCTTCGAGTACGGAGGCAAACGTTTCGACCGGCGTGGTCACCACGAACGTATCTTCGTCACGCGTAAGATCTTCGGCGCCAGCTTCGGCCACCAACTCAAAGAGCGCAAGCTCATCGTGCCCTTCAGCAGGAATTTCGATGACGCCCTTGCGCTCAAACAAATAGGCTACCGAGCCAGGCTGTCCTAGGCTGCCGCCTGCTTTGCTGAACAAGTGCCGCAGCTCCGAAACCGTGCGGTTGGTGTTGTCGGTTAGCGCCTCGATAAAGATCGCCACGCCCCCTGGTGCATAGCCTTCGTAGGTGACTTCTACGTATTCTTCCCCTTGGATTTCGCCCGTGCCACGTTTAATAGCACGTTCGATATTTTCCTTGGGCATGTTTTCCGCCCGGGCTTTTTCGATAGCATGGGCTAGGCGTGGGTTCAAATCTGGGTCCCCACCGCCTTCTCGGGCGGCTAGCGTGATGTCGCGGGAAAGCCGCGCCCAGACTTTGGACTTACGGGCATCGACAACGGCTTTCTGTCGTTTGACCTTCGACCACTTATTGTGTCCTGCCATATGTCTATACGCGGAAAAAGCTGCTTGTCCATAGAAAAAACGCAGCCAGCGCACTTTTGGGTTCCCGATCCGGGATCAGGCAGCGTTGGCTTGGGCTGTTGGATCATAGGCCAGTTGGGGCGCTAGCCATCGTTCGACCTCTTCGACGGACATGCCTTTGCGCCGAGCATAATCTTCGATTTGGTCCATGCCCAGATGTCCTACGTTGAAGTAGGATGCTTCGGGATGGGCCAAGTAGTAGCCGCATACTGAAGCAGCTGGATGCATGGCCAAGTGTTCGGTCAGCCGAATGCCGGTGTGGCGTTCAGCGTCGAGCAGGGCCCAAAGCGTCCACTTTTCTGTGTGGTCAGGGCAGGCCGGGTAGCCGGGAGCTGGACGAATCCCACGGTAGCGTTCGGCGATGAGCGCTTCGTTGGTGAGTCGCTCGTCGGGGGCATAGCCCCATAGCTCACGCCGGACGCGTTCATGAAGCAGCTCCGCAAACGCTTCGGCCAAGCGATCGGCTAGCGCTTTGGCCAGGATGGCTTGATAGTCATCGTGGGCGCGCTCGAACCGATCGACCAGCTCTTCTAGTCCATGGCCAGCAGTTACAGCAAAGGCCCCGATGTAATCTTGGCGACCGCTTTCTACAGGTGCTACGTAGTCTGCCAAAGCGCGGTTAGGTTGACCGGAGCGTTTGGGCGTTTGCTGGCGCAAGAAATGGAGCACGGCCTGCACTTCGCTTCGCGCCTCGTCTGTAAAGACCAGCACGTCATCTCCCTGGCTATTGGCGGGAAAGAGTCCCACTACACCATGCGCTTCAAGCCAACCCTGCTCAATGATTTCGTCTAGCAGTCGGTTGGCATCGGCAAACAGGCGTCGGGCCTCAGCGCCTTTTTCTGGATCGTCCAGGATGCGGGGATACTTGCCCCGCAGTTCCCAAGCCTGGAAGAACGGCGTCCAGTCGATGTAGCGTCGGATTTCGGCCAATGGGAAGTTGCGCATGATGGTCAGGCCCAAGTGTTTGGGCCGTGTGATGGGTACGGCTGACCAATCGCAGGTAAAGCGGTTAGCGCGGGCTTCTTCGATGGTTAGGAGACGTTCGTTTGTGCGGCGACTGTGTCGTTGGCGGAGCGCTTCGTACTCCCGGCGGATGTCTTCCACGAAAGCACTTCGACGGAGGGGGTCGGTTAATGCACTCGCAGCGGGCACAGCCCGAGAGGCATCAAGCACATGCACCACAGGTGCATGGTAGCAGGGAGCAATCTTTAGGGCTGTGTGCAACTTTGAGGTTGTGGCTCCCCCAATAAGCAGAGGTGTGTCGAAGCCGGCACGCTCCAGTTCGCGGGCTACATGTACCATCTCGTCAAGACTGGGCGTGATCAGACCACTTAGGCCAATCAGGTCTACCTGGTGGTGACGTGCCTCCTCGAGAATGCGGTCGGCAGGCACCATCACGCCCAGATCGATTACTTCAAAGCCATTGCACTGGAGTACGACACCCACGATGTTTTTGCCGATGTCGTGCACATCGCCTTTGACTGTGGCCAGCAGAATGCGGGCTCTAGGACGCACATCCCCCAAGCGCTGCTTTTCGGCCTCCAGATAAGGCACCAGGTAGGCCACCGCCTTTTTCATCACGCGTGCACTTTTGACGACCTGCGGCAGAAACATCTTACCGGCGCCAAACAGCTCGCCTACAACGTTCATGCCGTCCATAAGCGGCCCTTCGATCACAGCCAACGGCGAGCCGTACTTTTGACGCGCTTCCTCAACGTCTTCCTCGATAAATTCCGTGATACCTTTGACGAGGGCGTGGCGTAGGCGGGCTTCGACAGGTTCTTGGCGCCAGGCTAACGTTGCTGCTTCAGCTGCGTCGTTTGTTTGTTGCGTGAGCGTTTCGGCCAGTGCAATAAGCCGTTCGGTAGCATCTGGGCGCCGATCAAAGAGTACGTCTTCAATGCGTGCGCGCAGCTCGGGATCGATCGCTTCATAAATGCCAAGCTGCGCAGGATTGACAATGCCCATATCCATTCCGGCCTGCACGGCGTGATAGAGAAACACCGTATGCATGGCCTGGCGCACCGTTTCATTCCCGCGAAACGAGAACGACAGGTTTGAAATGCCGCCCGAAACACGGGCGTAAGGTAGGTTCGCTTTAATCCAACGCGTGGCTTCCAGAAAGTCGATGGCATATCGATTATGCTCAGGAATGCCGGTTGCCACGGCGTAGATGTTCGGATCAAAAATAATGTCCTCCGGCGGGAAGCCAACCTCTTGAGTCAGAATGCGGTAGGCACGCTGGCAGATGGCTATGCGACGCTGGAGCGTGTCGGCTTGTCCTTGCTCGTCGAAGGCCATGACGATGAGGGCTGCCCCATATTGGCGCACGCGACGGGCGCGTTCTTTGAACACTTCTTCTCCGTCTTTAAGCGAAAGCGAGTTGACAATCCCCTTGCCTTGTAGACACTTGAGCCCGGCTTCAAGCACTTCCCACCTTGAAGAATCGATTACAACCGGCACGCGTGCGATCTCGGGTTCGGCCGAGATCAGATGCAAAAACGTGGTCATAGCCTGCACGCTGTCGAGCAAGGCTTCGTCCATGTTCACGTCGATCATCTGCGCGCCGTTTTCGATTTGCTCACGCGCCACATCGAGGGCTTCTTCGTAACGGCCTTCGCGGATGAGTCGGGCAAAGCGACGGGAGCCGGTGACGTTTGTGCGTTCGCCGATGTTGACAAAGTTTAACTCGGGCCGAAACACAAGGGGCTCTAGCCCTGCAAGGCGCAGCGTGCGGGGCACCTCGGGAATGCGGCGGGGTGGGAGACCCTCTAGGGCTTCGGCAATGGCCCGAATGTGTTCTGGGGTTGTGCCGCAGCAGCCGCCGGCCAAGTTGAGCCAGCCCTCGCGGGCATAGTCGGCAAGCTGCGCTGCCATGTAGTCGGGTGTTTCTTTATACTGGCCAAGCGCGTCGGGTAGGCCTGCATTGGGATAAAGGCTGGTAAAGACGGTAGCCGTTCGGGCCAGTTCCTCGATGAAGGGGCGCATTTGGCCAGAACCAAGTGCGCAGTTGAGGCCGACCGATAGGAGGTGGGGCATGTGTGCGATGGAGATCCAAAACGCCTCGGGCGTCTGGCCCGACAGCGTGCGGCCGCTTTGGTCGACAATCGTGCCTGAGACCATCACAGGGACGGCCTGGCCACGCGTCTGAAACGCTTCTTGAATCGCAAACAGGGCCGCTTTGCAGTTGAGTGTGTCAAAAACGGTCTCGACAAGCAAAACGTCGACACCTCCATCAAGCAGCCCACGTACCTGTTCGCGGTAGGCGGCTACCATCTCGTCGAAGGTGACGGCGCGGTAGGCGGGGTTGTTGACGTCGGGTGAAATCGAGAGCGTCTTGTTGGTGGGACCAATAGCACCTGCCACAAAGCGAGGGCGTTCAGGGGTGCGTCGCGTGTATGCTGCGGCAGCTTCGCGGGCTAGGCGGGCTGCTGCAACGTTGAGCTCATAGACGAGGTGCTCCAGGCCATAGTCGGCTTGGGAAAGAGCATTAGCATTGAAGGTATTGGTTTCAATGAGGTCGGCACCGGCCTCAAGATAGGCGCAGTGGATGTCGCGGATGAGCTCGGGCTGCGTTAGAACCAGCAAGTCGTTATTTCCCCGAAGGGGCTTGGGGTGATCGGCAAAGCGCGCTCCCCGAAAGGCTTCCTCCGAGAGCTGGTGACGCTGGATCATGGTCCCCATGGCCCCGTCGAGGATTAAAATGCGCTGTTGCAGCAACCGGGCAAGCTCGTGCATAAAACAGGGCAGATTTGTTCAAACAAAAAATCGTACGTGCATCACACGGCCGCTTCTGAGGCATGTTCCAATGACGCCACCCGTCAACTTCCCACAGCCTGCTGCCGGAGGGCTTGGCGCTTCCGCTCGTGTGGATCGAGATAGCGTTTGCGTAGGCGGATGGCTTTAGGGGTTACTTCAATCAGCTCGTCTTCGCGGATGAACTCGATGGCTGCTTCGAGAGAAAGCTTGCGAGGCGGCACCAGCTTTTCAAAGCCTTCGGCCGTCGAAGCGCGCATGTTGGTGAGTTTCTTCTCGCGGGTGATGTTGACTTCCAGGTCGCCTTCCCGGCAGTGCTCGCCCACAATCATGCCCGTATAGACTTCATCGCCAGGTTCAACAAACAGCTCGCCGCGTTCCTGAAGGTTCAGCATAGCATACGCTGTTACGCGTCCCGGTCGGTCGGCCACCAGGGTGCCGGTGGCTCGATGCGTGATAGGGCCTGCCCAGGGGCGGTAGCCGTCAAAGAGATGATGGAGCAGTCCGGTCCCCTTGGTGTCGGTCAGGAATTCGCTTCGATAGCCGATGAGGCCGCGGGCGGGCATCTCGAACTCGAGCCGAACGCGCCCGGTGCCATGGTTAATCATTTTGACCAGCACGCCACGCCGCATGCCTAGCTTTTGGACCACAACGCCCATGTATTCCTCTGGCACGTCAATCAGCACGCGCTCGTAGGGTTCATGCAGCTTACCGTCGATCTGGCGCGTGAGCACACGCGGCTGGCCCACTGCAAGCTCATAGCCTTCACGACGCATCTGCTCGATCAGGATCGCTAATTGCAGCTCGCCCCGACCGTAGACAAGGAAAGCATCGGGCGAATCGGTTTCTTCCACACGGATTGCCAGGTTGTTTTCAGCCTCTCGGAGCAGGCGTTCACGCAGGTGGCGGGAAGTCACGTACTGGCCTTCACGACCGGCAAAGGGGCTGTCGTTGATCCGAAACTCCATTGAGAGTGTCGGCTCGTCAACATGCAGGGGCGGTAGCGGCTTGGGATTATGGGCATCCGTGATGGATTCGCCCAATCCAATACCCTGCATGCCGGCTACAGCCACAATGGCTCCAGGCCCAGCCCATTCAATTTCGACGCGCTGCAGTCCCTCAAACTCGAAGAGCGCATTTACCACCGCAGGCGTCTGGCGGCCGTCACGGTGGCAGAGCAGTACGCGCTGACGGTTTTGGAGCTTGCCCTGCACGATACGTCCAATGGCCAGCGGTCCACGGTAAGGATCGGGCTGCACATGGGTAACCAGCATCTGGAGGGGCGCATCAGGATCACCCTGGGGCGGTGGAATATGGGTGAGGATGGCTTCAAAAAGCGGGCGCAGGTCCGTCAGCGGAGCCTCAGGGTCAAGGGTGCAGCGCCCTTCTTTGGCTATGGTGTAGAGGACAGGAAAGTCCAGCTGCGCTTCGGTAGCATCCAGATCGATAAACAGATCGTAGATCTCGTCGAGCACCTGGCGCGGACGGGCATCTTGGCGGTCAATTTTGTTGATCACTACAATCGCCGGAAGCCCCAGGGCCAGGGCTTTTGAGAGCACAAATCGTGTCTGCGGCAATGGGCCTTCGGCGGCATCGACCAGGAGCATGATGCCATCGACCATAGCTAGCGTGCGCTCGACCTCACCACCAAAGTCGGCGTGGCCAGGCGTATCGACAATGTTGATCTTAACGCCTGCATACCAGATGGCCGTGTTTTTGGCCATAATCGTAATCCCCTTCTCGCGCTCCAAATCAAGCGAGTCGAGCACGCGTTCCTGGACCTCCTGGTTGGCGCGGAAAATACCGCTTTGCCAGAGCATGGCATCGACCAGTGTCGTTTTGCCATGGTCGACGTGAGCTACGATAGCGATATTGCGCAGCGGATAACCCATGTGGCCATTGGACATTACTTCCCAACAAGGACTTGACGGTTAACGTGAGCCCCTTACTTGCGCCTATGCTCAAGAAAGGTTCCACCTGCTGCAATACTTCGCAAATTGTGGCGCTTGCTCTCAGAAGGGCTGCGCTCTGCGCGTGCGATACCGCTAGTGTTCTAGGTGGCTTAGTGCTGCCCTTCGGGGGTTGGCGGCAGGGTTTGTAGAAAGGCCCAGAGTGCCCGGATTTCAACGTCTGTCATCTGCGAGGTAAACCGGACGGGCATGTACTGCAGGTTGAGGGTTGAGCCATCAGGGCGTTTTCCTTCCCGCAACGCGCGGAAGAAGTCGGTTTCAGTCCAGGTGCCCAAACCTGTGGCTGGATCGGGTGTCAGGTTGGCAGCGGGAGGCCACTCTGGTGGCGCCCCAGGAATGGGGCCACCGCTAAAGCCATGGCCATGGCAGCCGCTACAAGAGGTGGCTAGGTAAGCACCATAAGCAGCTGTAGGCTCAGGAGTCATGGTAGGCGGATGGGGTGCGCTATGGTTAATCAACCGCGCTGTAAGCAGCAGTGGAAAGTTTCCTTGGAGGTGTAGTAGGCGGCCTAAAGGCCCAATGCGGATAGGGATCGTGGGTCGGTCAACTGGAGGTAAATGCCTCACGTAGGCTATGAGGGCCGTTAGGTCTTCATCGCTAAGCTGGTTAAACTCAACAGCCGGCATGAAACGCAGCGGTTTGCCGTCGTTGCGGACACCGTGCCGAACAGCGCGTTCCCAGTCCGCTACAGTGAGTACTGCGCCGCGACCGCCGCGCGTTAGGTTAGGACCAGCATAACGCCCCATCATAGGATCATCGATAAAGATCTGCCCGCCAAAGTCGGCACCATGACAGTCGCTGCATCCCCGAATTGTAGCCACATGTCGCCCGTGCGCTAGGGTGGCCGAGTCGGCGCGCAGCGTAAGATGGACCTCATGCAGCGTGTAGGATTGGCGTAGATGTAAGGAAGTGATCAAATAAACAGCGCTTAATCCCATTAACAATAACCCAACCAATACGCCAACCCCTCCGCCCAATAGATACAGGGTGCGTGCCATAAGCGTCCGTCCGTTATAGTTTGAGGCAACCCCTGCCTGGCTAAGACCAAACTGAAAGGCTCAAGGGACAAAGGCGATCAACACGAGACCTTCGTGCTTGACCTTAGGACTTGCCAAGCACAACATTTCTAAAATAAAACCTAGCATCATCTGTTTACCCAATGATTTTAGCTTAAAATAAAATGGAAATAACAACTTATTTCTTTAGATCAAATGAGCAATTTGGATTAGTCCTGTTTGTGCCGATACCTTTGAGGCACGATAACGTGAGCCGTCCATGACGCATATTCTTGTAGCGCTGCTGCTCCTAGCCCAGCAGGGCCCAGGGGAAGAACTCGATGATCCAGAGCTGGCTCGACGCATTCGCCATGGAGATCAGCAGGCCTTCCGGCTGTTTTTCGAGCGCTATCACGCGTTTCTGTTGCGCTATCTAGAGCGTATGGGGTTGCCCGTTGAGGTAGCCGAAGACGTTGTGCAGCAGGCTTTTGTGATGATATGGGAGCGGCGGGCGCAGATCGATCCCACGCGGTCGCTGCGGGCTTTCTTGTTTCGGATTGGACACAATCGTGCCTTGAATTATTTCCGAGATACTCGGAGGCTGATTTCTGTAACCACCGTGCCTGAAATGGCCGATCCGGGGTGCTCTGCGGAGCAGCAGGCCGACGCCTTTTGGCTTGAGCAGCGCCTGCAGGCCGCCATTGCGCGGCTTCCGGCGCGACAACGGGCTGTTTTTGAGCTCTGCTTTTTGCAGGACCTTACCTACCGTGAAGCAGCCGAAGTACTGGGCATTCGCCCTAAAACCGTAGAAAATCACATGGCGCAGGCCCTTCGGCAGCTTCGGGAAGCGCTGGCCGCTTTCTTGTGATCCTGGGATAGGGGAAAACGGCCAGTGCTGTGTATAGCAGGTAGCAACAGACCAGCCTGTTGTATCGGGTAAACTTGTAACAAGGAGGTGTACTATGAAACGCTTCCAGAGCGGACTGGCACTGCTACTGCTGGTGTCGCTGGCAGCTTGTGATGTGCTGCAGCACACAGATACCCAAACGCTGAGCGACGAAGAAGCCGCAACGGTTGCTACCATTGTGGCGCAGTCTCTAGCCGATCAGAGCGACGGACTAGTGACGGATTTTTACGAAGCAACGGCGACGTTTGACCGTAGCGGCATGTACTACATGGGTGGTGCGGCAGGTAAAGACGGCGCGTTGGTTCAGGATCCTCGGCCTTGGCGGGGTATGCGTCGCAACTTCCAGCTCAGCTACGACTCGACTACGGGTGTGCACACCCTTTCGTTTCTGCATGAGGTTGATCACCCTGTCTTTCATAAGTCGATAGAAGCGCGGCTGCAGTACATTTTCAAAGACACAGCAGGGCAGTTTATTGCCCGGCCGCGCGCTGAGGCCGACCGCATCGCCACGATCGACTTCGAGGGCTACCGCCGAGGCGAAGTGTCGCAGCAGACGCCTGCAGGCAATAGGCGCAGCTCGTCCTTCGAGCGGCGGGCAACTTGGCACGTTGAAGGCCTCGAGGCCGAAAGCGACACGATCCTGTTTATGGGTGAGCAAACCTATTCGGGCACGTTCCACTTGATCAACGTACAGGGCCGGGAAGTCGAGCGCGTATTTTCTGGCCAACTGGTGACCGATGGCCCCATTAAGATCGCTAAGCCTACCACAAACGAGGCATTGGAATACCGGGCCTACGGCACCTTGGCTTATCAACTGCAGCTTGTGATGCGGGTAAACGGGCGTGAGCAAACGCGCACTGTAGAGGGGACGATCGAGCTCAATGGCGACGGATCGGCGCTGCTTCGCTTTTTCGGCACGCGGCAAGCCTACCGCATCGTGCTAGGTACTGGTGAGGTTGAGCCGCTTTCTTAAAGCTTCCGGGACGGGCATCACCCCCCCAAACCAATTTTGCGATGAATCGTGAGGCTACATTAGCGCAACGTATTGGGCAGCTTCGAGAGGCAGGTCGGCCTTTAGCGTCTGATCCGGAGCTGGCAGCAGATCCGCTGATGCAGGTGCTGCTACGGTTTCAGGCTAGGCAAGTGCCTAAGGTCGAAGTAGCACGGCAAGAGCGCATTTGGCAGCAGGTGGTGCGCCGTATGCAGCGACCGGCAGCTGACCGACTACCACGTGTGGGCTTCAGGCGTCGCCGCATGATTTGGCGTTGGGCGCTTAGCGTAGCGATGGTGCTTCTGGCAGTAGGGCTGGGCTGGTGGTTGTCTGCAGGACGCAAGGCGGAGCCGGTGCTGGTAGCTTCGGCCGAAACAGCGATGCAGGCCTATAGGGCTCCAGATGGTTCGCGCGTCACGCTTCGCCCGCACTCAAGACTGTATCAAGTGGTAGCTTCGGAAACGGTGCTGCACTACCGGCTAGAGGGTGAGGCGTTTTTCGAGGTAGTGCCTCGTCCCGAGCGTCGCTTTCAGGTGGAGGCTGGTCCGGTGCATGTAACCGTACTCGGCACACGGTTTAACGTACGCACCTGGGGAGGCGTTGAAGTCTTTCTAGAAGCCGGAAGGCTTGAGCTGCAAGGGCCAAGGGGGCAGCGGCAGGTGCTGACAGCAGGCCAGCGCGTCCGCCTAACCGCTAATGGACGCCTCACAGCACCGGAGCGGGCTTCCGCTGAAGTGTACCTGGACTGGCTACAAGGGCGATTGACGTTTGCGCAGCAGCCAGCTGCTCAAGTTGTCACTGAGTTGGCTTACCACTTTGGCGTGCAGATTACGTTGCCCGAGCCGTATGCAGCCCAGACGCTCAGCGGTACGTTGTTGCTAGAGGATCTGGAACAAGCTTTGCAGGACTTGGGTCGCGTCTTGGGTGGTCACTTTGTCGCGGTTGCACCAGCGCATTATCGCTTTGAAGCTGATGGGGATCGTTAAGCCTGGGCTTGCTTTAAGCGGATTTTTACTGATAGCCCTTGGGGTGCAGGCGCAACCAGTGAGGTACCACGAAGCACCGCTGCGCCAGGTGCTCGAGGAGGTGGCCGAGCGCACCGGATATGCCGTGCTTTACCGCGATGCCCTGGTCGAAGGGCGCACGATCTCGCTACAGACTACCTCGGCAAAGCTGATTGAAGCGTTGGCCGATGCCCTAGCTGAGCAGGGGTTAAAGCTAGAAATCGATCCCAACCGCCGGCAACTGCTGGTAACAGAAGCTCGGAGGCGGATCGTTACCCTAAGTGGCGAGGTGCGTGATGCACGAAGTGGAGCGCCTTTACCCTATGCCACCGTTGCCTGGCATGCAGATGCAGCACTTCAGGGCACAATGGCCGACGCCGAGGGCCGGTTCCGCGCTATGCTCACGGTACCAGAAAGGCAGGATACGCTGCGGCTGCGGGTATCGTACGTAGGCTACGTGCCACAGACCGTGACCGTAGGGATACGAGAAAAAGCTATTGTAGTACGCCTGGTGCCGGAGGAAAAAGCCCTGCCCGCTGTGGTGGTTATCGGAAGCGCAAGTCGGTTGGATGGGGTCGATACCAGCTGGCAGCGGCTCATTCGACCCGAGCGCTTTGCGCCCTTTGGCGAACCTGGAGCAACACGGGCACTCCAGGCCCTGCCTGCTGTTGGCTTAACTATTGGCCTGACCAACGGGCTCAACGTACGTGGCAGCCAAACCGACGGATTTCAGCTTCTGCTCGATGGCATGCCTATCTATCACCCCACCCATCTTTTTGGATTATTTGATGCCTTTAATGCCGATGCACTTGAGGCGGTTGGATTCTACTACGACGTGGCGCCCGTGGTCTATGCCGCACCACCTGGGGGAACCTTGGCCTTTGCCACACGCGCTGGAAGCCGGGATCGGCTTCATGCCACGGCAGGCCTGAGCAACGTAGCTGGCAGGCTTTTGCTCGAAGGGCCTCTGCCTGGCCAGCAAGGCAGCTGGCTTGTTGCCGGCCGCCATGCACTGATCGGATGGCTCGACTGGCCAGGGAATGCCAAGCTGCTCGCCTATGGCTTGGATGTAGCCCGCCCAACCAGCCCTTTGCCTTCCCAGGCTGTCGACCTGGAAGCGCGTCTGCTAGAGCGCGGACCAGTGGCCGGCGCTTTTTATGATCTGCATGGCAGCCTGCTGCTCGACGAAGCACGCTGGCGCCTTCGATTGAGCGGCTATGCAGGAGCCGATGAGGCGCAGCAGCAAGCCTATCGGCTTATGCCCGATTGGAGTCTGGCAGGTCCCTTAAGTAGCACTCCTCGCTGGCAACCCGTGGCTACGCGCCAAAGCTGGGCTAACCGTGCTTTAAGCCTGCAAGCTTCTTACTGGCTTTCAAGCAGCTTGCGGCTGCACACCACGTTAGGCATGGCAGCCTACCAGAGCACCTATGCCAAAGACGATTTTCTGTATACCCTCTCAGGGGGCAGCTTGCAAAAATTTTTTCGACGTTTAGCACCTTTCGCATATCGTAACGCATTGCATGAAGGGCGCTGGGAACAGGCGGTGGACCTTGGGCAACAGGCTGGCATTTGGACCCTAGGCGCTGCGCTACAGGTGGTTTCGCTTTCGTACACAGAAAGCTCTGCACTACGCCTTAAGCCCTTTGTAGTCAAGCAGCATGTGCTCAACATAGACGGCTTTGGACAATATGAAGGCACGCCTCATCCATGGGTTAAGCTACTGAGTGGCGTGCGGCTGCATACCTTTGCAACCGGTGCACAACTGCGGCTATCCCCACGCGTGCATCTGACGCTGCATCCCTATGGGTTTTGGTCTGTAGGCGTAGCGCTTAGCCGCAACTATCAATTTCTCCACCGCCTGGCTTTCCGAAATACAAACAGCACAGGCGTCTGGCTTTTGACAGAATCCAAGCAGCCACCTACCGCGGTCGACAACCTAAGCCTGGGCATGCAGCTCCGCCCTGGGAAAACGCGTTTTTCGCTAGATGCCTATGCACGGTATCTAAAGCATCTCTGGCAGCATGAGGTAGAGGTTCCCGTCTATCTTGTTACGCGCGACCGAGAAACAGCTATGCCCTGGCTGACCGACGTCGAGGCCCAAGCCCATGGCCTGGAAGTGTTGCTGCTACAACCCTTAGGGCCTTTGGAGGCTACGTTAGGCTATTCCTTAGCCCGCATCCAAATGCGCCATCCTGCAATCCTCAATGGGGCTTGGTATCCTGCCCCTTGGGATCGTCGGCATCAGCTTCGCGCATATCTAGATGTGCCCCTTTGGTCCGGGGGCGCACTCGCGTTGGCCTGGTTTGCCGCTTCTGGAGCACCAAATACCGAAAGCTTTACCGATCCAGCCCAGCCTAAACGGCTGGGACCCTATTATCGCTTGGACTTGACGCTCTTCAGTCGCCACGCTGCTGGACCCGCAACACTTGAAGTGCGCCTGGGCGTGTTTAACCTCTTCGATCGGGCTAATCCTTGGTACCGTGAACCCATGCTGGTGCTAACCGGACCGCGCTTGCCCCGACGCTTCGACTTTGTGCCGGTCGATGTGTATGACCTGGGCCGCCAAGCTTCGATTGACTTTACCCTTCGCTTTTAAGCCGCATCGATCACGGCAATTCCCGCAAGTAGTCTAAAAAGGCTAGCTTTTAAAAAACTTGTTTCACCGACGATAAACAAACAAAGAAATTTTGTGCTTTTGCTGTCGCCTGGTATGCTGAACTCGATCGTGTCGCGCTGGATGCTTTATGGGACGTTGTGGATGGTAGCTGTGGGCTCAGGGTATGCCCAGGATGCTCCACTGCCTGAAGACCTGACAACGCTGGGTCCAGAAGAATTGTTAGCGCTGGAGCTCATTCCTATCGATGTCCTAGGAGCCCATATTCATCCTAAGGGGGTTTGGATGGCGGGATATCGCTTTGGGTCTATGCACATGAAACCTGCGCATGGCCTTCACGATCGCGCCTATGCGTTAGAGCCCAAAGCGATGCACACAGGTATGCATATGGTAGAGGCGATGTACGGCATAACGGACCGTCTGACCTTGGCAGCAATGCTGAGCTACCAGCGCAGCATCCTACGCCTGCAAACGACAGAAGGCATGCGTTATAGAATCACGGCTTCTGGGCTGGGGGATGTGCAGATAGCGCTCCACTATGCGCTTCGCGCCAGCATGGTACATTATCTGACAAGCTTTGCAGGGCTTTCTTTGCCAGTGGGCAGGGTTAATCTATGGAGCGACAGGCTGCCGCGACCGCTTCCCTACGCCATGCGACCGGGTTCAGGTACCTGGGATATGCTCATAGGACTTGCCAGCATCCATCGCCTAAAGGACTGGAATCTAGGGGTACATGGAGATGCCTTATGGCGTATCGGTAAAAACACCTACGGCTATCGTCTTGGGCACCGGATACATGCCGGCGCTTGGGCTACCTATCGGCTATGGTCTTGGCTGGCCTTTACAATGCATGTAGATGGCCATCTCTTAGGTGACGTAAGTGGCCGGGATGCACGCTTGGATCCCCACGTGAGCCCAATGGACGACCCGGCGCTTCAAGGCGACCGTCACGTAATGGTTCAGCCCAGCATCAACATCTACCTTCCTAAAGGACCGCTACGGGGTATGCGATGGGCGCTTCACCTAGATTTGCCGCTAAAGGTATGGCACGAAACTGCCGCGATGGAGATGCATCGGCAATGGATCTTGGCTTTACAATGGGCATGGTAAGGCAACAGTTTATTGCCTGTGCCTTGTTTATAGGCATCCTTGTGGGCCCTGTGCTTCCGCAGGAAGCACCTTCATGGGAAGTGCGGGCTTACCGCATTAAGGCTGCTTTCCTGTACCATTTTGCACAGTTTAGCAGCTGGCCAGAGGACGTTTTTACAGGGCCCCAGGCGCCGTTGCGGCTGTGCATCCTCGGAGAGGATCCTTTTGGTGAGGCACTCCAGCAACTGGAAGGGAAAACGGTACGAAACCGTCCGCTGGAGATTGTGCACCTCGCAGCAGGTGCCTCGGCGTTGACATGCCATGTTGTTTTTATGGGACGCATGCCTGATGCTGTGCTACGGGAGACGCTATCGCAATTGCAAGGGCGACCTGTGTTGAGCATAGGCGAGCAGGAAGCGTTTTTGAAGCAGGGTGGCATCATTCGGCTATTTACGCATAAAAACAGGGTTCAATTTGAGATCAATTTGGCAGCCCTACACCGGTCAGGATTGCAGCTTAGCTCGCGGGTAATTCGGCTAGCGCAGCTGTACAAAGAAAAGTAACGCCATGAAGCTGCTAGACCATTGCTCCTTGAGAGCCCAGCTTATTGGGATTGTGCTTGTGACCTGCGCGGCCATCTTATTCGTAAATGCCGGGCTATTTGCCCTCTATGACCTAGCACAGTTTCGGCAGGCAAAGGAAAACGAGCTGTCTGTCTTAGCCCAGGTGATTGGTGAGCACAGCGTGGCAGCTTTGGTGTTTCAAGATGCAGAAGCTGCTACAGCTTCACTGGAAGGGTTGCGCACCATTCCTTACGTGCAGCTAGCTGTACTGTACACCCTATCTGGGCAGCCCTTTGCCTGGTATTTACCCGGGGAATTGCGCTCAGGCTTGCCTGCGCGTGTCCCAGAGCCGGGATACCGAGAGGGGGTGTTGCACTACGTGGCGCCGGTGTACTGGGATGGACAGCCTCAGGGCTATGTTTATCTGGCGGCTTCGCTTGCGGACTGGCGCGACCGTGTGCGGAATTATGCCACAATAGGAAGCATAGTATTGTTGTTTTCGTTGGGGATAGGGTTCCTGTTACTCTCCCTGTTGCAACAGCGGGTAAGCCGGCCGCTGGCCCAACTGGCTGATGCCTCGCAACAGGTAGCAACCTCCTACGACTACACCATTCGCGTGCCTGTTGAAGGTCCTCAGGAGCTGCAGAAGCTGGCCGCAGCGTTTAACGAAATGCTCAAGCGGGTGCAGGAACACCAGGCAGTGCTTGTTGCCGCTAAGGAAGCAGCTGAGGAAATGTCTCGCCTAAAGAGCACGTTTCTCGCCAACCTGAACCACGAAATTCGCACTCCACTGGCCGGCATTTTGGGATATGCTCAGATTCTGCAAGAAGTGCTTGAGAACCCAGAGCAGCGCGAAATGGCCCAGATTATTGAACAAAGTGGCCGAAGGCTATTAGATACGCTGGATGCGCTGCTTTACTTGGCCTGTTTAGAGGCTGGTACCGTTCGGGTGCAACATCAACCCCTGGACGTAGTCGCTGCCACGCAGCAGGTTGTGGCCGAGCTCCTTCCTATGGCTCAGGCGAAAGGCCTAACGTGTACTGTGCACAGCACGGCGCCCCAGCTTGAGTTCTGCGTTGATGCTGGGCTTTGGGAGCGCCTGGTTAAAAGCCTGGTGCACAATGCGATTAAGTTCACGCAGGCAGGCTATGTTCGGGTTTTGCTGGATAGCGATGAAACGACCGCGCAGCTTCAGGTCATCGATACTGGGATTGGTATTCCTGAAGAAGCGCAAAGCATGATCTTTGAGGCATTTAAGCAGGTTTCGGAGGGGCTAACGCGCGACTATGAAGGTAGTGGCTTAGGCTTAGCGATTGTGCAGCGGATTGTACGGCTGCTGGGCGGCCAAATCTATGTGGAAAGCCAGCCAGGCGTAGGAAGCATATTTACGGTTATTCTTCCGCGTTGCCGTGAAGTGGAAGAGGTCAAACCGCTGTCGGCCTCTGCTATAGTGGGCCGCACCTAAGCGCCCTGCTCGCGTAGGGCTAGGCGAATGAGCTCTTCGGCCGATTGCAGTCCAGGGTGCTCGCGCAGCACTTTGCGCAGGCTGCGTTCGGCTGCGGCTCGCGGAAGGCCCAAGGCTTCCAGTGCAGCCAAGGCGTCAGCTCGGGCTTGGGTGCGCACGTCGTCTGCACCAACTGGTGCTAGCTCCGCTACGTCCAGCAAAGCCAATCGATCCCGCAGTTCTACAATCAGGCGTTCAGCCGTTCGGGGGCCTACGCTTGGGATGCGCGTGAGGGCCTGTTTATCTCCTGCGAGGATAGCTTCGCGAAGTTGGGCAGGAGGGAACGTAGAGAGCGCCGCCAGGGCTAGGCGGGGGCCGACGCCTGTTACGCTGAGCATGACCTCAAACAATGCGCGCTCAGCTTCTGTGGCAAAGCCGAACAGCATCACCGCGTCTTCCCGCAGGTAGAGATGGGTTAACAGGTGCACCTGTGCTCCCACTTCAGGCAGCACCTCATAGGTCGACGTAGGGATGAGGAGGCGATAGCCAATGCCCTGCACGTCGACCACGACTTCGGTAAGCTTCTTGGTAGCTAATTTGCCTGAAATGTAGGTAATCATGGGGTGCGTTCAGGCTGGGTTTGCAACGCAGCAGCATGGTTGCGTCGCACTTCTTCCAGTACGGCCCGGTTCCAGTGCATCACAATGGGCAAGCGGCGCCCGATGCCAAAGGCTTTGCCAGTGACCCGCAAGCCTGGGGGGACCTGACGGCGCTTGTACTCGTTGCGGTCGACGCGGCGCAAAATATCGGCTACCAGGGTGCGGTCAAGTCCAGTTGCCGCTACGATCTCATCCACTTCTTCTCGGTATTCGATGTAGCGCTGAAGGATAACGTCCAGCACTTCGTAGGGCGGAAGCGTATCGGTATCTTTCTGGCCTGGGCGCAATTCAGCCGAAGGAGGTTTGGTCAGGGTGCGTTGGGGGATGAGCTCGCGGCCTGCCCGCGCATTGATATAATAGGCCAGTCGATAGACCTGCGTTTTGTATACGTCGGCCAGCACAGCCAGGCCCCCGTTGGTGTCGCCATAGAGCGTAACATAGCCAACAGCCATTTCGCTTTTGTTTCCTGTGGAGAGCAGCAAATAGCCAAACTTATTCGATAAAGCCATAAGCGTTAGGCCGCGCACGCGTGCTTGGATGTTTTCTTCGGTTACGTCTTCGGGCAAATCGTCAAAGACCGGATGTAGCATGGTGCGGAATGCTTCAACAGCAGGCATGATGGGGATGACGTGAAATGCGATCCCCAAGTTTTCCGCAAGTTGACGAGCATCTTCGACCGATTCTGGTGAGGAATATTTCGAGGGCATGGCTACACCCACTACGCGCTCAGGACCTAGGGCAGTGACAGCAAGTGCGCAGGTGACCGCTGAATCGATACCCCCTGAGAGTCCCAGCACGACTTTAGAAAAAGCGCCTGTTTTGAAAAAATAATCCCGCAGGCCTAGGACCAAGGCATCGTGCAAGTCTTCAATGTCCGTGCGGTTGCGTACGTAAGCTGCGTAAGAAGCCTCGGTATCCCAAATCAGCAAGGTTTCTTGGAACGAAGGGGCACAGCACCAGAGCGTTCCATCGGGGGCATGGACGCGACTGTCGCCATCGAAAATCAGTTCAGTGTTGGCCCCCACCTGGTTGACGTATACAAACGGCACGTGGTGTTTGCGGCAGATTCCTGCGATGAGGCGGTTGCGCAACGCGTGTTTGCCGATGGAAAATGGTGAAGCACTGATATTCACGAAAAGGTCAATGCCCTGAGCGGCGAGTTCATCGATGGGATTTTCTTCGTAGAGGTGGTAAGGTGCCCAGTCCTCATTATTCCACATATCCTCGCAGATGTGCAGCCCTAAGCGCAGACCACGCCAGTGGATTACCGGTTGAGGAGGGGCAGGCTCAAAGTAGCGATACTCGTCAAACACGTCATAGGTGGGCAGCAGCCGTTTGGCTACTTTAGCTACAATGCGGCCGCCTTCCAGAAGCAGCGCTGCGTTAAACAGGCGTTTGCCCACAGGGCTTTCATTAGGCACTGGGGCGCCGACGATGACGCCCAGCGCGGATGGCACCTCTAGCGCGACGGTCTCGACCGTGTGAGCGACAGCCTCAATGAAAGCGGGCATGTCGAGCAAATCCTGCGGCGGATAGCCCGAGATGCACATCTCTGGAAAAATGACCAGCTCGGCGCCTTGTTGATAGGCTTGGTGCGCGTAGTGGACGATCTTGCGCCGGTTGCCTTGCAGGTCGCCGACGATGGGGTTAATCTGAGCCAGCGCAATCTTCATAGATCGGTTTCATGCAAACCACAACCGCTGCACACGCCGCAGCTGCTTGTTGCGTTCCCGCGCTATAGTGCGCGCTGGGCTGGGATAGCCTCCAGCTCAGCCATAAGGCGAGGCAAGTCGTCGGTGCTGGCCAAGACATGAGCGGCACCGCGCTCGCGCAGCAGCGCAGCGTGTTGGGATAGGTCCAGATACGGTGGAACGACCCCAATGGGGATCAACCCAGCTGCTTGGGCGGCTTCCATGTCGTCGACCGAATCCCCTACGTATACAGCCCTTTCGGGAGCCACAGGCAATCCGGCTGCTTCTAACATGGCCAGTGCCCGTTGTAAAGGAAAGGGATCGGGTTTGCCGCGCCCATCCTGATGCTCCATCGCTACCAGCAGCGGAAAGTAGGGGCGCCATCCAAAGCGTTCCAGTGTCCAGCGGGCTTCGGCCTCTGGCCTACCGGTTACGATACCTAAGATATACCCTTGACGACGGAGTTGGGCTAAGGTCTGCGTGCCTACCAATGGGGGTTCTTGGGCAATAAAGCCATCCCAGTGCTCGCCGCGATAGCGCCGTTGAAATTCAGCGACAACGCGGCTTAGCGGAACCTGTATGCCAAGATCGAGAATCAGCGTATGCGTTAGCTTCCAGTCGTTGTTAAAACCCCCAGCGTTTTTATAGCGCTGAATTGTAGCGGGCGTGATTTTGTGGCCGGTGAAGTGTTCTACGGTTTCTTCAATGGCGCGCCGATAGGAACGGGACACATCGACCAGCACGCCGTCTAGGTCAAACAAAACAGCCTTTATGAGGGGGGGCATACGCCTTTGGGATTTTGCATCAGACCAAAACACGCCTAAGATAAATTAAAAAAGGTATGGAAGCGCTTTTTGTAGAGAATTTAAAAAGAGGCTTCCTGCGTGATAGGGAAGCCTCTTTTTTTGTCTAGCGTCGGCTTAGGAGTTCATCGTGATCAGAAACTCGTCGTTGCTCCGCGTACCGCGCATCTTTTCAAGGAGGAAGGTCATGGCTTCGATCGCGTCCATGTCGGCCAGGATCTTCCGGAGTAGCCAGATGCGCTGCAGTTTAGCTTCGGGAATGAGCAGTTCTTCGCGGCGCGTACCCGATTTAATCAGATGGATTGCTGGGAAGATGCGGCGATCGGCCAGTTGCCGGTCGAGCACCAGTTCCATGTTGCCCGTTCCCTTGAATTCTTCAAAGATGACTTCGTCCATGCGGCTGCCTGTTTCAATGAGCGCTGTGCCAATGATGGTCAGGGAGCCGCCTTCTTCGACGTTTCGGGCTGCGCCAAAGAAGCGTTTAGGCCCACGCAGTGCTCCAGCCTCAATACCGCCCGAGAGCGTTTTGCCTGTGCTAGGAGCTACGGCGTTGTGTGCCCGTGCCAGTCGCGTGATTGAGTCCAGCAAAATTACCACATCCTGCTTAGCTTCCACCAGGCGTTTGGCTTTCTCGAGCACGATGTCGGCTACTTCGACGTGGCGCTCGGGATCCTGGTCGAAAGTGGACGAGATCACTTCGGCCTTGACGTTGCGCTCCATGTCGGTTACTTCTTCTGGCCGCTCGTCGACCAGGAGGATGATCAGATAGACTTCGGGATGGTTGGCCGTGATGGCATTAGCGATTTTTTGGAGCAGGATGGTTTTGCCGGTTTTGGGTGGGGCTACGATAAGGCCGCGTTGCCCTTTGCCGATCGGCGCAAACAAGTCTAGAATGCGCGTGCTGTACTCGTTAGGCGTGGTTTCCAGGCGCAGCTGTTCGGTGGGGTAGAGCGGCGTTAAATAGTCAAAGCTTTGCCGCTCTTCCATTTCGCTGGGGGGGCGGTTATTGACTTTGTGCACCTGGATAAGCGCAAAGAAACGCTCACCCTCTTTAGGAGGACGTACCAGGCCTTCGATGGTATCGCCCAGACGCAAGCTAAAGCGCTTGATTTGCGAAGGCGAGACGTAGATGTCGTCGGGACTAGGCAAGTAGTTATACTCCGAAGAGCGCAAGAAGCCGTAGCCATCGGGCATGACTTCAAGCACACCGCTTTTGACAATCATGCCCTCGAGCTCGGTCTTGCTCGGGTCGTAGGTGGCCATGTATTCAGGCCGCCCTTCGTAGATACGCCGTCGCCGCTCGTCGCGCTCTGTGCGTCGCGTTTCGGTCCAGTTATTTCGGCGGGGACGGCGCTCGCGCCACTGGCGCCGGTCCTCACGGTAAAGGTCCGTGCGTTCGGCAGCAGCAGCTTCAGTTTCCTCATCTGGGGTATCGACCGCCTCTTCGGCTATTTCTGACGGGGCTAGGGGAGGCTCACTCGAAGTCCCATCTGAAGCTTCAGCCTCTAGGTCTGCTTGAGGCGGGGTTGCGGTTTCTGCGGTCGTGGTTTCTGCAGGTGAAGTTGCCGCAGGGCTCCGGCGGGAAGTTCCGTTGGGACGTCCTGCTTCGGCTTCTGCCTGGGCCTCTAGAATACGATAAATCAAATCCTGTTTGCGAAGCGTGGAATACCCCGTAAGGCCCAGCGCGCGTGCTAGTTCACGC
Source organism: Rhodothermus bifroesti (assembly GCF_017908595.1). Lineage (NCBI taxonomy): Bacteria > Pseudomonadati > Rhodothermota > Rhodothermia > Rhodothermales > Rhodothermaceae > Rhodothermus > Rhodothermus bifroesti. The sequence continues at coordinate 36,103 of NZ_JAGKTL010000003.1, forward strand.
AATTCGCCAATCTTTTTGGCCTGTAGCTCTGAGATTTTCATGCAAGGAAAAGCGGTTTACCTAATGCTTGGGCAGTTATGTGTGGTGTTATTGCGCCTATTGCTTTGGAGGGCTTAACAAGCGTGGCCGTTCTCTCAAGAAGGGCAGACCAGCAAACGCTGGGATCCGCACGACCACCATAAGCAAAATAGAAAGTTTTTGGGCAAAATCAACAGGAAATCTTGCGTATTTCGGCAAAATTTAACGTGGTACAAGGCTTAAAGCCGCAGCTTTCGACTCCCAAAGACTTGCCGGAAGACCGGCTACGACCTGATGGGAGCCTGTGATGAGCACGGCATCGGTAGGCTGCAAATGCTGTTGTAGCAACGCCCAGCCTTCTAAGACGGTTCCCGCCCCGAGAACGTGCCCACCGGCTTGGTGCACTAGGTCAACAAGGGCGTTTGCTGGCCAAGCCCGATGGCTTTCCAAAGCGACGACATAAACGGCAAAACCAGCAGCAACCAATTGGTGGGCCATGGTGGCAGCATCTTTGTCACGCAAGGCGCCCCAAAGCGCATACCGCTGGCCTGCGATAGGATATTGCGCAAGCGTGGCTAAGACAGACGCCAGGCCGTCCGGATTGTGGGCAACGTCGGCCACAACCAAGGGACAGGTACGCAGCACGTCAAAGCGGCCCCGCAGGCCACTCAGCCGGCACACATCGCGTAAGCCTTCCGTCACTGCTGTGGGGTGATGTGCAACTTCGGGCAGCACCAGCTCGGCTGCTCGCAACGCTAAAAGGGCGTTGGCGACTTGATGTCGTCCCGGCAGTCCTATCTGCAACCCTTCGTAATGGCGCAGCGGCGTATGCACGTTCAGGTGTGTGAGGGGTGGCGCCTCGCTGACGAGTTCGTAGCGCACTTCATCCCAGAGCAAGTGATAAGGCGCCCCGTGGGCTGCAGCGACTTCGCGCACTACGGCCTGCACTTCGGGCTGAAGGGCCGAGGTAAGCACGGGAATACCCGGCTTGATAATGCCTGCTTTTTCACGGGCAATGGCCACTACCGTGTCGCCCAGCAGGTCGGTATGGTCTAGCCCAATCGAAGTAATGATGGCTAGCCGCGGCAGAAGCACGTTGGTCGCATCAAGCCGTCCCCCCAACCCTACCTCTACAACAGCCAGCGCTACCTGTTGCTCGGCAAAGTACAAAAAACTCAAAGCGACGGTCGCTTCAAAGAAACTAGGGCGCACTTGCTCGAAAAGATCGCGATAGCGGACCACGGCCGCTTTCAGCCATGTTATGGGTGCAGGCTGGCCATCAACGCGCATGCGTTCGGTAACTTGCCATAGATGGGGTGATGTGTGCAGACCTACCCGATAGCCAGCCGACCGTGCAATGGCTGCTAGAAATGAGGCCGTAGAGCCTTTTCCATTGGTGCCGGCAATATGCACGCTAGGGTAAGCCTGGTGCGGCTGCCCCATCGCTTCAAGCAAAACCCGAATACGTTCTAGCCCCGGCTGATAGGCATCAGCGCCTTGGTCCGCAAACCGAGGTAAAGCCTGCAGATAAGACAGCGGATCCATAAAACCTTTCTACAAGATGTTGTTGCAACAAGTTTATGATATTCTTCAAACCAAGATTCGGCGAGGCTGCGTAAACTATAATGGTTTCACCAAACCAGGGTGCCCTATGCGTACCGTTTACTTGTTTTTACTGCCCGCGGTGCTTTTTGTGGCCGGCTTGAGCCTGCCGTTCGATACGCCCCAAAAATCCGAAGTTCGAAGCTGGTCCATTGACAAGTCGCACAGTTCAGTAGGCTTTCGGGTGCGGCACTTGGGTATTAGCTATGTCAATGGGGTGTTTACAGATTACGACGCGACATTGCAATTTGACCCGGCGGACCTCAGCACGCTGAAAACGTCGGCCACCATTCGCGTGGCCAGCATCAACACGGGCATTGAGCGCCGCGACAACCACCTGCGTTCGGCCGACTTTTTCGATGCTGAACGTTATCCGGAAATTCGCTTTGTCAGCAAAGCGGTCCGGAATCTTCAGGGCAATCGGTTTCAGCTGGTAGGGGATTTGACGATCAAGGGGGTTACGAAAGAGGTGGTGCTGGATGTCGAGTTTTTAGGTACGGCGCAAGGCATGCAGGGTGAGCAGCGCGCAGCCTTTACCGCGCGGGGCACAATTGACCGTTTTGATTTCGGGCTGCAGTGGAACCGACTGACCGAGGCTGGGGGCGTTGTGGTTGGACGTGAAGTTACGCTGCTTATTGACCTCGAAGTGGTGCAGGAAAACGTTTGAAATTGCGTTATGACCAGCAGGAAACGCCCGGCCCTAAGCGGGTCGGGCGTTTTTGTTTTGCCGTCGAACCCTGTTCTAGCTCAAGCGTTGCAGGGAGCGTCTAGGGTCTGTCGCTTTGATCAACTGTATCGCCTTATGGCTGTCCGCTTTGGGGTGCTGGTTTTCCCTGGTTCTAATTGTGACCATGACGCTTATCATGCGGTAAAGCATGTAGCTGCACAGGAAGCGCGCTTTATCTGGCATAAAGAGACCCGTTTAGGAGATGTGGATGTAGTGATTGTGCCAGGCGGTTTTGCCCATGGGGACTATTTGCGCCCAGGAGCGATTGCGCGTTTTTCACCGATCATGCAGGATGTGATCCGTTTTGCCCGCGATGGAGGCCTGGTGATTGGCATTTGCAATGGATTTCAGATCCTGTGTGAAAGCGGCCTGTTGCCAGGTGTTTTACTGCGCAATGCTTCGCTTCGCTTTGTCTGCAAGTACGTGCACGTGCGTGTAGAGCAAACCGACACGCCTTTCACCAATGCCTTTACGCCTGGGCAAGTGCTGCGCATTCCGATTGCGCATGGTGAAGGCAACTATTTTGCGCTGCCCGAAGTGCTCGAGCGTCTAGAGGCAAACGGTCAGGTTGTTTTTCGGTACTGCGAGCCCGATGGTCGCGTTACTGAAGCAGCCAATCCCAATGGCTCGATGCACCATATTGCGGGTATCGTCAATGAGCAGCGGAATGTGCTTGGCCTCATGCCCCATCCAGAGCGGTGCGTCGAGGCGCTTTTGGGGAGTGCGGATGGTTTAGGTATCTTTCAGTCGCTTATCCGGCACGTAGCTGGCGTACCTGCGTGAAGCTTTATAGCAGCCAAGCAAAAAGTAAGGCAGGAAGCGCATAAGCAAAGAGTCCTGCCATAAGTGGGCGGCGCAATGCGTGGGCGCCTAAGATCCAGATCAAGGCGGTTTGTACGATCAAATTGGTTACCAGGGCAATACTTAAGGCCTGGGCAACTACGGAGATAGGGAGTGCAGGATTGTGGCTTAGTTGGGCTAGGGAGACGGCGATAGCATTGAGGCCAGCCAGGCTGCCCAGTAGCGCTGAGAGATACAGCCCAGAGGCGCCAAGATGGAGTCGAGCGGCGTGGGTCAAAAGCAGTACTAGGGCGTAGAGCAGGCCAAAAAGTAACGCGGGTTTAAGCGCAAAAGGATTTTGCAGGGCGGTAGGGGCTTCTGCGGCCTGCGTGGTGCTTTGGCGGTACAACCAGAGGCTATAGAGTCCGCCAATCCCTAAGGCTGCTCCCAAGGGTAGAGCCAGGTGGCCTAAAAGCGCTGGTGAAAGCACGGCCACAATCAAAACCAGCCGCACCAGTAGCGCTGCCCAACCCAGGAGCAGGGCTGCGGCTATGCCCGTAGGCGGGGCCGCCTCTTCCCGACTTTTACGACTCAGGCTCAACGTCAGCGCGGTGCTCGAGGCTAACCCACCGACAAAGCCAGTGACGCCTAAGCTCCGCGGCGCGCCCAGGAGCTTATCCAGCACATAACCTAAAAAGCTTAAGGCAGATACAAACACTACCATAAGCCAGATTTCGCGGGGCACCAGTACATCTAAGGGTGGGGGGCCGTAGCTACGGTCGGGCAGCAATGGGAGCAAGACGGCGGTAATCAGGCCAAACTTGAGCGTGGCAAAGACGTCTTCACGTGAAATGCGCTCGGCCAAGAGGCGTGTTTGGGGCTTAAGGGCAAGCAGCCAGGTCAGAGCTACCCCTATTGCAGCTGCCAGAACCAGTTGGTTGTGGTAGCAAAGCAGTCCGATCAAAAATGTGAGTAGCGCGGCTATTTCTGTTGTAAGGCCAATGTCGCCGCGCTGCGCGCCAATGAAGTGCGCTATACTTAGCAGCGCGCCGACAGCAGCTAACGTCAACAGTACAATCCAAGGGGTCTGGAGCAGCTCAGCCGCTAGCCCCGAAATTGCTCCTAGTAGACAGATGAGCGTAAAAGTGCGGGCACCGGCAAACAGACCTGCGCGAGCATTTTGCTCCTGTCGGTGAGCAAATTCTCGCTGCAGACCGATCATCAATCCAATGGCCAGCGCAGCGCTCAGCCGTAAGGCCAGCGCAGCAAACGACGGGGAAGGTTCCATAGGGGCGTCCAGTTAGGCAGAATCCATCGATCTATTGTAACGTAGACGCTGTGTTATGCATGAATATCCCAAACAAAGTGCCGTTTTATGTTTATCGAAACCCCTTGGACTACGCTGCTGCTGGTGTTGAACCTTTTGATTAGCGGCTATGCGCTGCTGGTAGATCCAGCGCTGATTGACCGGCTAGCGTTTCGCCCAGCACACATTTTGCGGGGACGCGAATACTACCGGATGATTACCGCAGGATTTGTACACGTCGGCTGGGCGCATCTGTTGTTTAATATGATTACCCTTTTCTTTTTCGGGCGTCCTATGGAGGTGCTCTTAGGTCCAGTACGCTTTCTGTTGATTTACTTTGGCGCTGAGCTTGCAGCCCATGGCTTTTCACTTTGGTTGCACCGCAACCGGCCTATGTATGCCGCTGTAGGTGCTTCGGGTGCTATTAGCGGTCTCCTGTTTGGCTACTGCCTGTTTTTCCCGTTTGACCGGATTTACCTGTTCTTTTTTCCCGTTGGCATTCCGGCTGTCGTGTTTGCGATAGGGTACGTGGTGCTTTCGATTTATGCTGTGCAGCGCGGTGTTCAAGACGGAGGTATTGCTCACGAGGCCCATTTGGGCGGTGCTCTTGGGGGATTGCTGTTGACGTTATTGCTAGAGCCGCAGGCTCTAACAATCTTCCTTCGACAACTTGGACTGTAGAAAAAGTGCTGCTAGGACTGGCATTCGTTGAGGAAACCAGATAACTTAACCTATTAAGTAAACGGTAAAATCTACATATTGCTCAACGATGGAACCCTTGCAGTTACATCCTGATCGTTATTTTGACCCAGACCCAACGGTTCGGCGTATTGCACGGGAGCTTTACGAGGAAATGCGCACTTTCCCGTTGGTGTGCCCGCACGGACATGTAGATCCTGCCCTACTTGCCACCAACGAACCGTTTCCTGAACCTACATCGCTGATTATCAAGCCGGATCATTACATCTTTCGGCTGCTCTACTCTCAAGGCATTCCACTAGAAGCACTGGGCATTCCACGGCAAGATGGGCAGCCTGTAGAACAGGATCCTCGCAAAATCTGGCAAATTTTTGCGGAGCACTATTATCTCTTCGCGGGTACGCCTACAGGCGCCTGGCTCGACTACGAGTTTGCCGAAGTGTTTGGTGTGCCCTATAAGCTTGATGGCACCTCAGCACAGTATGTCTATGATCACATTCTGGAGCGTTTGCAGTCTCCTGAATATCGGCCTCGCGCGTTGTTTGAACGCTTCAATATTGAAATCCTAACCACTACAGATGCAGCTACCGATACGCTGGCTTACCATCAGGCCATTCAGGCATCGGGCTGGCCAGGACGCGTGGCTCCGTGCTTCCGGCCGGATGCGGTTTTCAAAATTGCCCGTCCCGACTGGCGGGAGCAGCTGCAGCTGCTGGCGCAACGTTGCGGCTTTGCCATCACAAGCTATGAAGATTTTATTCGAGCGCTAGAGGACCGGCGTGCCTTTTTCAAAGCAATGGGGGCTTTTGCGACCGACCATGCCGTGCTGGTGCCCCGTACACATCGGCTTGAGCCCGAACAGGCCGAGGCCCTCTTTCAGAAAGCGCTGCAAGGTAGGGCAACCGAAGCGGATCAGGCCGATTTTGAAGCACACTTGCTTATGGAAATGGCCCGTATGAGCCTAGAAGATGGCTTAGTGATGCAGATCCATGCCGGTGCCTTCTATAACCATAACACCTACCTCTACGAACGCTTTGGACCCGACAAGGGTGGAGATATTCCCGTGCAGACAGAGTTTACCTACAATCTGCGGGAGTTGCTGGTCACCTACGGGAATGACCCGCGGCTGACGGTGGTTGTTTTTACCCTGGATGAATCTACCTACGCGCGGGAATTGGCACCGCTGGCTGGGCACTACCCAGCGCTTAAGATTGGTCCGGCCTGGTGGTTTCACGACAGCATCGAAGGCATGACGCGCTATCGGCAATGGATTACGGAAACGGCCAGTATCTACAATACGGCTGGCTTTAACGACGATACGCGGGCATTCTGCTCGATTCCAGCGCGGCATGACCTGGCGCGGCGGGTAGATGCCAACTTTTTAGCCACCCTGGTTGCCCGCCATATCATCGATATGTCGGATGCCCGGCGTATGGCGCGGGCGTTGGCCTATGATCTGGTCCGAAAAACCTACCGGCTCGACGAGCGCATTCCAGCTGCTGCCTAGAGGGTTCTTCGTAAAAGCTCAGCAAAGCCATGGTACCTCCACGTGACATTGGTCCTTTTGTAACGACGGAGCCCACCTCGCCTGAGCGGCGACGGTTAACAGGACGGGCGGTTGTGCCTGGCCAAGAGGCTTTACGTACGGTAGAACTCTTTGATGCTCGACCAGTAGTCAATCGCCGAGAAGCCATCATTACTGGAGAAAATTCTTCGTTTCGGTATTTGCGGTTTGCGCGGATTGCACTGGTGCCTGAGGCACCTGGCTACAGGCCCATTACGGTGCAGCTAGGCGATACAGAAGAGGCGGTTTTTTACGTCAACCGCGGCCGGGCGCGGCTAATGGTAGCCCGTCAAGCCTACGTCTTGGGTAAAGGTGACGTGCTGTATGTGGGCCTGGGGCAGCACGTAACTGTGGAGGCCGATGGCCCTTTAGCCGACATTAGCGAGTTTCGGGCCATCGATTGCCACACGGCTTATCCTGTGCAGCTGGTGCGCCATGCCGAGATCGAAGGGACGCCGCTAGCTGCCGATTTGGGGCGCAAGCGGCCCATGACGCAGCGGACCGTCTACAAGCTTGTCGACCAAAACGTGCAGGCTTGCCGGTTGCTTTTTGGCGACACCTATCTCGCACAGCCCGGGGGTGTGGGCAGCTATCCTCCACATTTCCACGGACCCGATGGACCTTACGGATTGGGCGATCGCGCTAAGGAGGAAATCTACCACTTTCGTTGTGAAAGCGAGATTCCTGGCGACACGCCCTTTGTGCTGCAAAACTGCGCTCGTCCTGGTGAACCGGTTGGGGCATACGTGCACATTTTTGACGAGCAGGCCATCAACGTCACGCCTGGCTACCATGATACGATAGCACCACCGCCAGTGCACTTTATGTTTACCTGGTGCCTAGGGGCCTACACCGAAGGCCACCGGGACTGGTCAGAGATTTACAACCGGCCAGGCTATGAAAACGAGTGGTGAAGAACCACGTTAGGAAGTAAGCTCCAAGGCAAGCGTTCGCAGCACCGAGGCTCCACTGTGTTCGTCCGTGACACGCACTTCAAGCAGGTAAGCACCGGGATCCACCTGGCGCACGTCGAGCTCGGCATGCTCGGCTAGGATGGTGCGGGTGTCTTCGTGCGTACTCTTGAGGCGTAGCACAGGGCGGTCGTCGCTGCCAAACAGGCCCAGGAACTTCTTGCGTGGTTTGGTCGGGCGCAGGGTGTACTCGACGGTATAGCGCGTGCGCTGCTGGCCATTAGGCGTAAGGCCGTAAATTTCGAAATAGAGAAACACCGCTTGGCGTACGGAAAACCGGCGCAACGGATTAGGCCACAGGTGCCAGCCATTGCGATCGAAACGGCTTTGACCGCTGGAGGGCTCCATGCGCCAGGCGGGCAAAAGATCGCTCATCTGCAATCCGGGTCCACTTAAATCAGGCACCTTTAAGGCAAAGCGCACGCTTCCTTGCAGGCGTTCTGCCTCGAGCGAGCGGCCGTGCAGCGTGGCCTGGTAGGTACCTGGGCGCAGCGTTACGGTGACAAAGTCATTGATTGCGGCTGTAGGATCGGGAAGGATGGGAATATTGCGCCGCTGGGTTTGAGCAACAAGCGGCTGCCAGGCCGAATCGTGTACCGCAAACCCCAGCTCAGCTGGGGTGTACCCTCCACTTTTACCCGTCACTTCGCGGAAAGGAGCCGCTGGCAGCGCGTAGTAAATTTCGATGCGCGTGTAGCCACTGTCGCCCCGGAATGCCAGCGGGAGGGCTTCAAGCGGCAACACCACTAGGTTGCGTGGCCATTGATACCGGTCTGAGCTGAGGCCCTGTCGATAGGTGGTTTGGCTTTGGGCGACCATCTCTTCACGCAACTCGGCAAGCTCTAGGGCGGTCGGCTGAGGCGGCCGCAGTCCAGCTTCGACCTCCCATTTGGTGCGCAGCGTGCTCATGATGCGCGAGTAGGGCGGTCCCCAGATTTCCCGATCTTCGATCATCTGGGCATTGGCCAGCACGGGCGTTAGCCGCCAGTTGTTGCCTGTGGCGCCTTCGTCGATAACAAAGTGAAAATCCATGCGTGGGTTATAGTAGCGCCACGATTCGTTAGGGACCCAGCCCATGGCAAATTCCCGCTCGCGCGACACTGATCCAGCGCGGAAGGTGTTGATTTCGCCCCGTACGGTCACAATGCGCTCGTCGGGCGCGCCATAGCGCAGATAGATGAGGCCTTTGTCATTGAATTCGCGATTGAGCGCGTAGGTGACGGGTAGCTCCAGCTCACCAAACTTATCGGGGTCGTTATGCCATAGGCGAGGGCCATCGTAGGCATAGTCCCGTTCAGCCACCAGCAACCTATGGTAGTGCTCAATAAGGCGCAGATTGATCGAGCGGCCGGGCATAGGGTCGCGACGTTCCCAGAAGGCCCGAAAGAAGGCCTGGTATTCAGCTGGTGTTTGCAGGCGGCGATAGGTTTCGAGTTCCTGGGCGGTGAAAATATACTTGCAATCCTCAAAGACAAAATGCGCGCCTAGGGGGCGATCGATGGAGCCGATGGCGCGGTCGATCAGGGCCTGCACCGAGTCGGGCCGGTTTAGGGCAGTCCAGATGCGGGCGCGGGCCAAGTAAATGGCTTGAGGAGGCCAAGCAAACCCAGGATGGACTAAAGCGGCAAAGGCGGCATCCGCTTCTCGAAGCTGCCCTTTGCGACGCAGAACTTCAGCTGCAAAAAAACGGGCATAGTCTGTGGGATGTGTGGCTAGCCAGCGGCTTGCTTCGTCCAGGTTGGTATGGTTCAAAAAGGAATGGTAAATCCGAAAAAGGCCGATGGCGGGCTCGTCAAGGTCTGGACGCAGCCGTAGTTGGGCTTCGGCTAGGGCAATGGCCCGAGCGTAGTTGCTGTCCTGCCGGTAAAGCAGGGCGTATTGGTAGAGCACATCGCGGTAGAGGCTGTCACGCTCCAGAATCCACTCAAAATGACGCCGTGCCTCACGGCGGTGCGTGGCCTGAAAAGGCGTCTGGTACTGAGCACGTTCGCGCTCGCTGATGGCCAAAAAATAGCGTGCAGCCAGGCTATTGGAGTCGATTTGCAGTGCTTTACCAGCCCAGTCGCTGGCTTCACGCCAGTTTTCGCGCACCATGGCTAGGCGTGTTAGGCCCAAATAAGCCGGCAGGTAGCGTTGGTCGAGAGCCAACGCCTCACGATAGGTCTTTTCGGCTTCCCGATAGCTTCCTCGCGCCAGCCAAGCATCCCCTTCGTCGACCAGCTGCGCTGCCGATTGGGCGTGTACTTTGCAGCTTAGGATCAATGCCCCTAGTAGAAGCATTCCACGCCAGCACCAATTCCCAGAAAAGGCCCGTTGCATGGTGGTAAGCATTTTTGAAGTTATGTTAAGAATTACCTTGTGCTTTGCTGAAAGCTCCCGCAAACTGGCAAAAAATCACTGCTTGTTGTATTGTTGAATTGTCACTCGAGTGTGTAGCCCTGTAGCGCTATGGAACTGGGAATGATTGGACTGGGACGCATGGGCGCAGGCATGAGTCGGCGGCTGCATCGGGCAGGTGTGCGCGTAGTAGGCTATGACCCCGACATAGAAGCGCGAACCCGTTTAGCCCAGGAAGGGATCGAAACCGTAGATCGACCAGAAGCTTTGGTCGCTACCTTAGCTCCTTCACGTATCCTATGGTTGATGGTGCCAGCCGGAAATACGGTCGATCAGGTACTGGAAACGCTGGCGCCGCTGCTTGCAGTAGGGGATCTGATTGTGGAAGGCGGTAATTCTTACTACCGAGATACGCTGCGTCGTGCCGAAAAGCTACAAGCACAGGGACTATTGTTTGCCGATGTGGGCGTTTCTGGTGGCCTTTGGGGCGAGACCCACGGCTATGGCCTTATGGTTGGCAGCTCTCCGGAAGCAATGACCCGGCTGCGGCCGATCCTGGAACGCCTGGCCCCAGCACCTGATCGCGGATGGGTGCATGCCGGACCTGTAGGCGCTGGCCACTTTGTCAAGATGGTGCACAACGGCATCGAATATGCCCTGATGCAAGCCTATGCTGAAGGATTTGGACTCTTAAAAGCGAAAGCTCCTTTTCAACTCGACCTGGCTGCTATTGCTGAAGCATGGCGTTACGGCACCATCATCCGAAGTTTTCTGCTTGACCTCATCGCTGATGTTCTCCGAGAAAACGCTACACTGGCCGACGTAGCGCCAGTGGTGGCTGACTCAGGCGAAGGGCGCTGGACCGTCCAAGAAGCTGTCGATTTGGGCGTGCCCGTCGATACCATCGCAGCTGCACTGTTTCGCCGCTTTGCAAGTCAGGACCCAGAGCACTATGGAGATCGCTTACTGGCTGCTTTGCGCCATGCCTTTGGCGGTCACGCCGTGCAACGTGCCGGAGCATGAACACACCAAGCTTCAAGTTGTGCCTCTATGTGGATCCTAAAACAGCTTGCCAGGCTACCGCAGAGCACCTGGCGCATGTCCTGCACGCTCGTCAACAAGGCACCCCCAAGCCGTATGCTGCAGGCAGTGAGGGACCTAGAGGACGGCACCGCATCTTGGAGTCCGGACACGTATAGCGTCGAAACGCTCATCAAGGCAGACCATGACCCCAGAATACTTTATTCGGAAGGTGATCGTATCCGCTCAGGAGAACGTCCGGCGCGGGGGTGGTCCCTTTGCTGCCCTGGTCGTACACCATGGGGAGATTCTAGCCCTAGGCACCAACCGGGTAACCACCGACAACGACCCAACGGCACATGCAGAAATCGTGGCTATCCGCGAGGCCTGTCGTCAGCTGGGCCACTTTCAGCTTACCGGATGCGACTTATACACGTCCTGTGAACCCTGTCCAATGTGCCTAGGGGCCATCTATTGGGCACGACCAGCACGGGTTTTCTACGCTGCCACGCGCTACGAAGCAGCTCGTGCCGGCTTCGACGATGCATTTATCTATGAAGAGCTGACGCGACCGGGTCCTGAGCGCCGCATTCCACTCATCCATGTCCCCGACGAAACCGCCTGGATGCCCTTTCAAGCCTGGCTTGACCACCCCGATCGCAAGCCTTATTGAGCTTTCAATGTCATAGGTGGGTTAAACGTATACGTACAGGCCGGACTGCCTTCGGGAATGTAGGCTACACGGCTGGTAGGCAGCCCCAACACGGCCTCAAAGAAACGCGCTTCCAAATAGCAAGGAAGTCGGGTATGCCGGACCGTTTCCGTGAACGGACAGTTGCATTCGCGAATCTCTAAACCTTGATCGTTGACCACAAGCTCGGGCATAAAACCTTCCTCTTCCAAAAAATCCCGCACCACGCTCAGTCGCGCTTGAAGCGTATGTGCCTCGTGCTGCGCTAGACGCCGCTCGATCTCCTGCAGACGCTCTTCCCAAAACTTCCGAAAGAAACGTTCTAAGAGCGCTTCGCCAGCCTCCTGCTTTAGGAATTGCAATAGCCGACCTAGAAGTATAGCATCGCGATTGGGAAAAAGCTGGACGCCAGTCCTTGTGAGTCGGTAAAGCAAGCGCGGCCGGCCACGTCCATGGCGCTCCATAACATGCTGCACAAGCCCGTCTCGCTCAAGTTGGGTTAGATGCTCCCGAAGCGTCGGCCGCCTCAGTCCAGTAGCTGCTTCTGCTTCGCTCAGCGTAAGCTGCCCGCGACGCTTGAGCAAGTCTAGAAGCTGTTGCTTGGTATCCGAATGCAAAACTAATCCCATTTGAAGCCCCCTGCAGGATGCTACTTAAAACTAAACGTTCTCGAAGGTTGTGTCAATAAAAAAGATTTTTTCCTTCTAAAACTTGACATGGCTCCCTGGTATTTCTACATTTAATCGTGTTTTGTCTTAAATAGATCTGCTACGTTAATTATGGCAATGCAGACCGAAAGAACGCTAGACGTGCGGCCGATCCCGCCGCGCGAAAAGCATGCAACGATCTTTGCTACGTTTGATGCGCTGGCACCGGGTGAAGCTTTTGTACTGGTGAACGATCATGATCCGCGGCCTTTGCGCTACCAGTTTGAGTTTGAGCGAAGCGGGCAGTTTACCTGGGAGTATCTGGAGCAAGGGCCAGAAGTTTGGCGCGTAAGGATCGGACGCACGGCCTCATGAAGCTGCTGCTGAGTAGCGATGCGTTGCCAACGGCCTCGCTCGAGGTGCTAGGCGAAGCCTGTCGGCGCAAGGCACTGGCCGGACTGGAGTTAGTGCTCGGGTGTGGCCAGGGTCACCACTATGAGGCCTTGCGTTGCCCTGTTGAAGCTGGCGATGAAGTGGTCGTGCCACGGGTGCCTATTTATTGGCTAGCGCTACCGGGCCGCCCACGCCTTAGTGAACTCATGACTTGGGCTGGCGAAGCGCATCGGCTGGGTGCTGGCTTGTTGCTTTGGGAACCAGTCGAAGAATTGCCCCGGCCGGTTCGGGTAGCACTAGTGCATGGAAGTGATCCGGCTGCATTGGCTTTGGCGGTTCACTGGGCCCAAAGCCAGGGTGTGCATACTTGCTATCAGCCAGAGCCGGAGGTGCTGCGCCAGGGCGGTTGGGAGGCGGTTTTGCGGCAAACCCTGCCTACACTGGCCCATGTGCGCCTACCGGGCAGCGGTCCTGAGGGCCAAACCGCTGATGCGCCCACGGGCGTAGGCGCCTTGATGGCCCATCTAGCCCTAAAGGCCTATAAGGGCACCGTAGCCCTGATTCCTTCACGCCTTGAGCAGCTGCCGGCTTGGAAAGCTTGGCTACTCCGCCGTCGCGGTTGGGGTTGTGGTACCGCAACGGTTTGCTAAGCTGCTTGCATTTGTTGGACCTACATCGTCTTACGCTTATGCATCCTTTACTCAGCAAGACCCTTGGAGAGCTGGTTGCTGCCGACGAGCGGCGGGCAGCACTCTTTGACCGCTTGGGGCTGGATTACTGCTGTGGCGGGAGGCGCACGTTAGAGGTGGCCTGTCGCCAGCGCGGCCTAGATCCAGCCTCGGTTGCGGCTGTGCTGGAGGCTTTGGAGACTACGGAAACTTTGAAAGAGCCCGCTGCCGACTGGCAGACGCGGCCGCTGGCTGAATTGATCGACTACATTGTGCGCACGCATCATGCCTACCTGCGGCGGGAGCTGCCGCGCCTAAGTGCATTGATGGAGCGGGTTGCGCAAGTACATGGCCACCAGAGCACTTGGCTGCATGAAGCCCAGAAGGTTTTCGGGCAGCTCAAGCTAGAACTCGAGGCGCACCTGCGTAGCGAAGAAGAAGTAATCTTTCCTTTGATTCAAGCGCTAGAGCAAGGCGAGGTTTTGGCAGCTGCTGGGCTGGAGGCAGTGCTCGCGCAGGCCGAATCTGAGCACAATGCAGCAGGGGAGGCGCTCGACCGGCTGCGCACGCTTTCCGACAACTACCGTGTGCCCGAATGGGCCTGCAGCAGCTTTCAGGCGCTTTTGGAAGGCCTGGCCCAGCTCGAAACCGATATGCATCGCCATGTGCATCGGGAAAACAATGTGCTGTTTCCTAGAGCACGCCGTTTGATGGCAAGGCCTACCACCTGATGCGGTCTGGTGCGTTCGGGTTGAAAAACGCTGCGAGATGAGCACGCCTGTACCATCCCGACTCGAGCTGGTCGACCGCCTGCGCTTGGTGATCGATCCAGAAGTCGGGCTCAACATTGTAGATCTTGGATTGATTTACGATCTACAGGTATCGCCTGAAGGTACCGTGGAGATCAAGTTGACAATGACCACGCCGGCTTGCCCAATGTCGAGTTATATCAAACACGAAGTAGGTAAGGTGCTGCAGCGCACCCCAGGCATCCGACGAGGTATTATTGAACTGGTCTGGGATCCCCCTTGGTCGCCCTACATGATCGACCCGGAAGTGCGGCGTTACCGTTTTCCTATGTATGCACGCTGAAAGGCAACCCACTATGGCCAATCAAATTCCAACGTTTTTGGCAACGTTGCCGGCATCGCACTTTGTAGAACTGGACGTGCGGCCGATCCTGCGCAGCGGCGGTGAGCCGTTTACACTGATCATGGAGACAGCAAGCCGTGTTCCTCCCGGTCACGTACTGCGCCTTCGGGCTACGTTTAAGCCGGTGCCTCTTTTGGGCGTCATGCGTGTCAAAGGCTGGGCCCACTGGATCGCGCACGGTGAAGGAGATGACTGGGAGGTCTGGTTTTATCGCTTAGACGACTTCAAAAACGCAACATAGGACGTGCTATGCCCTACGTCGTCACCGAACCCTGCATTAACTGCAAATACACCGACTGCGTCGAAGTATGCCCGGTGGATGCCTTCTACGAAGGACCGAATTTTTTGGCGATTCACCCGGATGAGTGCATCGATTGCAATGCTTGCGTGCCGGTCTGCCCTACAGAAGCGATTTATCCGGAAGACGAGGTGCCAGAAGCATGGGCACACTACATTGAATGGAATCGCTATCTTGCTGCGCAGTGGAAAGCTCAGGGGTTTAACATTACGGAAAAGAAAGATCCGCTGCCGGATGCTGAAGCCTGGCAACACCGGCCCAAGTCGGAGAAAGATATTTTGACCTGGGACCTGCGAGAGGCCTCGTCAAATGCGTAGCTGGTACTTGTTTTCGGTTTGGCTTCATCTTCTGGCGGCTGCGATCTGGATCGGATCGATGGTTTTTCTGGGGGCCGCCGTGATACCCCTGTTGCGCAAACCGGAATTTCTGCCTGTGCGTACGGCGATGCTCTACCAGCTTGGCCTGCGTTTTCGTTGGTTAGGTTGGATTGTACTAGGCGTGCTGCTGGTGACGGGTATCCTCAACGTTGGCTTTCGCGGCTACACGTGGGCGGATTTCTGGCAAGGGACGCTGTGGCAAGGGCCCTGGGGACGTATGCTGGCCTGGAAGCTTGTGCTGGTGTTGCTTGTGATGGTCATGAGTGCCGTGCACGACTTTTACTTGGGACCGCGCACAATGCAGCTCCTAGCGCGCGGCGAAGCCTCAGCTGAAAACCTGCGGCGCACGGCCAGCTACTTAGGACGACTGATGACGCTGTTGTCCTTAGCCATCCTGGCACTGGCGGTGTTGTTGGTGCGCGGAGGTGTTTAATCCAAAACGATGAAAGCCATGGATCCCTTTATCCTAAAGGCAACCGAAAGGGTACAATTTGCACGCGACCGGTTTCAGCCAGTCCCGTTGGTCCAAAACAATCGGCTTAAGGTGCAACTTATTGGTTTTGAGCCCGGGCAGCAAATTCCTTTGCACACGCCGGGCGTAGACTTGGTGCTAACCGTCTTGCAAGGGCATGGGCTGGTCATTGCCGGAGAGAAAGAGGGGGTTGTGGGACCAGGATCAGTGATTTTTGTGCCGGCAGGCGTTGCTCGAAGCGTTCGGGCGCATACGCGCCTGGTAGCGCTAGCGGTAGTTTCGCCACCCCCTACGGCATCCGATCACGTAGAAGTAGAAGCTGCTCTGGAGCGGGCTGAAATGACTTCTTTTGATTGTTCATCGTAAAAATACGATGAACATTCGTATTAAACGTGTTTATGAGCCGCCGGCAGTCGAGGATGGGTTTCGGGTTCTGGTGGATCGGCTTTGGCCACGCGGATTAAAGAAAAGCGCTGCCGCGCTGGATGCCTGGCGCAAGGATATGGCCCCCAGTGATGCCCTGCGGCGCTGGTTTGGTCATGATCCGTCGCGTTGGGAAGCCTTTCGGCGTCGGTATGAGGCCGAGCTGGAGGCGAACCCAGAAGGTGTTCGCTGGCTGCTTGAGCAAGCTCAGCGAGGACGGCTGACGCTGTGCTACAGCGCAAAAGACGCGGAGCACAACCAGGCCGTAGTGCTGCGGGATTATCTGCTGCGCAAAGCGTTGGAGAAGCCGCAATGCGGATACAGCGCTTCCCGTTTATAGCTTTGGGTATGGTTGCCCTACTGACCGGCCTAGCTGCGGGGTTGGAGCGGCTGGGGTGGCGGTTTGGGGTAGATGTCACGTGGGCCTTGCTTCACGGGCCGCTTATGGTGGCAGGGTTTTTTGGCACGTTGATTAGCCTAGAACGGGCTGTTGCCCTGGACCGTCGTTGGGCCTACGCAGTCCCCCTGCTGTGTGGTCTGGGTGCTGTGCTGACTTTAGCGAAAAGTCAGCTTGTGGGAGCGTTGTTACTTACGCTAGGCAGCCTGGGGCTGATAGGAATCTTTGGCGCAGCACTGCATATTCAGCGCGCGTCGTTTTTGCTGGTTATGGCAGCTGGAGCGGTTGCGTTGAGCGTGGGCAATGTCGCCTGGTTTTGGGGGCAACCTGTACCCTTGGTTGTGCTGTGGTGGATGGCGTTTTTGGTGCTGACGATTGCGGGTGAGCGGCTTGAACTTAGCCGCATGCTCTTGCACGGCGCGCACGTGGAGCGCTGGTTTTTAGGTATTGTTGGCCTATTGGGATTGGGATTGGTGCTAAGCTTTGTCAATGCGCCGCTTGCCTGGCGCCTTACGGGAGGTGGGCTACTGCTGCTGGCCTTTTGGCTATTGCGCTACGATGTGGCTCGGCATACGGTACGTCAATCCGGATTGACGCGCTTTATCGCTTGGTGTCTGCTGCTGGGCTACGGCTGGCTAATGGTAGGGGGGATGGTCATGCTCTATAGGGGGCAGCTTGTAGCCGGTCCCTGGTACGATGCCGCACTGCATGCTATATTTGTAGGATTCGTTTTTAGCATGGTGTTTGGCCATGCGCCGATCATTTTTCCTTCGGTGTTAGGCGTGCCGGTGGCTTACCGACCATTTTTCTACGTTCATTTGACCTTGCTGCATGGGGCGCTCCTCGTCCGGATTATAGGCGACGTGGCCGGATTGTGGGCGTGGCGGCGATGGGGTGGGTTGCTGAATGCAATGGCGATTGTACTTTTTCTCGCCGTTACCCTGATCACAACGTGGGTAGCGCAGCGGCAGCTGCGTGCACAAGCGACGTCGGATACGTATGCCTAAATTGTCGCGTTGGTATGTAAAAACAGCCTTAGGGTACCTGGCGCTGGCGCTGCTTTTGGGCGTAGCGCTGGTTTGGCCCACCGAAACGGCTGGATGGCGCGTCTGGCAAGGCCTTTTTTGGCCCGTCTGGATTCACCTGCTAACGGTAGGCTGGCTGACGCAACTGATTTTTGGGGTGGCATTTTGGCTTTTCCCTCGGCACTCGCGCATGCGGCCTTACGGTCCGCAGCAGTTAGCCTGGACCGCCTATCCGCTGCTGAATGCAGGCATCCTGCTGCGGCTTTTTGCCGAGCCAGCTATTGCCTGGACGGCATCGCCCCTATGGCGGGGCCTTGCGGGACTTTCGGCTGCATTTCAGTGGGTAGCGGGAACGTTAATGGCTGTGTATCTATGGACTCGGGTCAAGCAGCGCTAAGCTATGCCGCGCGTAAGCTATTGGATGGTTCGGCTAGCCCTCGTGCATCTGTTTTTGGGCTTTACGGTAGGAGCCTGGCTGCTGCTCTACAAGGCACAGTGGCTAGCAGGCATTCCGGGCTTGCGGGCGTTGCATGTGGAGCTGGTGCTGTTAGGCTTTATGGTGCAACTGGCCGTGTCGGTAGCTTGGTGGATCCTGCCGCGCGTGCGTGGTGAACGTCCCGCAGATCAAGGCGCTTGGATAGCCGGTGTGCTGTTTACGCTGGGCGTGTGGTTCGTTGGCCTTGGGGCTGTCGGTAGCATTCCGAAACTTCAATGGGCTGGCCGTATTCTTGAATTGATGGGCCTTATGGGTTGGGCGCGATTGCTCTGGCCTAGAATCCTGGCCGCTAACCGCCACCATGCAGCACAGCCGGAAGGCACCAGCTCTGAGGCACCGTAGTGGACGTTGCGTTTGAAACCTACTTAGCAAATCCCATGGAAACCTATTTCTTATCCCTACCCGAGCGACAGCAGCGGGCTCAAGCTTTGCTAGGGTCGTCGCGGCAAGCTTTGGAATTGGCCTGGCAAATGCAGCAGCAAGGTCAATGGGCCGAAGCAGCTGCGCAGACGCTCCAGGCACTCAAGCAGGCGCTGCAAGCGTTTCTGCTGTTCCACAACGCGTCTTTGCCCGAAGATGCTTCGCTGCGGGATTACTGGCGAAGGGCTGTACCCTTGGCCAGTAGTCTAGAACTGTTTGCAAACCGCACGGAAATGCTGGAAGCTTTGGTGGCTGCACTGACCGACGGTCGCGTGCCTTCGGTTGCCGAACGCGAGGCCGTTCGTGCAGCCTGGTATGTAGCCCGTAACACGCTCACTACCCTGCTGGGCGAATTACCCGCCTCACTGCATCCCGAAAGCAGCACGTAACTTGCCGTATCTTTCCTGTGCTCCCGGGGGTGTAGTGTCTTACCTAATCGCCACGATAGTCGCTTCCGGCCTGGTCTGCTATCGGTTATTCTGATTTTTGGCAAATTTGATGTTCGCTTCGGCCAACCTGTCAGGGTGCAAAGGCCGTTCACACTCCTCTTTCAAAACCCAACATTGACCTGCCCCCTTAAAAAATTGGGCCCTGGCGGGCCCTTGGCCTTGACAGAAAAGGATATAACCTATAGCTTAAACGGTTAAGTCACCACTTGAGCTGTGTACGCGTCGATGCGTTTTGCCTTGCTTTTGGTTAGCACCCTGCTGGGGGGGATGCTTTCTGGTTGTGCTTCCTCGCACGACGACGAGCTGGTGTTGCGTTTGGCGCATGCTTTAGGGCCTACGCACTCTGTGCATCAGGCTATGGTGTACCTAGGTGAGCGGTTGGAAGAAAAATCTGGTGGTCGAATACGTGTAGTGGTATACCCTAGTCAACAGTTGGGTTCGGAGCGGGAATTGTTGGAACTGATGCAGATTGGCAGCCTGGCTATGGCCAAGGTGTCGGCGGCGGTTTTAGAGGGTTTTGTGCCCGAGTATCAAGTTTTCAATCTGCCCTATTTGTTTCGGGACGACGCGCATCGCTTTAAGGTGCTAGAAGGACCCATCGGTCAGGAATTGCTTCGGGCGGGTGAGCGCGTACTTTTGCGTGGCCTGTGCTACTATGATGCCGGCAGCCGGAGCTTTTACACGGTAACGCGGCCGATTTACACGCCTGACGATTTGCGGGGGTTAAAGATTCGCACGCTTGAAAGCCCTTCGCAGATTCAGATGGTTAATCTCATGGGGGGCTCGGCCACACCCATTCCCTGGGGAGAGGTGTTTACAGCGTTGCAACAGGGGATTGTTGACGGCGCTGAAAACAATCCGCCTTCGTTTTACCTGTCGCACCACTACGAGGTCGCGCGTTTTTATACGCTCGACGAGCATACCTCTATCCCCGATGTGCTGCTCATTAGCCTGCACGTGTGGCATCGGCTTACGCCGCAGCAGCGGCAGTGGGTACAAGAGGCGGCTTTGGAGTCTGCCGAGTATCAAAAGCAGCTTTGGAAGCAGTCGACAGAGGAAGCGCTCCGAGCTGTAGAAGAGGCGGGGGTGCAGATCATTCGTCCAGATAAGCAAGCTTTTGCCGAGAAAGTTGCGCCCATTTACGCGCAATACCGCACGCAGCCCGACCTGTATCAACTGATCGAAC
Source organism: Rhodothermus bifroesti (assembly GCF_017908595.1). Classification (NCBI taxonomy): domain Bacteria; kingdom Pseudomonadati; phylum Rhodothermota; class Rhodothermia; order Rhodothermales; family Rhodothermaceae; genus Rhodothermus; species Rhodothermus bifroesti. The sequence continues at coordinate 56,221 of NZ_JAGKTL010000003.1, forward strand.
GCATTCGCGCAGTGGAGTGACATGGATCGCCTCAAACGCCTGATCGACCAGTTGCTGGCCATCTTGGTCATTGTCATTATGGCCGTACTGGTGCTGGACGTCATCTGGCAGGTTTTTACGCGTTTTGTGCTGCGTAATCCTAGTTCGTATACAGAAGAGCTTGCGCGTTTTCTGCTTATCTGGTTGGGATTACTGGGCGGGAGCTATGCCGCCGGTCAGCGCCTGCATCTGGCGGTAGATTTGCTGCCCATGCGCTTGCAAGGGCGGCGTCGCAAGCAGCTAGCGTTGGTCATTGAAGCCTGCATGTTAGCTTTTGCCTTGCTGCTTATTGTGGGTGGGGCCCGTTTGGTGTGGCTGATGTTGTACCTTGGACAGACTTCAGCAGCCCTTCGGGTACCATTGGGTTATGTTTATTTGGCTTTGCCGCTCAGTGGCGTACTTATCGGATTTTACGCGGTCTACCACCTGTGGCGAGGTATGCGTGAACTTCGCGCGGGTGTGTCGGATGCAGCGGCCTCATCGGACTAAACTACCCAAACGCTTATGGAGTGGGTTGCGGTTCTGATCTTGATTGTCTCGTTTGCGCTGCTGCTGATCTTGGGAGTACCGATTGCGGTGTGCATCGGGCTGGCAACAATCTTGACGATGCTGCCCAGCATGCCGCTCATGCCGGCTTTAACAACCGAGGCGCAGCGTATTGCCACGGGACTGGACTCCTTTACTTTGCTCGCGATTCCTTTTTTTGTGCTGGCTGGACATTTGATGAACCGGGGAGGAATTGCAAAGCGGCTGGTGAATTTTGCCGAAGCGGCCCTAGGAATGCTTCCGGGGGCCCTGGCGCATGTGAACATCTTAGCGGCCATGCTCTTTGGGGCCATTTCGGGCTCGGCGGCTGCAGCTGCTTCGGCTCTCGGTAGTATTATAGGACCGCATATGGTCCGTGAGGGCTACGACAAAGGCTATGGCGTGGCGGTCAATGTGACCTCAGCTACTACGGGATTACTTATTCCGCCGAGCAATATTCTCATTGTGTATTCCCTGGCTTCTGGTGGGACTTCGATCGCTGCGTTGTTTCTGGCCGGATATATCCCAGGAATCCTGTTAGGTCTGTTCTTGATGGGGGTAGCAGGCTGGATTGCTTGGAAACGACGCTACCCCATAGCTGGCCGACCCAGCTTGCGCCGGCTTTGGACAACGTTCTGGGAGGCCGTGCCTAGCATGATGCTGCTGGTGATCGTCATTGGTGGGATCATTGCCGGCATTTTTACGGCAACTGAGGCTGCTGCTGTGGCTGTCGTGTATGCTTTACTTCTGGCACTGCTTTATCGTGAGCTGCGGTGGCGTGAGCTTCCAAGCGTTTTGCTAGAGGCCTCGACAACTACAGCCATCGTCCTGTTTTTGATTGCCACTTCGATGGCCATGTCTTGGATTTTGGCCTATGAAGAGATCCCGCAACGGGTAAGTGAGGCCTTGCTTACGCTAACGCATAACAAGCTCCTTATTCTTTTGATCATCAATTTCATCTTGCTGGCTGTGGGTACGTTTATGGATATGACGCCAGCTGTGCTGATCTTTACCCCGATTTTTCTGCCTGTAGCGCTGAGTTTGGGTATCGATCCGATTCACTTTGGGATCATCATGGTGCTCAACCTTTGCATTGGGCTGTGCACGCCGCCTGTGGGCACGGTCCTGTTTGTGGGACTAAGCGTGGCACAGGCTTCGATGACACGCGTGCTCCCATCCTTGTTGCCTATGTACGGCGCGATGATTATTGCGTTGCTTTTGGTTACTTACCTGCCCGAACTGAGCCTGTGGTTGCCTCGGATTTTTGGATACGTGAACTAAACCTACTGCAGCAGCTATGAAAATCGTTGATGGGAAGGTCTTTGTCTGTTCTCCTGGCCGCAACTTCGTTACGCTCAAGCTTTACACCGACGAGGGGATCTATGGTCTGGGCGATGCTACGCTCAACGGCCGTGAATTGGCGGTGGTTGCTTACTTGGAAGACCATGTGATTCCCTGCCTGATTGGGCGCGATCCGTTTCAGATCGAAGACATTTGGCAATATTTGTATCGTGGTGCTTACTGGCGGCGAGGCCCGGTGACCATGAGTGCCATCGCTGCCGTTGATATGGCGCTTTGGGACATTAAGGGCAAGGCGCTAAATACGCCCGTCTACAATTTACTGGGTGGGCCCAGCCGCTACGGCGTGATGGTCTACGGCCACGCCAGCGGCAACGATATCGAAGAGGTAGTCGACGAAGTAGGACGCTATTTGGAGATGGGCTACAAGGCTGTCCGTGCCCAGTGCGGCATTCCCGGATTGCCGAGTACCTACGGCGTTGGCCGAGGTAAGCTCTTCTACGAACCGGCCGAAAAAGGCCTGCCCCCGGAAAACATCTGGTCTACTGAAAAATACCTGAACTTTATCCCTAAGCTGTTTCGGCGGCTGCGCGATGTGTATGGCGATGAGGTGCACTTGTTGCACGACGTGCATCACCGCCTGACCCCGATCGAAGCAGCCCGGCTCGGCAAAGAACTAGAGCCTTACCACCTGTTTTGGCTAGAAGACCCTGTGCCGGCCGAGCTGCAAGAGGGGTTCCGCTGGATTCGCCATCATACGACTACACCCCTAGCGGTGGGCGAGGTTTTCAACACCATTTACGATGCCCATTTGCTGATTACCGAACAGCTTATTGATTATTTGCGGACGTCGGTTTTGCGCGGTGGAGGCCTCACCCATATGCGTAAGGTGGCTGCATTGGCCGAGCTCTATCACGTACGTACAGGCTTTCACGGCGCTACTGATCTTTCGCCCATCACCATGGCGGCAGCGCTGCACTTCGATTTGTGGGTACCCAATTTTGGGATTCAAGAATACATGCGGCATACACCCGAAACCGACGAGGTTTTTCCCCATGCCTACTTCTTCAAAGAAGGCTACCTGCATCCAGGGGATGCTCCGGGTTTGGGTGTAGACTTCAACGAGGAGCTAGCTAGCCGTTATCCTTATGTGCGGGCGTATTTGCCAATCAACCGTAAAGAAGACGGCACAATGTTTAACTGGTAAGTTGCTATGCGACACGAAATTGTAGCCGATCTAATTGCACGGGGTGCGGTGGCTGTGATTCGAATGACCGATACCGAACGGCTGCTGCGTGTGGTTGAAGCCATTTGTGCCGGGGGCGTGACGGCTATCGAGATTACGATGAGCGTGCCGCGAGCCTTTGAAATGATCGAAACGGTTGTTCGGCAGCTGGGCGACGCGGCGCTTGTAGGTGCCGGAACGGTACTCGATGCCGAAACAGCCCGGCTGGCTATTGCTGCCGGCGCCCGTTATGTGGTCAGTCCGGTCTTTAAACCCGAAATCATCCAGACAGCGCATCGCTACGACGTCCCTGCACTGCCTGGAGCTTTTACGCCAACCGAGATTTTGGCTGCGCACGAAGCCGGAGCCGACATCGTGAAGGTTTTCCCTGCCGACGTAGTCGGCATGGCCTTCTTCAAGGCGATCAAGGCGCCCATGCCACAACTGCGGTTAATGCCTACAGGGGGTGTAACGCTCACCAACGCAGGCGACTGGCTACGGGCTGGGGCCTGTGCCGTGGGCGTGGGTAGTGCATTGCTGGACCAGAAAGCGATTGCTGAAGGACGCTGGGAAAAACTGACCGAAAATGCCCGTACGCTTATGGCAAGCATTAGACAAGCCCGTGCTGCATGAACCCAATCTAAAGATGTGCTATGAAAGTCGTTACTTTCGGTGAGATCATGCTTCGGCTCTCTACGCCAGGCTTTACGCGCTTTGTGCAGGCTGCCTCGTTTGACGTAACCTTTGGCGGTGGCGAGGCAAACGTGGCCGTTTCGCTGGCCAACTACGGCCTGGAAAGCTATTTCGTCACCAAGTTACCGAAGCACGAAATCGGCCAGGCGGCTGTGAATCACCTGCGTCGCTTTGGCGTGCATACCGACTACATCGTGCGGGGAGGCGAGCGTATCGGGATTTATTTTCTGGAAACTGGTGCCAGTCAGCGCCCCTCTAAGGTGATCTACGATCGCGCGGGTGCTGCCATTACCACGCTGGCAGCAGGGGAAATCGACTGGGAACGTGTATTCGAAGGGGCACGCTGGTTTCACTGGACCGGTATTACACCAGCGTTGGGGGAAACGGTACGGGAACAGCTCCGCCTGGCCTGCCAGACGGCCCGTCGGGCAGGCGTAACCATCAGTGCCGACCTGAACTACCGGGCCAAACTCTGGAGCGTTGAGGAAGCGCAGCGCGTCATGCGCGCGCTCATGGAGTACGTGGACGTATGCATTGCCAACGAGGAAGATGCTGAAAAAAGCCTTGGCATCAAGCCCAAAGGCGTAGATGTGGAGACGGGAAAGCTCGACGAGGCGGCTTACGCGGAGCTGGCTCAGGAGCTTAAGCAAACGTTTGGCTTTCAGGCTGTAGCCATCACGTTGCGTGAAAGCTTTTCGGCCTCAGTCAACGGCTGGAGTGCGTTGATGGTGGATGACCGGGACTGCCGCAGCCCGTACCGCTCGCGTCGCTATGAAATCCAGCTTGTCGATCGTGTGGGCGGTGGGGATGCCTTTGCCGGTGGGTTGATCTACGGGCTACTCACCAAAAACGATACGCGACAGGCTTTGGAATTTGCCGTGGCTGCCTCGTGCCTTAAGCAAACCATCCCTGGTGACTTCAACCTGGTCAGTGCCGATGAGGTTGAAAAGCTGGCACGTGGGGTCGGCTCGGGCCGCGTCGAACGCTAAACTCCAAGGCCCAAAAGGCGGAACGCTAAGGCGACGGACCGGCGTTTGACGATCCGTCGCCTTATTCGATTTGCGTCCAAGAACCATGTCGCTGCCTGTTACAGCCGTTGTGATTCACTACCAGACCCCCGATCTGGTAGACTTAGCCGTTCGCTCTTTTCGGCAGTGTTATCCGGAGGTGCCGCTCTTAATTGTGGACAACGGCTCGCAGGATCACTCCCGCCAGGTCATTGAAGCTTTGATCACCACCGTTGGCGGTCCTACACAAGCACTTTGGATGCCCCGGAATCTGTATCACGGGCCGGCCATGCATCGAGCCATGGAGGAAGTCGATACCCCGTACGTGTATTTTTTTGACAGTGATACTGAGACGCATCGCGGGGGATTTCTAGAGCCTATGATCGCGGCACTAGAGGCCGACCCAATGGCTTACGGGGCTGGGCGTGTAGTGACGGTCGACCGACGCCGCGGTTTCCGAAAGCCTGAAGGCATGCCCGTGCTTGCTACACCCTACATGCTCTTGCGGCGCGTGTTGTATTTCCGACTGCCTCCTTTTATCCATCATGGACTGCCGACCATCGAAAACTTTCGGGCAGCTGAGCAGGCAGGCTATCACCTACTCCCCTTCCCTATTGAGACCTATGTGCACCACTTAGGGCGAGGTACGGCCGGTCGCTACGGTTATGGACTGGGTTGGCGTAGCCGCTTAGCCTATCTGCTTGAACGACTAGGACTTTGAGCTTTAACCCTCTTGTTTTCTAGGAAGGATGTGGCCATCTTAAGGGACACCCGCGAACCTTATTCAGGGGTATGGCCATGCGCTACTGGAGCTTACTGGTTGCTGGAGGTGGGGCAATCCTTATAGCTTGCCAACTTACGCCCAATCCTAACGTCACGCGCTGGACCTTGGTTGAGCTATGGCAGCTACACGACAGCTTAGCCCGACCCGAGTCGGCGCTGTTTGATGCAGCGTCTGGGGTGATCTATGTATCGAACATAAACGGTGGGCCCCTCGAGAAAGATGGAAACGGCTTTATTAGCCGCATCTCGCCTGAAGGTAGGTTGCTTGAGGCCCGATGGGTAAGCGGATTGCATGCACCCAAAGGTATGGCACTTAGCCGAGGGCACCTTTACGTGGCCGACATCGACACCCTTGTTGAGATCGACGTGGCCACAGGACAGATTACGGCCCGTTATGGTGCACCGGGAGCCCGTTTTCTTAACGATGTCACGGTTGATACGACCGGAAACGTCTACGTGTCCGATTCGCAAACGCACCGCATCTACCGATTGCAAGGCGATGCGATGGAAGTCTGGCTCGAGTCGCCGCTGCTGCGTTCCCCCAACGGACTCTATGCCCTCCCGACCTATCTGGTGGTAGCTGCTGCAGACAACCGTGCTGAAAATCCCGGAGCGCAGCGCTATTTACATGCCGTTTTCTATGCCGAACGCACCATACGTCCTTTCGGCGCTACACGGCCGCTTGGGGGACTTGATGCTGTTGAACCGGCTAATGGCGGATTCTTTTTGTCTGACTGGGGAGCAGGCCGCCTCTTCTTCTATGACGTGACGATCGACTCCCTCCAACTATTGGCCGAAATCAGCCAAGGTACGGCCGATTTCGACTATGTACCCGAGCAACAACGGCTTTACGTGCCCGTGATGATGTCGGACCGGCTCATAGCCTATGAGGTCAGGCCAAGCAAAGAAGAGTAGCGTTCTACATGAGTTTTCTCGGCCTCTTTAGAAGGGTTTTTGTGTCCTAGACGGTGCGTACCGGTGGAGAGCAAACAAAAAAGCCGTGCTCAAGCAACACGGCTTTTTTAGGGTCGGGGCGGCCGGATTTGAACCGGCGACCTCTTCGTCCCGAACGAAGCGCGCTACCGGGCTGCGCTACGCCCCGAATACGTAGATCCCAAATATACACCAAATTGCCTTGGGGTTCCAGGGTGAAATAGGTCTGGCTGCCTAAGTTCAAAGCGAATTAATCGCTGTCACCAAACTGGGCGTACATGGCTTCGATGAGTTCGGCATATTGCGCTTCGATCTGTCGGCGGCGGGGTTTAAGGGTAGGTGTAAGCAAACCATTTTCTACAGTGAACGGCTCGCGCAGCAGGCGAAAGGCTCGGATGCGCTCGTGGGCTGGCGCTTGGCGATTGTACTGGCGCAGGCTGTGCTCAAATAGCCCCAAAACTTGGGGGTGAGAAAGCAGTGCTTCATCGTCCGTCACAGAGAGGTTTTGCGATTGTGCATATTGGCGGAGTGCTTCGAAGTCGGGCACAATCAGCGCAGCCAAAAATTCTCGCCCCTCACCTAGGACGACAATCTGGTCAATCCAGGGCTCCTGCTTCAGCTTTTCCTCAATAGGCCCAGGGTAGATGTTTTTGCCCCCGCGCGACACGATCATGTGCTTGATGCGGTCGGTAATCACCAAATAGCCCTGATCAAAGCGACCGACATCGCCGGTGTGGAACCAACCATCAGCATCAAACACTTCGGCCGTGGCCTCTTCATTGTTCCAATAGCCCTTCATCACATTTGGGCCTTTGACCAGGATTTCGCCTTCTTCCGTACTCAGGTTGCTGGGGTAGTCGTCGCCTGAAAGCTGGCCCACAATAGCGCCATCGCTGAGCCGTTGGATGGCGATGGTGACGCCGGGAAGCACCCATCCCACGGTACCAAAGCGCGGTCGATCCATAGGATTGACGGTAAGCACCGGTGCGGTTTCTGTGAGGCCGTAACCTTCGATGATGGTAATGCCAGCAGCCAAGAAAAACTCACCAATATGTTTGGGCAGTGCTGCCCCGCCTGAGACAGCAAAGCGCAGCTTACCTCCTAGGCGTGCATGCAGCTTCTGGAAAACCAGTCGATGCGCCAGGCGGTGTTGCGCCTGCAAAAAAGGCCCAGGCGTACGGCCGGCAAGACGAAGTTCGGCCACCCGACGACCCACCGAAAGCGCCCAGTTGAAGATTTGCCGGCGCAGCGCAGGGCCTGCTTCGATCGCTTTGTGCATCGCATTGTAGACGCGTTCAAACAGCCGCGGCACAGAAATCATTACCGTGGGCTGCACTTCGATCAAGTTTTGCCCAAGCGCCTCGATACTCTCCGCATAGGAAATGCGGGCACCGCAGGCCATAACTGCCGTGTAGCCTGCGGTGCGCTCGAACGAGTGGCACAACGGGAGAAACGAGAGGTGATGATCCTCAGGGCCAAAGTCCACGCGCTGCAAAGCAGCCTGCACGTTGGTGCAGAAATTGCGATGCGTAAGCATGACGCCCTTGGGCAGGCCTGTAGTGCCACTGGTGTAGATGAGGGCGCTTAGGTCGTCGGGCTGCACTTGGTCGGCTAAAGCGCTTAGCTCAGCGGCGTGCGCTCTCCAGTAGATGGCTCCTTCAGCAAGCACTGTTTCCCAAGCACGCACAAAGGGCGGGTGGTCCTTGCGCATTTCGCTGAGGGTGATGATCTCCTCCAAGGCCGGGCATTCGTTAAAGACCGACTCGGCTTTGCGAAGCTGGGCAGCCGAAGAAACCACCAAGATCTTTGCTCCGGAATCTTGCAGAATGTAGCCTACCTGGGAGGCAGGAAGCGAGGTGTAGAGCGCCACGTTGATGCCCCCAAGCAGCTGCGTAGCCAAATCTGTAATGGCCCACTCTGGACGGTTTTCAGAAAGAATGGCCACGCGGTCGCCTTTGCGCACGCCCCGCTGATAGAAATAACCCGCCAGGGCATGCACAGCGTCGGCCAGTTCCTCCCAAGTAATATTCACCCAGTGTTTGGTGCGCTTGTCTTTGTAGGAGAGCGCCGGTCGCTGCAGGCCTTGATAGTGGGCAATAAGCCGATGAAATAGCTGCGGGATGGTTTCAAACGCTACAAGCGCAGGCATGACGTTCGTCTTGCGGTTCGTGGTAGGCCTGCTACAAACTATGCGATAGATCGCGAAAAAACAATTTGGGGTTCAGGCATCCACCCCAATGGCCTCTGAGAGCGAGCTGAAGCCATCGCGCGAGAGCAAACGCAGCAAGCCTTGCTTGATGCGGCGCACGAGCTTGGGTCCTTCATAGACCAAGCCGGTGTACAGCTGCACAAGAGAGGCGCCAGCGCGGATGCGCACGTAGGCCTCTTCGGCTGAATCGATCCCACCCACGCTAATCAGCGGCAATTGCCCATCGGTTAAGCGATACAGGTAAAACAGCAAGCTGCGCGCGCGGTGGGTCAGCGGAGCTCCGCTTAGGCCACCAGGGCCAATGCGGGCGAGCACAGCAGGGTCGGTACGCAAGCCTTGACGATCTGCAGCCGTGTTGGTGGCTACAAAGCCTGCAATGCCGTATGTTTTAGCCACCGCTACGATCTCTTCAAGTAGGCTGTCAAAGATGGTTTGGCCAGAAGGCGGGGGAGAAAGCTTTAGCAGTACAGGCACTGACAGGCCCAAATCCCGACGGGTGGCAAAAATCGCTTGCAGCAACGCTTCCAGTGCCTCTGGGTCCTCAAAGGTCTTGCCCTCAGCCGTGTTGGGACAAGAAATGTTCAGCGTCACGTAATCGGCCAGTGGGGCCAGACGCCTGAAGCTTTCGCAAAAGTCCATGATGGCAGCCTCGCCAAGCACCCTTGGGTCATGCGTTTTAGCCAAATTGATGCCTATGGGTCGGCTATGGCGCAAGTGAGATAAACGCTGGGCGATACGTACCGCCCCGTCGTTGTTGAGCCCCATACGGTTGATCAGGGCCCGATCTTCAGGAAGGCGAAACAAACGTGGGCGCGGATTGCCTGGACTGGGGCGCGCGCTGACTGAACCTACTTCTACAAAGCCAAAACCTATGGCTTCCCAAAAACGCACTAAGCGTGCATTTTTGTCCATGCCAGCGGCTAGCCCAATTGGATTGGGGAACGTAATTCCCCAACACGTAACAGCCAGGGCAGGATCTTCAAAGGCCAAAAATGGCCGCACTAGCCAGGGTGAGAGCGGCTGCAGACCGCGAGCAATCCCCAAGGTGAGCCGATGTGCTTGCTCGGCTTCCAAGTGAAAAAGCAGAGAACGAAGTAGATGGTACATAACGCCTCCAACCATAGCGCCTCCTTTCAAAGATCAGGCAGAAGTCTAGGATCCCTAAAGCCGAGGTTGTGCCGGTTGAAAAAACAAGCAACAAGTCAGGGAAAAACCGTATCTTAAGCTTGAGTCTAAGCAAACGCGTTTTATGAAGCTTCCCCTTTTTTTGGTCGATGCGTTTGCAGAGCGACCGTTTACGGGAAATCCTGCAGCAGTATGCTTGCTCGACCGAGCGCGCTCAGAAGACTGGATGCAGCGGGTGGCGGCCGAACTGAACCACTCCGAGACGGCTTTTTTACTTCCCGAAGGGGAAGGATTTCGCCTGCGGTGGTTTACGCCGGTGCACGAAGTTGACCTGTGTGGACATGCCACGCTGGCCAGTGCACATGTGCTGTGGGAAACGGGATGCCTTGAGCCAGAAGAACCCGCCGTTTTTTTTACGCGGAGCGGCCGCCTAACCGCCTGGCGTGCTGAAGACGGAATGATATGGATGGATTTCCCGGCAGAGGCCCCTGTGCCATGCGAGCCGCCCCCTGAGCTGTTGCTGGCGCTGGGACCAGTAGAGGTGCGCTACGTTGGTCATAATCGTATGGATTTTTTGGTGTTGCTCGATGCGGAAGCAACGGTGCGGTTGCTCAAGCCCGATCTGGAGCGCTTGCAACAGGTAGACATGCGGGGTCTTATTGTGACCGCTTTAGCCGAGGAAGAAGGCGTCGACTTTGTGTCGCGTTTTTTTGCGCCGCGCTTGGGCATTCCAGAAGATCCCGTAACCGGTTCGGCCCATTGCTGTTTAGGGCCGTTTTGGGCTAAGCGGCTAGGGAAGACGCACCTGTGTGGTGTGCAAGTTTCACCCCGAAGTGGTCGCGTAGCCGTCGTGGTGCACGACGACCGGGTTCACCTGGGTGGATGGGCGATTACGGTCTTAAGTGGCAAACTGCTGGGGGACTGAGTTTACCAACCCGGTACCAGTTGTGCTCCCAGATACCAGCCTTTGTCTGGCCGCTGGAATGGGTACACGTAGAACAGTTCCAGCACCATCGCTCCCAGGATGTTGAAACGCGTCGAAATGCCCGTGCTGAATACCGGGACGCGTTCGGCGGTTACACGCTTGAACTTCCACACGGGCAGGCTATCTTTCGACCAGGCTACGCCGGCGTCGGCAAAGAGCGAAAGCTCGGTCGGAAGATAAGGAAAATTGATTAGGCCAAACCGTTCAGTCCCAAACAGCGGTAGGCGCAGCTCCATGCTGGCTACGGCGACATGGGTACCAAACAGTCGGGAGACTTCGGCACAGTAGCCGGTTTGTGGATCCGGGGTGCAACGCTCATTGGGCTCAAGCGAATAGAAGCTGTAGCCGCGCACGAACGTCAGCGTACTGCCATAGCCCAAGTATTCTTGGGCAAAGGACAGTTCGTTTGGACTTCGGGGGGTGGCGCCGTAGTTGCCTACATGGGTAAGCCGCATGGCAAACGTCAACGGCCGCAAGAAAAAGTACTTGCGGCCATCGACAATGACCTGCACAAAACGTTCGGTGCCGATCATGGGGGCTAGTTGCAGCCGGTAGCGGGCACCGCGAACAGGCGAAGTAAACCCGAAAAACGAAAAGTCTCCGACAAAAGCCGTAGCGGCCTGGAAAAAGTAAATCGGACTAGGTGCGGGCAAGTTTTGCGTCGCGCGTCGATACCCAGCACCGTAAAGGTAGTAGATTTCAGCGTCGTAGTCGAAGCCGTAGCGCTGAAAGCCTACCATGAGCTCAAAGCGCTGCGTTGTGTTCAGCGGATAGTAACCAATAGCGCCAGCTTCATCGATGTAGATGCGCTGTAAAAGCTGCACGTAGCAGGGCACTTGCAGTCCGGTAGCTGGATCGAGGCAAACCGGATCGAGATAGGCATACCCGTACAATAAGGGGATATGGCTGACCAAAGCGCCATAGTTTAAACGGCGCCCTTGATTGAGGTAGATCACTTGGCCACCGATGTCTTTGAAGGTACCGTTGGCCTGGGCTACAACAGCCAGCTGCTGGTCGCCTAGCATGTCGCTAAAGAAGAAGCCCACGCCACCAGCAATCATGGTGCCAAAGGGGCCACCGATCGAAGCCCCAAAGCTTGGGGGTGCTACGTAGTCGAGCTGCAGGCGACGCCGGTAAGGCTGGGGCCGCAGCGCCAACTCGTCGGGTAGTCCTGTAAGTGGATCGTTTAGGTAGCTGCTGACCAAGCCTTGCGTTGGGGGTTGCAAGGGAGGCAGAATGCCTGCGCTGGCCAGTCCAGCTTTCGGCTCTGGTTCGACGGGTTCACCTTGAAGTTGATTGGGTTCTAGGGAGAAGACCAGGTACTGGTTATTGGTAAAGACCGAAAACGCCATGCGGCCGTTTTGGGCGGCTACGCTCATAGCGGGCGAGATGCTGGTGATGCCGCTAACGCCCGTTTGCAGCTTTGTAATGCGGTAGACGGCGCCAGTGGCCAGCTCCATCCGATAGATGTCTTTAAAGCCATCGTGGTCAGAGATAAAGTACAGGCTGCGGCCGTCGGGAGAAAACTGGGGGTTAATTTGCTGACCGTTACGGAAGGGTCGAAGTGGCCTCACCTGGCCCGTTTCTAGGTCTAATAGCGCCAGACGCTCTTGTCCATAGCGCAAGATGTCGAAGTCGGTCCCGTCGGGCCCACGGTCGGATACAAACGCAATGGTGCGACCGTCGGGACTCCAGGCTGGCTGCAAGTCAGCATAGCGGTCGTCGGTCAACTTGCGGACCTGGTTGGTCTCCAGCTCGAGCAGGTACAAGTCGCTAATGCCGCCCTCAAGGCCGGAGAAAGCGATCTTACGGCCATCGGGAGACCAAGCCAGGTTATGGATGGCGCCTACATGCTCGATGTTGATGCGGCGTTCGAGCTTTCCCGTGCGCAAGTTCCAAATGGCGATTTCATTGCCTCCGCGGGCAAACGTGATAAATGCAAAGCGCTGACCGTCGGGCGACCAAGAACCGGAAGAGTTAATAAAGCGGATGGCGTCAAAATGAGGGTTGCCAGCACTGCTGCTTAAGCGCCGGAGTACTCGGCCAGTTTCAGCATCAGCCAAAAAGAGATCGATGGTAAACAGATCTCGCTCCGAAAGAAAAGCAACGTAACGTCCATCCGGACTTAAAGCAGGGGCCAAATTAATTTCGCCAGCATCCAGGTCAGGTGCCAGCACCTTACGTCCGGCCTGGGTAGGCGGCGTACGGTCCTGAACTAAAGGGAGATAGGTGTTTTTGACGACCTGAATCCATTCTTTGGAAAGCGAATCCGGTGTGATGCCCAACGTGATGGAGATGGCTGTATCGACACCGACAATTCCGCCCAGCTTGTAGAGGTTGGTTACGGCCTGATCTCCATACTTGCCACCGATATAAGCCAGATAAGCTTGGCCGTAGCGGTAGGGAAAGTAGCGGTAGCCACGCGTGAGCTGCTGGATCGTAGGCAAGTCGTCGCGCAGTGCAGCATCGCGCAGCCACATTGCTGTATGCGGATCGTTGCGACCCAGCGAGAGGTACTCGGCCATGCCCTCGACTAGCCAGAGCGGGAGCAGGGCTAGGTTAAAGCGGCTAAGGCTATCGGAGCGGTTGAGCGCAATGTCGTATTGAAAGGAGTGCACCAGCTCATGGCCCAACACGTGGTCGTTTTCGCGGTAGATGCCCGTAAAGGGCATAATGACGCGTTCTTTGATCGATTCAGTGACGCCCCCTGTCCCTTCACCGATTTCGCCGCTAATAGCATTGGTTTGATGAAAATCAGCATCATCGGCATAGAAGATAATTGGCTTGCGCTCGCCGAACTCGTGCAAAAACGTACGGCTGTGGCGTTGATACCAGCGTTCGGCCATGCGTGCGGCGTCACGCACGGCCAGCTCGGTTTCGGGGTAGTAGTAGATCTCAAAGTGCGGCGTGCGCAGCACGCGCCAATTAAATCGTTCATACTGCACTTTATTGCGCCCGAAATACTGAGCCGTAGCTGGGACCGTCCAGCAGGCAACGAGCAGCAGCGCGCCAAAAAGACGAAAAGCACGCATGATGTTTTTGCGTCTGGGCTTTAAGTGCCGGCCTTTACGTAAACTCCAAACGTAGCAGATTGCATAGGGTTCTGCAACCCGCAAACATTTGCTTTACACAAAAAGTACACCATTGCGTAGGCATTTCCCCTAGGGTTGCCTTGTGTCCAATAAACGCTAAAGCCGGTACCTTTTGTATAGCTTGTAGGCATTTCCCCTAGGGTTGCCTTGATTCCCCGCAAAGAGAAGAGGTGCAGCGCATGGTGGAACAGGAGGGCCTTTAGCGTCTTCAAAGCTTTGCGTTAGATAGGCAAAGGCGATGGTTGACTACCGACTTCGGGCGAGGATTTTTATTGGGGTTATCAGTGTGTTACTTGGAGTGCTGCTGCTTCGGCTGGTCCAGATGCAGCTGGTGCAGACCGAGCTTTACAGGGGCGAGTCGCGCAGCAGTGCCATTCGAGAGCAGCGTGTTATGCCGGCGCGGGGGGCAATTTTCGATCGAAACGGTGTGCTCCTGGTCGACAGTGCACCGGCCTATTCGTTGCTGATTACACCGCGCTATTTTGACCCCAAGAACATCCCGCTGCTGGCGCAGCTTTTAGGCGTTCCGGACTCGGTTGTAGCGAACCGCCTAGCGCAAGCCCGTGCTTGGAGTGCCTATCGGCCTAGCAGGGTATTTACCGACTTGTCGTTTGAGACCTTTAGCCGGGTAGTCGAGAATCTGTACCGACTGCCTGGGGTGCAGTATGAGATCGACCAGCGTCGACGTTATCACACACCAGCACGGGCTGCTCATGCCTTGGGTTACGTGCGGGAAATTACGCGAGAGGAGCTTGGCCAGCTGCAGCAAGAAGACTATGCCATGGGCGATCGCATCGGTAAAGCAGGCCTGGAGAAGTTCTACGAAAAGGCCCTGCGCGGCGTGCCTGGGCGTGCCTTTAAACTGGTCAACATTCACGGTCAGGAGATCAAGCCCTATCGCGATGGTGCTGAAGATACGCCCCCTATCAGCGGCTACGACCTTCACTTGGGACTGGACTACCGGGTACAAGCCTTAGCTGAATCGCTTTTTGTGGGTAAGCGGGGTGCTGCCGTAGCACTGGATCCGAACAGCGGCGAGATCATTGCGCTGGTCAGCATGCCCGACTTTGATCCAGAGATCTTTGCTAGGTCTGTAGATCCGGCTACCTGGCACTACCTGACCAGTAGTCCTGAAAAGCCCATGTTCAACCGGGCTACGATGAGCGGTGTGCCCCCGGGGTCGACATGGAAGCCGTTTATGGCGCTTGTTGGACTTCAGGAAGGGGTGATCACCGAGCGCAGCACCATTTACTGCGGTGGCGGGTATCTACTTGGCGGGCGGCTTTTCCGTTGTCACGGCGGGGCCCATGGGGCGCTTAGCGTGCGAGAGGCCATTCAGTATTCGTGCAATACCTACTTTTTTACGGTGATGATGCGTCTTGATGTAAACACCTTCCGCCGCTGGGCTAACCGCTTTGGTTTTGGCGTACTGGCTCCCATGGATATTGCTGAACAGAATCCGGGCCTTATTCCCGATTCAAACTATTACAACCGGCGCTATCCGAGGGGCTGGACACCGGGCTACACGATCAATCTGGGCATTGGTCAGGGGGACATGACCGTAACGCCTATGCAACTGGCACGCTATGTGGCAGCGATTGCCAATGGAGGGACGCTCTACCCCCCGCATCTCGTACGCAAGCTGGTACATCCCGAAACCGGCCAAGAGCTTCAGCCTAAGTTGCCCCCTGCGGAGCACATTCCGATCAAGCCTGAGTACTTTGAGATCGTTCGGGAGGGCATGCGGCGTGTCATGGAAGCCGGTACAGGCCGCTGGGTGCAGCTTCCTGGCATCCCTAGCGGGGGGAAAACAGGTACAGCCCAGGCTCCTGGAGGCCGCAAGGATCACTCGCTGTTTATCATGTTTGCACCGTTTGATGACCCGAAAATCGCTATTGCCGTACTGGTGGAAAATGCAGGTTTTGGAGCCACGGTCGCGGCGCCTATTGCTAGCCTGATGGCTGAACTTTACCTGACCGGTCAAGTTGCTACCACGCCCCAGCGGCGTTACATGCTGGAGCATGTGCTGCGTCAGCGCAGCCAGCCCCTAAGCGAAACCCCTGTCGTGCAAGCAGCAGCCTCACAATAGCTTATGTTCAGCGAGCGGCGTAAAGTAGACTTGGTGCTCATCAGCTTCTGGGTGCTGCTGGTCAGTGCAGGCCTAATGGCGATCTATAGCACAACGCATGGTCCAGCAGCAGAATTTTTGCCGCAAAGCGTAAGGGATAACTTCATGCGACAGCTGTTGTGGGCTGGGTTATCGCTGGTAGCCTTGGGTGCTGTGCTGGCCTTGCCCATTCGCTTTTTCCAAACTATGGCCTATCCGATCTATGGCCTAACCCTTGTGCTGCTCGTGATCACGCTGGCCATTGGGCGCGAAGTCAACGGCGCTAAAGCTTGGCTATACTTTGGGCCTGTGGGTTTGCAGACTTCAGAGCTGGCTAAGGTAGGAACGGTATTGGCCGTGGCGCGGCTGCTTTCAAGCCGTCAAGCGCGCGTTGATACGGTGCGTTACGCTTTGGCTGCTGTTGGATTGATTTTGCTCCCAGCCGGAATCATTATCCTCCAAAACGATACCGGAACGGCGCTGATCTTTTTGGCGCTTATTCCCATCATGCTGTTTTGGAGCGGTCTCCCTATGGCCACGGTTTTGTTGGTGATTTCCCCAGCCCTTGCGGGCTACCTGACCGTGGTCTACTGGCCTGCGGCCTTGGCCTTTGCTGTGCTGTTTACAGTGGGTATGTACTGGCGTACCCGTGAGGCCTATATGGGTGTTTTAGCTGGCTTGTTCACGGGTGGTGCGGCTGCAGCAGCCTCGTTTGCCTTAGCGTATGTGCTTAAACCCTATCAGTTAGCACGTGTGATTTCGTTTACCAACCCTGAATCGGAAGCTTTTCGCAAAACTTACGGCTTCCACCTAGTGCAGTCGAAAGCCGCCATTGGGTCCGGTGGTCTTTGGGGCAAAGGCTTTATGCAGGGCACGCAGACGCAAGGCGCTTACGTACCTGAGCAGTCGACCGACTTTATTTTTAGTGTCATTGGGGAGGAGTTTGGCTTTGTAGGTGCTGGACTGGTGGTTTTGCTTTTTACGCTACTTTTAATACGGCTGATACGTTTGGGTAGCGAATGCCGCCATCCTTTTGGTATGCTGGTGGCTGCAGGGGTTGCTGGCGTGATCCTGATTCACGTTTTCATCAACATTGGCATGACCACCGGTTTACTTCCCGTCATTGGTATCCCGCTGCCGTTTTTATCCTATGGTGGTTCGGCTTTGCTGACCCATACGCTCATGTTGGCAATTGTGCTCGATTTACACCGGCGTCGTGACGACTTTTCAATCTTTGTCTGAACAAGACGGGCTGCTTTTTTGTAGATTCGGGCCGTGCTGTTCATGGGAGCATTCCTTTAGCGTGGCATGAAAGCCTACTTGACGCAAGTGCTGCAGCAAGTGCTGCAGGAGATCGATGGCGTGCCCGAGACGTTCACGCCGGAATTTGAAAAGCCTGGCAATCCAGCATACGGCGATTTGGCTACGAATGTAGCTTTGCAACTGGCCCGCGTGCTTAAGCGACCGCCTCGGGCCCTAGCCGATGAGCTGGCCAAACGGCTGCGTGCGTTGCTTGATGCACGGCGGATTGCAGCGGTTGAGGTGGCAGGGCCTGGTTTTCTGAATTTTCGCTTTGCCCCCGATTACCTCGCTCAAGTGCTGGCTGATATCCTGGCAGCGGGCGACCAGTATGGCCGTAGCAACGTTGGCCAGGGAAAACCTGCGCTGGTAGAATATGTCAGCGCCAATCCGACCGGCCCACTGACCGTTGGCCATGGCCGCAACGCCGTCCTGGGAGATACCATTGCCAATCTACTGGACTGGATAGGCTACCGCGTTACACGCGAGTATTACTTTAACGACGCCGGGCGCCAGATGCGCATCTTGGGCGAATCGGTGCGTGCACGTTACCTGGCCTTGGTAGATCCAACGCTTCCTACCAAGAAAATACAGGTCGCTGAGGGGGAATGGGTTGAAGTGCCTGAATCGTTTCCGGAAGATGGCTACCTGGGAGAGTATATCATCGATATTGCCCGCATGCTCTATGAACGCCACGGCGATGCACTCTGCAAAACCGTGGACGTGGCGCCCTTTAAAGAGGCGGCCGAAGCGGTCATTTTTGCCGATATTCGCCGGACGCTTGAGCGGCTGGGCATTCGCATGGATAGCTACTACAACGAGCACACGCTTTACGAGAACGGCAAAATCTGGGAAGTGGTTGAGGCGCTACGTGCCAAAGGTTACATCTACGAAAAAGATGGGGCGGTTTGGTTTCGTACTACCGCTTTAGGCAAAGAACAAGACACGGTACTTATCAAACAGACCGGAGAGCCTACCTACCGGTTGCCGGATATCGCCTACCACATTACCAAGTTCGAACGGGGGTTTGTACGTATTGTTGATGTTTTTGGGGCCGATCACATTGCCACCTATCCCGATGTATTGCGTGCGCTGGAGGTGCTAGGCTACGACGTGCGTAAGGTCGATGTCGTGATCTACCAGTTTGTCACTTTGGTCCGCGGCGGCGAACCGGTAAAAATGTCCACACGCCGCGCAACGTATGTAACGCTGGATGAGCTTATCGATGAAGTGGGAGAAGACGTTACGCGCTTTTTCTTCTTAATGCGTTCGCCCAATACGCACTTAGAGTTTGACCTCGACCTGGCGCGCGAGGCCAGCGAAAAAAACCCTGTCTTTTATTTGCAGTATGCGCATGCCCGCATCTGCTCCATTATGCGCAAGGCTGCCGAGGTAGGGTTGGAAGAAAGACCGAACCCCAACCTTACTCTGCTGCGCCACGAGGCTGAGCAAGGCCTGATCAAGGAGCTCATGCGCTTCCCAGAAGTCATTCAAGAAGCAGCGCAGACCTATGAGCCGCACCGACTGGCCGTTTATTTGCGCGAGGTAGCTGTGGCATTTACGAAGTTTTACGATCAGTGCCGGATTATCGGCGAAGATGAGCCGCTGGCCCTAGCGCGTTTGGCCCTGGCGCGCGCAGCCCAACGGGTACTGGCGAACGGATTGCGTGTGCTGGGTATCTCAGCTCCTGAACGGATGTAGCTATGGAAACGGCGGTCCAAAAATACACGGTAGCTTTTCAGGGAGAGCTAGGCGCTTTTAGCGAAGAAGCAATCCTGGCCTATTTTGGAGAAGCACAGGCCGATCCGGTACCCCTACCTACCTTTGAGGCAGTGTTTGAAGCCTTAGAACGCGGCGAAGTGGATCGGGCAATGATCCCGATCGAAAACTCCCTCTTTGGGAGCGTACATGTGAACTACGACCTGCTGCGAACGCACGAGGTGACCATCATAGGCGAGCTGCAGCTGCGCATCCGGCATCATCTTTTAGGACTACCCGGAAGTCGGCTATCGCAGATTCGCCGCGTCTACTCGCATCCCCAAGCGTTGGGCCAGTGCCAAACGTATTTGCGCACCCAATTGCGCCATGCCGAAATCATTCCCGCCTACGACACGGCTGGGGCAGCCCGTATGGTTGCCGAAAAAGGAGATCCCGAAGCTGCAGCTATTGCTGGAGCCCGAGCAGCAGCTAAATATGGCCTCAAGATACTGGCCTCCGGCATCGAGAGCCACCCGCAAAACTATACGCGTTTTTTGCTGCTGGCTCGACCCCAGGTAAAGCCCCCGAACGGCGATCCCAAAACCATGAAAACTTCTATTGTTTTTGCGTTACGCGAAAACGTCCCGGGTGCACTCTTTAAAAGTCTGGCCGTTTTTGCCCTGCGCGATTTGGATCTGTACAAAATCGAAAGCCGACCTTTAATTGGCATGCCAGGCAGCTACTTGTTTTATTTGGACGTAGCCGGTTCGATCCACGATGCAGCATTGCAGCGCGCATTGGATCATTTAGCCGAAGTGGCCGCGTTTGTACGCTTACTGGGTTCCTATCCTCGCGGAGAACGGGTAGATTAAGCCATGTCGCTGCGCTATACGCTTCGGGAAGGATTGGCCGGATTGCAGCGGGCCCGTTTTGCCTCGATGGCAGCCATTAGCGCCATGACGGTCGCGCTGGTACTCATCGGCCTGTTTACTGCAGTAGGCTACCATGCGCATCAGATCACCAACTGGCTGCGCCAGCGCGTTGGCGAAATCGAGATTTTCCTCAAAGACGATACCGATGAAGCTTTGGCGCAGGCCCTCTATGCGCGCGTTCGCAGTTTGCCCGGTGTAACCGAAGCGCGCTACATTTCCCGCGAAGAGGCGCGGCAGATTTTCTTAGAAGAGTTTGGCGAAGGGGGGGAAGTGTTTTTAGATGAACCTTTTCTGCCCGCTTCCATTCGCGTGCGTTTTGAACCTGCCTTAGCCAACCCGGATACACTAGCGCGCCTGGCTTCTTGGATTTCAAGCTGGAATCACGTTGACGAAGTGGTCTTTAATCAACCTTTACTGGTCAAGGTGCAGCAAAACCTGCGTCTTATCACCTTAACAGGGCTAGCGCTAGGGTTGCTGGTTATGTTGGCAGCTGTTTTTTTGGTAGCGAATACAATTCGGCTTACCGTATATGCCCGGCGGCTGTTGATCCGCACCATGAAGCTTGTAGGGGCAACAGATGCCTTTATCCGACGTCCCTTTGTAGTAGAAGGCATGGTGCAGGGGGCACTAGCCGGCTTGTTAGCTGCTTTGGTGGTGGCTGCAGCCTATCAACTGACCATAGGCTATTTGCCGCAGCTAAGCAGTAGTCCGCGGACTTTTCTGCTGGTTTTGGTGGTGGGACTGCTGCTGTATGGCATTGTGCTCGGCTGGTTTGGAGCGGCTTGGGCTGCGCGACGGTTTATTCGTCAAGTGTCGCTGCATTAAGCTTATTTTTGGGAAAAGTGGCGGTAGAGGGCCACAGCAACCCCAAGCGAAAGCAGCAAGACAGCCGCAGGAATCACCACGCCCCAAAGCGTCACTGAGCGTGTTGGTTCAGCGTGCTGAAACAGCAAAAACAGCGCTTGCATCATACGCGGTTTCCTTTGCGGTGATGGCGTCGGTAAGAGCGCCAAGCCAACAGCAACCCCAGGAGTGAGGCGGCGTACGCGATGGTCATCCCGATAACTGTTGCCAGCCCTTGTTCCATTTTAGGTCTCCCAACGAACCGTTTTTTCCAGTTGCTGCAAGTATTCCTTTTGGCGCTGCTCGTATTCTTCGGAGATGGCCTTGAGTTTGGGGTCGATTACCCAATGCAGCAACGCTGTGAGTACAATCCCGACCCCCAGCGTAACTAACCCCTCCCAACGCAGCAGCAAGCTTAGTGCTGTACCTAAGGTGAGTGTTACATAGGCCAGGGGGGAAAGAATAATCGCTATAGCGTCTTCTTTGGTCCACTCGTCAGCTTCAGCTGCCGTCCAGGAGCGTCGAATCCAGCCCATAGCATTTACGTTGCAGGTTGCGTTTTGGGGGTAAGTAAGCCGCGGCGCTCAGCCTCACGACGCACCGGTCCCCACCAGCCAAGGGGGCGAGCCATCACGTAATATTTCACCAGGTGGTCCATATTTTCGGGTGGGGTTAGCAGCGTAACCGGAAGGTACACCAGCGCGCCGAGCACCATTAGCAGCCAAAACTGCTCGTAGTCGGCCAGCGGTGGTAATATGTCAAAGGCCGGCAGCACCCAGACCACCAGCCAGCTAAAGCCCAAATTCGCAATCCAAGCCGAAAGATATCCCCAGGCATTAAAACGCCACCAGACCACCTGGAGAATATTCGGCAGCCATACCCCTGCAGCCATGATCCAAAGGGCAAAAATAAGCCATGAGGTGATTTCCTCCATCATCAGCCCGTAGATCAGCGAGCCGATAAGTAAAATCAACGTGGCTATGCGTCCGACCCACACCAGCTCACGTTCAGAGGCGTGCGGCTTCACGTAGTGCTGGTAAAGGTCGCGTGTGGCGTACAGCGCCCCCAGGTTGAGGTGCGTAGAAATGGTGGACAAGTGGATGGCTACAATACCGGCAAAGAAAAAGCCTACTAGTCCAGCAGGCAAAAAGTCAAATCCTAGTCGAAACCAGCCCAGCTCGTACTCAGCCGTGTTTTCGATACCTGGAAACATCACGTAAAAGGCTAAAATAGCTACTGCCCATAAGGCATTGCGCATGAGCACCAGTGCACTGCCCCACCAAATGCTGTAGCTGGCATCGCGCACTGTCCGGGCCGACTGAATGCGTTGTGCCTCAGCGAACCAGTCGATGGTGGTGCCCATGCCAAATCCGCCTAGTAGCGCAATAAAAAGCATGGTCAGAAACCAGGCTACAGGAAAATCGCCCGTAAACCATCCCGTGAAAGCAAAAGGATTGAGGCGGTGCGCTTCGCCCATAGCCGTTAGCTTTTGCACAATGGCCAAAGGACCACCAGCTTCGGCAATCCCCCAAAGCGAAACCAGTACAATGATGAAAAAGGCAATAATCCCCTGCTGAAAGTCAGCGACCACAACGCCCCAGTAGCCTGCAGCCAATACGTAAAGCGCGCAGGCGCCCGAAAAGA
This sequence comes from Rhodothermus bifroesti, assembly GCF_017908595.1. Classification (NCBI taxonomy): domain Bacteria; kingdom Pseudomonadati; phylum Rhodothermota; class Rhodothermia; order Rhodothermales; family Rhodothermaceae; genus Rhodothermus; species Rhodothermus bifroesti. The sequence continues at coordinate 78,659 of NZ_JAGKTL010000003.1, forward strand.
CCACAAGCCCCACCCACGGCTCCCAGCCAAACAAAAACTGGCAGACCTTTCCCATTGCAATGCCTACCCAGCCCAGAATGAACATGTTCATAAAAACCTGCCAGCCAGCCATCCAACCACGGATGAGTTCAGCCCCCAAACCCCCAAAGCGCAGCACATTCCATTCGGCTTGCGTGTAAGCCAGCGAGCGGCGAAAAATGCGTGTGGAAACAAAGGCGCTAATGGCGCACCAGGCCGAAAAGAACGTGTACCAGATGCCGGAAAGCCCATAACGATAAATTACGCCAGTCACCCACATGGGCGTGTCCGTCGCTGTGTGCGTAGCATAGACCGAGGCCGCCGGTAGCCACCAGGGTAAACCACGGCCCGCCAGAAAAAAATCTGACTGCGAGCGTTTGCCTAGGCGATAAAAGAAAAACCCGCTGCCGATCATGATCAGCAAGTAAAGCGCAACCCAAAGCCAGTCTAGCCAACCAAAGACAACCATAGTATGGGTTTTTTAGCGAAACGTGAAGATGTCGCAAATGCTAAAAAGTATGGATTAAAATGTCAATGCACAAAACATGGCAGAAAGCTTAAAAAAGATCAGCATGGTGCGAACTTTTAGAAAATCTGACCGTTTAGCCGCTAAACCATAGCAACTATAGGCCAATTCAGGAGCGTCTACCGTGGCACACGCAAAAGCAGGCGACCACGTCAAGGTCCACTACACCGGTCGTCTTAGCGACGGCACCGTTTTCGACTCTTCCCGCGATCGCGAACCGCTCGAGTTCACGCTAGGCATCGGCGAAGTGATTCCGGGATTTGAGCAAGCGGTTTTGGGCATGGAGCCCGGTGAAACCAAAACCGTCACCATTCCAGCTGAGGAAGCCTACGGCCCTCGCCGTGAAGATATGATCATCGAGGTTAGCCGCGACCAGGTGGCTCCTGGTCTGCAGCTTGCCATAGGCCAGCAGCTTCAACTGCGGCTGCAAGATGGCCGCGTGATTCCAGTGGTTGTGGCTGACCTAAGCGAGGAGACGGTAACGATCGACGCTAATCACCCACTGGCCGGTGAAGACCTGACCTTTGAAATCGAGCTGGTGGCCATAGCCTAAGGCAACAGCTGCAACATGCGGGCGTCATTGGGTTAAACCGAGAAACGCCGGTCACCAACAAGGCCGGCGTTTTTTTGCGTTGCAAAAACCATCCAAACTTCACAAAACCGGCGTATCCCTGCTTTGCATTAAGCGTTAACTTAGATTGAATCTAAGTTATGTTGTCCATAGGGCGATGCACATACTGGAAGCATTTCGGAAGGCGGCACCGGAAGGATTTACGTTTCATTTGCTTCCTGGAAAGGGGCGCTACAAATACTATCTAGAAGGGAAGGGTTCTCGCTTAGGTGTGTTGTTTGAAGACACGCTAAATGTTTACTATGAGTGGTTGACCGAAGAAGGCGAGCCCGTACCCTACGGACCCGAGCTGCGCTATAAATGGTTTGCCAAACATGAGCTAGCGCAATTGATTTTGCAGGGGGTGTGGGAGGTTACGGAAGCACCTTCCGAGGTGGTCTCCGCTTAACGGCCTACCAGTTCAGCAGCTTCTTGCAGGCGTACGCCCACCAGTGTGGAAACCCCAGGTTCTTGCATGGTTACGCCGTAGAGGCGATCGGCCAGTTCCATGGTGCGCAGGTTATGCGTCACCAAGATAAACTGCGTGTGGTCTGCAAAGCTGCGCAGCAGACGCATAAAGCGCTCGATGTTGGCCTCGTCCAGTGGCGCATCGACTTCATCGAGGATGCAGAAAGGGCTAGGTTTGGTCAGGTAGAGCGCAAAGAGGAGGGCAATGGCCGTCAGCGCCTTTTCCCCACTGGAGAGCTGGGCTAGGGTGCTAGGGCGCTTGCCGCGTGGTCGGGCTAGAATTTCGATAGGTGATTCTAGCGGATCGTTGGGGTCCAGCAGCTTGAGATCGGCTGCAGCGTCATCGCCAAAAAGCTGACGAAAGAGCTGTTGGAAGTTGCGTCGAATAGTTTCGAACGTTTCCAAAAAACGTTTGACTGCCGTTTGATTGATTTCCCCGATTGTGGTCTGTAGGGTTGCTTCGGCCGATTCCAGGTCTTGCTGTTGGGCAAGCAGAAAATCCAGTCGCGTTTTTTCTTGGTCGTATTGCTCTAAGGCGAGCTCATTCACAACGCCTAAGGTTTCAAGGCGGCGTCGAAGTCTTTCGACTTCTTCGCGGGCCTGGCCTGCATTGAAGTCGCTTGGGGGATCGGGCAGCTGATGGGGGTTGTCAATACCCAGGTGCTCCCGGCTATGGACCAGGAGCCCCTCAAGGCGCGTGCGCGCTTCGGTCAGACGCAGATCGTATTGCTGTGCTTGTTGCTGTGCCTCTTCGTAGGCTCGGCGCAGTTCACGGAGTTGTCGTTCGAGGCGTTCGGCAGCCGCGCGTAGTTCCAGCGTGTGGGTGCGCAAGCGCTGCACTTCGGCTTCGATGGGCGGTTGGGCAGTGTTCAAAGCTTCCTGTTCTTGCCGGACAGCTTCACGTCGGTCCTGATCTTCGCGAAGGCGCTGCGTCCATTGCGCCAGCTGGTGCGCAAGTTCTTGTTGCCGACGGTGCAGACCATCCAGGCGCTGCTTTATTTGCCGGCGTTCTTGTTCCAAATTTTCCTGGCGATTTCGGGCTTCAGCTGCTCGGAGCTGCACCTGGCTTAGCTGTTCCATGGCTGCGTGGTAAGCCTCTTCGGCTTGGCGAAACTGGCCTTCTGCTTCTTCGAGTGCTGCTTGGTAGCGGCGCAGGTCCAACTCGGCTTGATGTACCTTTTCCTGCTGAGTTGCCAGTGCAGCTTCAAGGGCAGTTTGTTCTTTGCTGAGTTCGTTTGCGCGCTTTTTTAGTGCCTCGGAACGGTGCCTATGGTTTTCCTGCTCGATGTTCAGACGCAGCAGGTGTTGTTCTTGAATCCGTAGGGTTTGTTCAGCTTTTTGCAAAGCGTTGTGCTGCTGTTCGAGCGGGAGGTTTTGCAGGGTTTGGGTCAAGCGCTGCATGGCTTGCTGCAGACGTGCCCGTTCTTCTTCCAGCACCTGCTGCTCTTGGCGCAACGCTGCCAGGCGGTCGCGGTGATCTAAGCGGCTGCTAAAAGAAGCGCGGGGAGGCTGGGTGCTGCCTCCATGCCACCAGCCCCGGCTATCGATCCATTCCCCTGAAGGGGTGAAAAAGCGTGCCGGAGCAGGGGTGGCTAGGGCGGCCTGGCGTGCGGCTTCGAGATCGTCCACCAGGTAGGTGTGGTGCAAAAGTAAAGCCGCCAGTGTGCGCAGCTCAGGGCGGGCTAGCCGTACGTGTGCAAGTAATGGCTGGGCACCGGGTAGCTCAAGAGGCAGGGGTGGAGGAGAGAGGCGTTCCAAGATGATGAACGTCGCGCGACCCTTTTGGGCATTGCCGAGTAGATCCAGTGCGCGTTGGGCCTCGGCTTCGGTAGCGACTACAATCCAGGTGGCGCGTTCGCCAAGAGCCGCCTCCAGGGCCGGCTGCAGCTCAGGAGCAATGCCCAGCACGTCGGCTACGGTTTCCAGTGGGGCATTGGACCATCCCGGCGTGCGTGCCAGAAAGGGTACAGCATCGGGGAAGGATTCATATGCCGAAAGCAACCCTTCCAGTAGGCGGATTTCCGCCAAGACAGCTTCGCGGCGGCGCTCTACGTGATGGAGCTGCTGGCGATGCGCTTCATAGGCGGCTTGGAGTTGCTCCTGTTGGGTTTGTAAGGTAGCCAGTTCCTCTCTTAGGATTTCAAGCTGCTGCCGTGCTGCTGCCTGCTGGGCGCTTAGTTGGTGCTGTTGCGCCTCGAGGTCCTGGAGCTGACGGGTGATGGTCGCGCGTTCCGTTTCGATGCGCTTGCACTCTTGTTCTAAAAATTCACGCTGGTTGCTAAGGCGATCCAGCTGCCGTTGGGCTTCATGTAGGGTTTGCTCGGCTTGCTGCAGCTGGCGCCGCGCTTGGTGCACAGCTGACTGCCGCTGCGTCAAGATCGATTGGGCTGTTTCGCGGGCTTGGATGGCTTTTTGCAGTTCGGTCTCCGCTTGCTGGCGCTGGGGGATTGCCTCTTGAAGGGCTGCTTCGACCGTCGCAAGGCTCTGTTGCAGCTGCGCTTCAAGGCGGCGAGCTTCGGCCAGTTCTTGTTCAAAGCGCGATTTTTCACGCCGCGCGTTCGCAAGGCGTTCTTCCAGCAAACGCGTTTCACTTTCCAGTGCTTGAAGCTGGCCTTGCAGGTTGCGCTGTTGAGCTAAGGCAGCCTCGAGCGCACTTTCTACTTGGGCAAGCTGTTGACGAAGGGTTTCCTGCTCGGCCTCTAAGGCTGCGTAGCGCGTGCGGATCTCACGCAAGCGCTGCTGAGCCTCCTGATGTGCGTTGCTAAGCGCATCGATCTGTAGGCGGAGTTGTTCATAATCATGACGCACGAGCGCCTGCTCTAGCGCTCGCAGCGCTTCACGATGGCGGCGGTACCGCTCAGCCCGATCGGCTTGCCGCTTGAGCGTATCAACCTGGCGCTGGACTTCTTCGATCACGTCACGCAAACGCGCTAGGTCGCCCCGCGTAGCTTCAAGCTTACGGAGCGTTTGCGTACGACGAAGTTTATAGCGGGTGATACCAGCAGCTTCTTCAAAAAGGTGGCGGCGATCTTGGGCATTGTCTGAGAGAATCTCTTCAATCATCTTGAGCTCAATGACCGAGTAGGCACCAGCGCCCATACCGGTGTCCATAAAGAGCTCCTGGATGTCACGCAGGCGACAGACCGTACCGTTGAGGAGATACTCTGACTCACCAGAGCGATAAAGCCGCCGGCCAATGGTGACCTCACTGTAGTGCAGGGGGAGCACGCCACGCGTGTTTTCGACCGTGAGCAAGACTTCGGCCATGCCAACAGGCTTACGGCGTGCTGTGCCGTTAAAAATCACATGCTCCATGCGCTCGGACCGGAGTACACGGGCCCGTTGCTCCCCAATGACCCAACGAACCGCATCGACCAGATTCGACTTGCCGCAGCCGTTGGGTCCAACAATAGCCGTAATGCCGGGGTCAAAGTACAAAACTGTCCGATCAGCAAAACTTTTAAATCCCTGCAGTTCGAGCTTGCTGAGGTACATGGTTTGCCCTTTCTCCTAGGAAAGCCGCCCAAAATAATGCTTCTTGAATCCTATAGCAAGGTAGGCCACCGAGCAACGCTATCCTGAAAAACATCACTAGCATAAGCCGATTGGCTGAAAGTTCAAAATGGCTTGCTAGCGGCTAGATCGTCCGCTTAAGGATCGCGTTCCCGCGCTTGAGGCGCAGCTCCAGGAGCATTCCCCAAAAGCTCCGGTGCTGAAGTTTGCGTCGCAGCCTTTGGGCGTTCACGAGGTTAGTGTTCTGAATATGCACGCTGCCGCTTGTTGCTCGGCATTCTATCCAGAGGAAGGGCTTGCGGCTTCATCGGCCTGGCGCGTAATCCACGCTGCTGTCTTTTGGACTACTTCACGCGCGTTTTTATAAAGCTTATCCTCAGCTATAGGATGAGGACGCATGCCGCCGTGATTGATGTCGTTACGTATGTTGCTGAGCGTATTCCACAACTCGGCCAGCTCACGCTCTTCGGCCGAGTATTGATCGCACTGGTTTTTATCTTGCAGCCCCCTGCTGAGTGCTCCTAGGCAGCGTTCGAGCGCTTCTCGTTTTTCACACGGATTTTCCCCTCGATCTAAGGCATATCGGGTGACGACCGCCTCCCGGGCTGTGGTGACCGCTTGCTGCACCAGGTCAAAGTCCAGCATGAGCTGGATTAAGGCGGCTTGGCTTTTGAGACCTTCACGTGTGGATGGATGGGCTGCGCCTAGAGGACGAATGCGCTTTTGGGTTTGGTCGAGCAGTACACCTAAGGGACGCAGCGAAGGAAGCGTCTGGACGTCCTGCTGCACCTTGTCCAAAGCCTCAAGCAGCTGTGGGGCAAGCTCTTGGTGCACCTGCTGGATCCGAACCAACTGAAGCCCTTGGGCAAAACGCTTCAAAGAAGATGCTGCCTTAGCAGCAAACTTTGCGCGTTTTGCGTTAGGGGTTAAGTAGGTGGTTTTGTGAACATCTTTTATTAAATCGGCTAGGTCCTTACTCTGACCGTAGTGCACAAACTGGTGAACGGCCACGCTCCAATTGATGAGCTGAACAAACGGCATTAAGTCGAAAACGGGCACCTCGCCAGTTGCTGCGTCTCTGGCCTCGAAAGCGCCGTAAACGATATGTTCGATCTGGACTGACCGAACGGTGCGCAAGAAGTACGCCGCAGCCAGCGCCAGCATGGGCTGCGTGCGAAAGCTATGCGTCACGTCGACAATCAGGGTAGCGCCTTCAGGCACATGCTCGGTAAGTACCGTGAAAAGCTCCCAAAGCTCTTCCTCGGTTTTTCCTGAAGGAATAGAAATGGCTTCAAAGGAGTCGCTAAGCGCTGCGCTATGTTTTTGGGCTGCCTCTGGGGTGCAGAGGATCAGCACCCGATCGGGCCCAAAGAAGTGCTGAGCCGCTTCATGAAAGTAAGGTGTTTCGTAAATCTGTCCGTTGTATTGGTACCGACAACGCTGATAGTCGCCAGCACCAAGGAAAGAAATTTGAATACGCATACGCCTACTGGAGGCGGGTGGATTTGTAGGGAATGCCGAGTGTTGTTAATGGCGGTTTTGCGTTTGTGGACAAAATAATCAAAATTGCGCACTGTAGGATTTACCCCTATGCCCGCGAGCAGGTCACTAGGCACTTCGGGTAGTTGTCCACATCATGGAGGTGTATTTCTTAGCCAAAGACACGTCTCAAGGGTGGCGCGTTAGTCCAGAGCATTTCAGCGAACTGTTTAAAAACGCGCTTTGCCCCACAGGTAAGGCTGAAGGGTCATGAAGCGATGCTTAAGTGCCCGGGGAGGGACTCGAACCCCCACGGCCCCGAGGGCCACGTGATTTTGAGTCACGTGCGTCTACCGATTCCGCCACCCGGGCAGATCTGCCGCAGTGAACCTTCATCCCAAAGTTTCGGTTTCGGAGGGCGCACATTTTTCTGCGCAGCCTTTAGCGAGCGCGTTATTCTGCACGATTCGGGGGGTTCCAGCGGCGTGCAGCTTCAAGTAAAGCCATCACTTCTTCGTCGCTGACCGGGCGGAAGTCCTCGTACCACTGACCGACGGCTACAAAGTCTTCGGGCATTGCCACGCAAACCAGGTCGTCCACTTCGGTCTCGAGCATCTCGGCTGTTTCGGGAGCACAGACGCCGGCGGCCAGCACAATCCGGCGGGGTTGCTGCAGGCGTAGTGCGCGCACGGCTGCGAGCGCTGTTGCCCCGGTAGCCAGGCCGTCATCGACCACAATCACCGTCCGGTTGCGCACTTCAGGGAGAGGTTGGTTCCCTTGGTAGCGTTGCATGCGGCGCTCCAACTCTTGCTGTGCCTGCCGAGCGAGTTGACGGGCTTCTTCCGGGGTAATACCCAGGGCGTGTAAGGCATGCGCATAAAAAAAGGCGATGCCTCCAGGGGCGACGGCCCCGATGGCCAGCTCAGGCTGTTGTGGTGCACCGATTTTGCAAGCGACAAGAACGCCCAGTGGTGCCTGAAGGGCTTGGGCAATTTCGTAGGCGACCACTACGCCGCCACGCGGCAGTCCCAGCACGAGTGGGGCCTCGGCCCGATAAGGCAACAGGTGCTGTGCCAGTTGTCGGCCGGCGTCGGAGCGATCGCGGAAGCGAACAAAAGCAGTCATGTTGCGCGTATGATGGCAGCAGCCACGCGTTAGGGGTTGGGAGTCATGGCACAAGATACGCCATCCTGGTTTCGAGAGCTCGACCATACGGCCGACACGGGTATTGAGGTTTGGGCCGACGGTTTGGCAGTGCTTTTTGAGCGGGCAGCCTGGGGGTTGTTTGCGATCATTACCGATCCCGAAAGCGTCGTACCTCGGGAGGCGATGGCTTTTACGGTGGAAGCACCGGACGTGCAGGCGCTTTTGGTGCGTTGGCTCTCGGAATTAAACTATGAGCACATTACCAAACATTGGGTCTTTTCACGGTTTGCTGTGCAGCAGCTTAGCGAGCAGCAGCTGCAAGCTCTGGCATGGGGTGAGCCCATTGATCCTAAGCGGCATCCCATTTATACCGAAGTGAAGGCCATTACCTACCACGGACTGATTTTGCAACACCAAAATGGGCAGTGGTATGCTCGAATTATTTTCGATCTTTGACTGACGGACAAGCAGTTCTAGTACGGCAGCGATCGATATGGACGTGAAAATCTTCACCACCGGTGGTACGATCGATAAAGTGTACTTCGATGCGCAGAGCGTCTACGAGGTAGGCGATCCACAGATTGTAGACATCCTGCACGAGGCCAATGTTACGCTTACGTGGGACCTAGAGACGCTTTTCCGAAAGGATAGTTTGGAATTGACCGATGAAGACCGGGCGTTTATTGTAGAAAAAGTGCGGCAAGAGCCTTGTGCGCGTATTCTCATTACGCACGGTACCGATACCATGATTGAAACCGCCCGGGCGTTGCAAGGCATTCGGGATAAGACGATTGTGCTGGTTGGGTCGTTGAGTCCAGCCCGTTTTAAGCGGAGTGATGCCGAGTTTAATATTGGTTTTGCCCTGGCCGCTGTGCAGACTCTACCACCAGGCGTGTACATTGCGATGAACGGTCGCATTTTTACGCCCGAGCGCGTTCGGAAAAACCGGGAGGCCAACCGCTTTGAAGCTATTTAACGGGAACGAACCGTGTAGCTTCCGGGTGTGAGCCCACTGGCGAAGGCAACCGCTTATGTAGCAGCTCACCCATGGCCGCTCGGGTTGAGATCTCCGAGGAATTGGTAGCCCGCGCCCGTACGGGCGAGGCTGAAGCCCAAAATCAACTCTTAAGGCACCTGGAGCCTGTGCTTCGGGCGTTTTTTTTGAAGCGTCTGGGTGCAATTCCAGAAATTGACGACTTGGTTCAAAATACGCTGCTTCGTGTACATACAGGCCTGACCGACCTGAAAGACAACGGTCGGCTGAAGGCCTTTGCCATGAAAGCAGCCTTGTTTGAACTGCAGGATTGGTATCGGGGGCGTTACCACGGCCGCGAGCGGCTTTTTGATCCGGATCGGCCGCCACTGGCATGGATGCATGACAAAGCGGCGGAGCAGCGACTGGATATCGAACAAGCACTGGCTGCGCTGACGCCACGCGCCCGCCGCATCTTGGAGTTGCGTGCTTACGGCTATCGCTATCAGGAGATCGCGCGCTTGCTCCAAACTACCGAAGCAGCGGTCAAGATGCAGGTCAAGCGGGCGTTTGAGAAAATGCGCCAGTTGCTTGTGTTGCCCTGGAGTGAGTAAGACCTGTTACCTTGGAAACGCATTGGGCGGCTACACTGTAGTGTGCAGTTAACCTTTGTTTGAAGGGAAACGGTCATGGATGCCTTCCCGGAGCTGCTGCCGTTTTGGGATGAACTGTCGCCTGAGGCTCGGGCAGCCCTTCAGGAACTGCTCAGGCAGGATCCTGTGCTGATGCAGGTGTTGGCAACGTGGGAAGCAGTGCAGGCACAGCTGCACCGTGCCCTTGAAGGAGCCGTGCCTGATCGCAGGCTTTGGGTCCTTTACGCCCTAGCCCGGAGTGGGCGCCGGGAGGCGCTCTCTGCCGAAGAGCAAGCCTTGCTCGAATCAGCAAAACCTGTACTCGAGCAGGCGCTGGCTGTTCACCCGGGTCTGGCCGATGTCGTGCGAGACCTTGAGGCAGCATGTGCTGATTTTGATGAGGTTTGGAAGGCACACTGTGGTACGGATGCTACCTTTGCAACCGATCGAGGGCCTCGGCCCTTGCACCGCCGGGCTAGGGGTTATCGATGGGGCGTGCGCTTGGCGCTTGGCGGCGTCGTACTGGCCTTTGCTGGGCTGCTCTGGTGGCAGCAACGCACCGCGTGGTTGACCCAGATCGTGGATGCTGGTGCAGTGCAGACGCTTACGCTTCCCGACGGCTCCTCAGTACGGCTTGTGGGGCCAGCCGTGCTGCGCTACGCGGAACACTTCAACCGTCGCGTGCACCTTGAGGGTCAAGCTTTGCTGCAGGTGCAGCCTTCGCAAGGGTCTTTTGTGGTAGAAACGCCCGAAGCCCTGATAACCGTGCAAGGCACGCGTTTTGGCGTACGTGCCTGGAAGGACACCACCGAGGTCATTCTGGCTCAAGGTCGGCTAACCGTGCATGGAAGACAAAACCGTGCACTAGCTGTTGCGCTGTCGCCAGGTCAATTGGTTCGCGTTGCAGCTGATGGGCAAATAAGCCCACCCACCATGGTTAACGTGCCCCAAGCGTTGCAGTGGACAGGTTTGCATGTGTTTGAGGGCGTGACCATGGCTGAAATTGCCCGCCATCTTACAGCGTTTTACCAGATGCCGATCCTTGTCGACACGACTTTAGCCGATGAGCTTGTGGTAGGTACTTTTGCTCAAACGCAACCGCTAGAAGAAATTCTTAGTGCGCTGGCAACAACGCTGGGTGCGCGTCTGGAGCAGCAAGACGGTAGCTATCGCCTCATGCCTGGGCGATAAATTTCGCGTGACAACTCTGCAGCTCGCCGTGCGTAAGATAGGAGCGTTCCTAAACGAGCGGGCTGCGCGCCAATGCGAGCATTTCGCTGCATCGCCTGGATATGTCTATCTTGGATGGTAGGATGCCTGGTCGTCCAAGCGCAGACCGTCTCCATTCATCTTGCGCTTGAGGATGTCCCGCTCGAAGCCGCCTTGCAGCAGCTTAGCGGGCAAACCGGAGTACGGTTGATCTATGCCCAACGCCTAGTAACCGGTCAGCGCAGCACCTGCCACTATCGGGGCAACCAACTTGAAGCTGCATTGGCGTGCATCTTAAACGGGTCGGGTCTGCGGGCCCAGCGCATTCAAGACGGGCAATATGTGCTGGTCGCTACGCATATTACCCGCCGCTCATGGGGACGGCAAACCGGTATGCTTTCTGGATTTGTGCTGGATGGACAAAGTGGCGAAGTGCTGCCCGGAGCACATATCTACCTCCCAGACCTGCGCCGAGGCACAACCAGCAACGCTGCCGGCTATTTTGCCTTGCCTGCGCTTTCAAGGGCTTTTTATCGCGTGCGCATTACCTATTTGGGCTATGCCCCAGTGGATACGGTGCTCTGGGCTGGGGGCGAGCCGCTGATGGTGCGCCTAAGACCTGTCGCACTTGAAGTTAAGCCGCTCGTTGTTGACGCTGGCCGTTTGGCCCTGGAGCAGCAACCGACCACTACCGGAGCTTTAATGCTCCCGGTGGCTTATTTGGAACGTTTCCCCTCTTTTCCAGGAACGCAGGATCTGCTCCAAACGCTACAGTGGTTTCCTGGCGTGCAGCGCTCTGGTGAAGTGAACGGGGGCTTAAGCGTGCAAGGCGGAGCGCCGGACCAGAACCTCTACCTGCTCGATGGGGCACCGGTATACCATCCTTGGCATGCTTTCAGTCTGATTTCGACGTTTCAAACCGAAACGTTCAAGAGCATTCGGTTTTACCGAGGCATTTTCCCTGCTGCTTATGGTGGTCGGCTCAGTGCTGTACTGGAGGCCGAGCTGCGCGACGGCAACCAGGAAAAGCCACAGGCCGTATTGGGGCTAAGCCCGCTTAATGCCCGCTTTGTGGTTGAAAGCCCGCTAAATACCCACAGCTCGTTTATGGTCTCGGGCCGGCGTTCCTATCTCGATCAGCTTATAGGGCGACAGCATCCTGTCGAGGACGCCTCGGGCCGACGGGATACGTTGCGTACAGGCTATTATTTTTATGATGTAAGCGCCAAATTGACCTACCGCCCTGGCGTACGACATCGCCTATCGGTCAGTTACTACGAAGGGGGGGACGATCTAGACCTACGGCTGCCGTTTGATTTTTCGCTGGACTTTTCTTCGTGGCTGCGTCCGGCAGATCTGTTTTTTGAAGTGGCCCAGCACTGGGACAATCGCTTAGCCAGCCTACGTTATCAATACTTGCCTACGCGGCGCTTTTTTGTAAGTGCAGTAGCGTATTGGTCGGGTTACCAAGCGCAAGAGTCGTTTTTTGTCAAGCCTACAGGTGCGGCTGCTGTGGCGTCGGATTATACCGTTCGCCTAGAAGACTTTGGCGTGCGTTTAGAAGCGAACCACTACGCTTCGCTTATGCACGAAACGCAAGCCGGCTTGCAGCTGGTGTGGCGGAGCTTCCATAGCACCTTAGATGCTTGGGTGAAACGGGCGCCTTTAGCTGTGGATACCCTAGCCCAAATCAGCCGGCAGCAAGCGCTTGAAGCCGCCGTCTACGGACAGCATGTATGGCGTCCAACAACGCGGTGGGAAGCTGAGTTAGGCCTGAGGGTGAGCTGGTTTGATGCGCTGCCACTCGAGCTAGAACCACGCTTGGCCGTGCGCTACAGCCTGCTTCCTGGGGTTTGGGTTGCTCGGGCCAGCCTAGGACGCTCTGTGCAGTACTTGCATCAATTGCGGGATCGGTATTCCTATGTGTACGATGTGGTCTCTTCGCGCTGGATTCCTGCCGGACTTACTGTGCGGCCCGCGGTTGCCTGGCAGGGAGCAATGGAGCTGGAAGGGCACCTGCGTCCAGGGGTGACGATGCAAGCGCAGCTCTACTATCGGCATCTGTTGCAGCAGCTGTTACCCTACGATGAATACCAGACCAAAGATGGTTTGGAGGGACCGGGCATTGAGATGGGGGTGCTCCTAGGGCAGTACACGCCGGCTCGGGCGCGAGCCTACGGGGGAGAGCTGCTGGTACGCTTGGACCGAGAGCCTTGGCATCTTTGGCTAGCTTATCAGGCTGGCCGATCACTTAACCGCGCCCAGCACGAAACGCGCTACCGGCCAGCACGCTTTGAGGTCCCGCAGGCCTTGCGCACCGTGATGGGCTACGACCAATCGCGCTGGAGCTTTACGCTGGCCGCCGAACTGCGCAGCGGCTACCCCACGACCGTCCCGGTAGCACGCTATGCCCTTGGCGACCCTTTAGCGCCCGAGCCGATTGTGTACCTCTACCGTCCGGAAATTAACAACGGTCGCCTGCCTCCCTACTGGCGCATTGACGGACAGCTTACCTATCGTTTTCACTGGCTAGGCGCAAACTGGCATGCGGCACTTTATCTCTACAACCTGCTCAATCGGCGTAACGTGATCGATCGTCGTTACGAACCTGCGCCTACGGGCGTGCGCCAAATCGACCGTAAAGGACTGCCACTGCTACCATTGATTGAGTTGCAAATGAAGCTATGAGGCGCTGGCTTGTGTTTGGCTTGCTGGGGTGTTGGCTCCTGGGCTGCGATACACTCATGCCGGGTAGCGAACCCGTGCTGGTCGTCGAGGCGTTTTTCCAAACGGGGGCGCCGCCACCAGCCATCCGTCTCCGACAAACTGGCCCCCTCTATAGCGCCTCAGTACCGGCTGTTACCGATGCGCAAGTGACGCTGCAGGTGGATACACTGCACATCCCCTATCAGCCTGATGCAGCCGTACCCGGTGTTTACCAGCCCCTAGGGGCTCTCACGCCCTTGCAGGCTGGACAGGTGGTGCGCCTTCAGGTGTTTTGGCAAGGAATCCAAGTTCAAGCTATCGATACGCTTCCACCGCCTATTCGGATCGACAGCGTACAGGTGATGGTACCTGAATCTCCAGTACAAGCCGTACTACTCGACTCACTCCTCCTAAACGATTCATTGGCTACGGGTGCGCGTTTTGGCTACTTGTATCCTGTCACGGTTACGCTGTGGTGGCAAGCGCCGATCGAAACGCAGCGCCTCTACTGGGTGCGCCCACACCTGCGGCCTGAAGTGTCTTTTTCTTCCACAATAGTTGATCTCTTCTTGCGCACTGAGCAAATTCTGCGAGAGTCGCAAAGCGATCAGAATAGCCGTGGGCAGCACTACTGGACCGGTGTGTATGCGATACCGGTGGAGAAAGCCCACGACCCGCTTCCTCCGCACAGGTTGCGTGTGGCCCTTGTGCGGAGTGGGCAGGCCTATGCTCGTTTTGCTTCCAGCCGGAAAGCGCCCGAACGTCGAGAGCCCGTTTCCAACGTGGTTGGAGGCTTAGGTATTGCAGCAGCACTTGCGCTGGATTCTTTATTCCTCACCGTTAGGCCGTTGCCATGAAACCCACTCAGTACAAACCGCACTTTCAAGAGGGGCTGGTGACGCGTCTTAGGCCTCAGCAAAAGGATTCGGAACGTTTTGCCCTTTTTGTAGCTGATCGCTTTGTCATGGAAGTGCACTGCGAGCTGTTGGCCGCCTTTGGAGTGCAAGAGGGACAGGTGCTTTCGACCGCGGCTCAGCAAGCCCTCTACCGGGCAGAACAGGAGCGGCAAGCACGCGATGTCGCCTTGCATTACCTAAAGCATCGTCCGCGCACTGCACAGGAAATTACGCGTCGCCTGGAACGTGCAGGTTTTGACGCAAGCAGCATCCAAAGTGTGGTTGCCTGGTTGCAAGAGCATGGGTACCTAAATGATGAGGCGTATGCCCGGGAGTACGCGCGCAACCGGCTGCAACACCGGGGTTACGGCCCGCGCCGGCTGCGTGCTGAGCTGCAAAAACGTGGTATTTCGCCAGATATTATTGAAACCGCGTTGGCTGAAGCGCTGCGTGCCGTCAGCCCCATAGCGGTTGCTCGGCACGTGGGCCAAAAGCATTGGGCGCGATTGCTGCAAAGCGAGCCTGACGTACGCAAGCGCCGGCGTAAACTGCTTAATTATCTTCAGCGGCGTGGCTTTACGTTAGAAGTAGCCTATGCCGTGCTGCGGGAGCTAGCTTGACCCCATGACTATGGCGAACGTAGCGCACGAACCGAATACTGCGTCCTCAAGTGCGGTGTGGCATCACTTAACCCGCCACTGGCTGGGGCGGCTGGTCCTGGCAGGGCTCATGCTAGGCGCGGTGGTTTGGGTAACCTACGCCTTTACCAATCTGCTTGTCTACTTGTTGGTAGGCTGGCTGTTGGCCTACTTGCTGCGACCGATTGTCGACCGGCTGCAATGGTTGGGGCGCGTGCCGGCCATTTTGCTCACGCTAGCTGGCTGCATTGCCCTGATTAGTCTGCTGCTAACCTCGCTGCTGCCTTTTTTAGCCCGGCAGGTGGCTGAACTGTCTCAGCTGATCTCCTTGGAAGCCCTCCAGAGTGCTATTGGTGAGCTAGAGCGTTGGCTAGTGCGTTTTATTCCTATACAGCCAGGTACGCTGATGCGACTGCTACGCCAAGGATTTGAAACCCTGATCCGAGAACAGCAGCTGGCAGGTACGGTCAGCTCTATTTTGGACCTGTTCACCAACCTGTTTTATGCTGTACTGGTTATTCCGTTTGTTACCTTTTTTGTACTAAAAGACGGGGTACATTTGCGCCGCTCGTTGTTGCAACTCATACCCAATCGATATTTTGAACTGACCCTAGCGATACTGGAAAAGTTGGGAGGAAGTGTGGGGCGGTATTTCCGCGCGCTGTTTTTGCAAAGCCTGGCCGTTGCGACGCTGGCTAGTGTTTTGTTGTACATTTTTGGATTGCACTTTGCTTTGGCTGTAGGGGTATTTGCCGGGATTGCCAACACCATTCCCTATTTTGGACCTCTGATGGGGTTTGTTGCAGGCACGCTAGTGGGCATCGCCCAAACGGGCGATTTTTCCATGGTGTTTAGGGTACTTGTGGCCATGGGGCTGACCCAGGTAGTGGACAACGTGCTCTTCCAGCCGATGATTTTTTCACGAGCTGCTCAGGCGCATCCGCTGATTATTTTGTTTGCCGTGCTTGTAGGCGCTCAGCTGGCCGGCATTGTTGGGATGCTGCTGGCAATACCGGTTTTGACCGTGGTGCGTACAGCCTTTGTGCAACTGCGCTGGGGCATGCAGAATTACCATATCGTCAGAGCTACTTCTTCATGAGTCGCATTGCACCAATCGATCGCTTGCTGCTGCTTGTGGGTCTGGCAGGGTTGGGTTGGAGCTTTTGGCTGCTGCCACGCCAGCATCCAGATGCTTTTCTCAGTCAGATGGGCTCGCTAGAAGCTGTCCGTCAGGAAGCGGTGCGTTTTATGCGTCAGCAAGGCTACGCCATTGATTCCTTTAAAGTCACTGTAACGCTTCGGCGAGATACTGCCTTGCTGGGTTCTTGGCAGCGTCGCTGGGGTAGGGCCGAGCTGCTTCGGCAACTCGAGGCGATGCCCTGGATGCCGGCTTACGTTTGGGAAGTGCAAGGGGTAACGAGCGAAGAAGGGCCGCCTGCATGGTCGGTGCATCTTGCGAGCGATAGAACAGTATGGGCCATGCGCCTTGACCCTCGGCGCATGCAGACGCTTCGCGCTGACACGGCAGTAACGTTTGATCCAGCAGCTTCCTGGGGCAAGCTTCCCGATACCCTTGGTCGTGCAACGTTGCGTCCGGGTCCTGCAGAAGCCCTGGCTTGGGCGCGCCGTCATGTGGCACAGGGCTTAGAACGCCACGTGCGTCTTGAGCCAGACTCGGTAGGACTCGAAGGCGCAAACCTGGCGCGGGTACGCTTTCGAGGACTTGCTCCGACCGGAGATACGCTGACTGTATGGACAAAGGTTACGGCTACAGGTACCTTGCAGGAGCTTCGGGTGGCATGGGCAAAGGCTGAGCAAACAGCACCGCCTTTTCAGCAAGAGCTTAGCCTCGATCTGAAGAGCTGGTTGACGATTGTTACCTATGCTGGGCTGCTGCTGTGGCTTTTGGGTGTTTTCCTGCAGCGATTGCGCCGACGTTTGCTCGACACGCAAGCCACGTTGCGGGATGCGGTGGTGGGGGGAGTGTTGTTGGGCAGTGGGGTGCTGAGCGCTTCGTTGCCGGTTTTGCTGCGCACGGAATCGCTAGAGCTGCGGCTTATCTTTGTGGGGACCAGCGTGCTTGCTACAGGGATTTTGGGGGTGACCAGCAGTTTTGTGGTGGCCAGCACCTCCGACGCCCTAGCTCGCGACTACTGGCCAGAGAAGCTATCGGTACTTTCGCTGCTGCGCAATGGGCAAATTCGGAATGTCCCCGTAGGTCTGGCGCTGTTGCGGGCCATGGCTGTTGGGGGAGTGCTTTTGGGGGTGCTGACGGCTTGGATGGTCCTGCGCCCGTATGCACCCCTAAAGCTGGAAGTGAGCCCTACCGAGACCATCGTGCCCGGCTTGACAGCCGTCGTGTGGTTAGGGACGCTTGGCTGGACAGGCTTAATGCAGATGCACCTGTTGCTGGCTGTTGTCGCGCGGCTACGGCGGCTCGGCCGTTGGGCATTGCCTGTGCTGTTCACCATTGGGTGGGGCGTGATGGGAGCCTTTACCTTTTACCAATCGCTGGCAGACGCATTGCTGCTGCAGGGGCTGTGGGCTGTAGTACTCGTAAGCATTCTTTGGCGCGGTGAGGTGGTTAGCTGTGGGTTGGGATTAATGATAGGGTTATGGTTGTGGAAGAGTGTGCCTGGCTGGGTAAACCTAAGCGGGCCTTTAGGTATGGATGGCTTGATCGTGCTGGGAGGGATAGGTTTGCTTGGAGGAATAGGGGTAGCGGGCTTGGTTAGCCGACGTCCAGAGACCGAATTGCCCCAGTATGTGCCGCTCTACGTGCAAGAATTGGCCCGCCAGGAGCGCCTGCAGCGCGAGCTGGAGATTGCACGTCAAGCTCAGGCTTCTTTGCTCCCACATCGGCTCCCGCAGGTTCCGGGTGTACAGATGGCTGCTTTTTGCTTGCCCGCTTATGAGGTAGGGGGGGACTACTACGATGTGTTTTTGTTGCCCGATGGCAGGCTGGTCGTGGTCGTAGGCGACGTCAGTGGTAAAGGTACGCAGGCAGCTTTTTTTATGACTCTGGTTAAGGGCTACGTACGTGCCCTCAGCCTCTCCGGCGATCGCCCACGGGATGTGCTAAGCCGGTTAAACCGGCTGTTTCGGGAGCAAGCACCCCGAGGTTTGTTTGTCACTATGGTGTATGGCATTCTCGATCCAGAGACGCGAATTTTTACTTTATCTCGGGCAGGCCATCCCCCAGTGTTCCATTGGCGCGCTTACGACGGCCGCGTTGCTATGCTGCAACCTTTAGGCCTTGGTATTGGACTGGCCGATGCTGCGCTGTTTGATGCCGTCTTGGAAGAGTATACGCTGACCCTTGAGGAAGGCGACGGCTTGCTGCTGTATACGGATGGCGTTATGGAGCGTGTCGGGCAGCAACCCGATCGTTGGGGCGTTGATGGGCTGTGCCAGTGGATTGCGCAGCACCTCCCTAAAGCAGGTTCGCCCGAAGTATGGCTAGAAGCACTCCGCACAGCCTTGCAAAAGCAGCAGAACGACAAACTTGCCGATGACCTGACCGCCATTTGGCTAGAAGTTACGGCCAAAGCATGAAGCAACAAGCCGAGTTTGATCGTGCCGTGGCGCGGTTGCGCCAGCAGCTTCCGGCGCAGCCTGAAGTAGCCTTGATTTTGGGATCAGGGTTAGGAACGCTTGCTGAAGCGGTTGAGCAGGCGGTTGTCTTACCTGCTGCAGAGATTCCCGGTTATCCTTCCTCTACGGTTGAAGGACATGCGGGACGCTTGGTGGGCGGTTACCTGGAGGGTTGCCCCGTAGTGGTCGTGCAGGGACGCGTGCATTGCTATGAAGGGTATAGTCCACAAGCGGTAGCTTTTCCAGTGCGCTTGGTGCATGCCCTGGGGGCCCAACGCCTAATCGTGACGAATGCGGCTGGTGCACTCAATCCTCATTTTCGTCCCGGCATGCTCATGTTTTTGGTCGACCATATCAATGCAGCTTTCCGCAGTCCGCTCGTCGGTGCGTTGCAGCATTTCCCTCCATCTTTTGGGCGAGGCAGTCCCGACTTAAGTGCACCTTATGATTTGGGCTGGATCGAGGCCGCCGAGCAGGTGGCATTGCAACTTCGCATTCCTACCTGCCGCGGGGTATATTTGTGGACGCTAGGACCTAGCTACGAAACAAAGGCCGAAATCCGTATGTACCGGCGTTTAGGCGCCGATGCTGTGGGCATGAGTACGGTGCCAGAAGTGATCCAAGCGTGCCAGCTTGGCATGAAAGTGCTGGGCATTTCCACGTTGACCAATATGGCTGCCGGCATGCACCGTGGACCGTTAACCCATGAAGAAGTGCTGGCGGTAGGACTTCAGGTGCGCGATCGCCTAGAGCAGCTTGTGCGCGGGATTATGCGGCAACTCTATGCAAAAAATTTTTAGAATTTTACTGTCGATAAACAAAAAATCAGACAAGACGTTGTGTTTTAAATTGATTGTTTGCATATTTACTTACGTTTGTGTAGCACTGGCACCAAAGTCGGTGCTACGATCTTAGTAATGAGCTCTTGTGAAGCAGTGAAGGGACGTTCATGAGCTACGATTCGCAGCACACCGATTATCGGTATCGACGGGAGTCCTACGACGAGGATATGCGTGACGTGCGAGACACCCGGGAAGGCGGGCACTACCGAGAAGAAGTTTACTCTAAGCGGGTGCCAGCTGGAAAGCGTACGTACTTTTTCGACGTCAAGCCAACGCGCTCTGGTGACGACTATTTCATCACGATCACTGAGAGCAAACGTATTGACGACCACCACTACGAAAAGCACAAAATCTTTCTCTACAAGGAAGATTTTGGCAAGTTTATCGCTGCGATCCACGAGGTGGTGCAGCACATCCGCAAGACCTACTTGCCGGACTACGACTTTAAGGATCTGCCTGAGCTTACTGTACCTTCCCGACACGCGCGGGACGAGGACGAGGTGTAAAAGAGCGATCTGTCGTGTACGGTTGGTGGGGAGGCGTGTTGGCCTCGATCCAATTCGAACTATGCCCAAAGCCGGCTTAGCCGGCTTTTTGTTTTCTAACCCAAACGAAAAATCCCATGGAACTGCTGCCCATTGTAGCCTATGGGAGCCGGCATGAGCGGTTGGCAGCAATCTTGCAGCGTAGCGGCACGTTCGATCCCGTTATTGAGCAACGCGTTCGCGAAATTCTCGAAGCAGTGCGCCAGCGAGGGGATGCAGCGCTTGAGGAATTGACTGAACGGTTTGATGGCGTGCGCCCTCCGTCTTTGCGTGTTTCGGAGGCCGAATTGGAAGCGGCCTATGCCGCGATAGATCCAGAGCTGAAAGCCGTTTTAGCCGAAGCAGCAGCCAACATCCGCCGCTTTCACGAACACCAGCGCCGCACGTCTTGGTTTATCGAAGAAGACGATGGCGTGGTGCTGGGTCAACGGGTGTTGCCTCTGGAACGGGTGGGCTTGTACGTTCCGGGGGGGCGTGCCTTTTACCCGTCGAGCTTGCTGATGAACGCCATTCCAGCACAGGTGGCTGGGGTACGAGAATTGCACCTGGTTTCTCCCCCAACTGCTTCGGGCAGGCCGCATCCTTTGGTTTTGGCTACAGCGTATTTTTTGGGCGTGCGCCATGTGTACGCTGTAGGAGGTGCCCAAGCCATTGCGGCTTTGGCGTTTGGCACAGAAACAATCCCGCGCGTGGACAAAATCGTGGGTCCTGGCAATGCCTACGTAGCAACGGCTAAAAAGCTAGTCTACGGCCCAGTAGCGATTGATGCCATAGCGGGTCCTAGTGAGATCGTGGTTGTGGCCGACGACACGGCCGACCCGGAATTTGTGGCAGCTGACCTTTTGTCGCAGGCCGAGCACGACGAGCGGGCTTCGGCCATTCTAGTGACGCCGCACCGTTTGCTGGCCGAAGTGGTGCAGGCAAAAGTGCGGGAACTGGTAGCCCGTGCACCGCGCCGCCCTATTCTTGAGGTATCGCTTGCCCGCTATAGTGCCTGCATTGTGACCGAGTCTCTAGAAGAAGCTTTTGCCGTGGTCAACGAGCTGGCACCTGAACATCTAGAGCTTCTCGTCCGCGACCCCTGGGCAGCGCTGACACAGGTGCGCCATGCAGGCGCCGTCTTTCTCGGACCCTATGCCACCGAACCTGTGGGAGACTACTTTGCCGGTCCCAATCACGTACTACCTACCGGGGGGACGGCCCGGTATGCTTCCGCACTCAGTGTAGATGATTTTGTGCGTAGCCAGTCGATTATTGCCTATACAGCCCGGCGATTGCAGCAGACAGGACCGCAAATTATCCGCTTTGCGGAGGCCGAAGACCTGCCAGCCCATGCCCAGGCTGTTGCCATCCGCCTGGCGCGCTTGCGTGAAACTTCTGCGGCCTTCTCGACTTCCAAAACCGTGTCGTAACCGGTCGTAACCTTATGCTTCACGATGTGCTGACCGTCGACGCCTTAACACAGGCATTGCAGGTCATCCGGCCTGCAGTGCGCCAAGGTAAGCCCTATAGCGTAGGTGCGCCCCCTGAGGCGCCAATCAAGCTTAATCAAAACGAAAATCCTTTCGAGCTGCCCGAAGCGGTTAAACGTGAGCTGCTCGAGGCGCTTCAGGAAGTTCCGCTGAACCGCTATCCTGCCGAGCATCCAGAACGCTTGCGCCAGGCCCTAGCTGAGCACCTTGGATGGAGCCCTGAGGGCATTATTGTAGGTAACGGCTCTAACGAGCTGACCTTTACCCTTGGCCTAGCGGTGGTGGATGCAGGTACTCCGGTGGTGCTGCCGCGGCCCATGTTTTCCTTCTATGAAATGATGGTACGGTTGCACGGTGGAAACGTGCTGGGCGTGCCGCCGCGTCCTGACTTGCAGTTCGATACCGAGGCACTGCTTGAAACCATCAGCCGTAACAGGCCTGCACTGGTGGTGCTGACCACCCCGAACAATCCAACGGGCCTGACAATGGCGCCTGAAGACGTGGAGGCCATCGTGCAGGCAGCTCCTGGTTTGGTCTTGATCGATGAAGCCTACGTAGAGTTTACCGATGGCATTGGGTTTCGGAGGTTTTTAGATCACTACCCCCACGTACTGTTGCTGCGCACGTTTTCGAAGGCTTTTGGTTTGGCCGGAGTGCGATTGGGCTATCTGGTAGGCCACCCGCGCATCATTCAGGAACTCTACAAGGCCCGTATTCCTTTTATGGTAGATCGGTTGGCTGAGACGATAGCCCTAACGCTGCTGCGGCACTACAAACTCGTGCAGGAGCAAGCCGCGCGCATCAAGCAAGCAGTGGCTTGGCTCTACCAGGAGCTGGCTACGCTGGCTGGTGTAGCACCGGTGCCTTCACAGGCGAATTTTGTTATCTTTCGGACAGAGCTGCAACCTCGCATTCTGCTTGCTCGTCTGGCCCAGAAAGGCATTTTGCTGCGCGACCTGAGCAACTATCCTGAGCTGCGGGGTTACGTGCGCGTAAGCGCTGGGCGGCCAGAAGAGAACCGGGCCTTTATGGACGCGTTGAAAGAGGCGCTTACCGAACCTGAATAGGTCACGCAGCCTTGGCAGTGCGGGTAGCGGGCTAAACGTTAGCATACGTACAATGGAGCTCATACAGGTTGACATCGTTGGGCTTTCTACGAGTCCTTCCAGTGGTGGGGCGTATGCGCTGGTCTTAGGAGAGGTTGACGGCAATCGGCGGTTACCGATCATCATCGGTGCTTTTGAAGCGCAAGCCATCGCGCTGGAATTAGAGAAAATTCAGCCGCCACGCCCGATGACGCACGATCTTTTGCGTGACCTATTCGAGGCAGTGGGTGCGGAGGTGCTGAGCGTGGTGATTGATGAGCTGCGCGATGGTACATTCTATGCCAAGATTCGCTTTGTGCATAACGGACGAGAGCGTCAACTGGATGCTCGACCCAGCGATGCTGTGGCGCTGGCTGTACGTGTCGATGCGCCTATCTTTGTAGCCCCAGCCGTGATGGAAGAGGCAGGCATTCCGGCCGAAGAAGGCGGAACCCTTTCGGTGAGCAGCAGCCGCGAAATGGAGGAGCCCGAGCCGCCCATGTCGCGCCTGGAACGTATGCAGAAAATGCTCGAAAAAGCTATCGAAGAGGAAGACTACGAACGTGCTGCCCAATTGCGGGATGAGATTGCTCGCCTAAAAAAAGAACAAGGACAAAACTAACGCGCATCGAAGGTGCACCTTATCCACAGCGAAGCTCTCCGGTAAGCGAAGCCATAAAGCTTCGCTTTTTGTTTTACTTGGGGTAAACCTTTTCCGTTCATGACAGCTGCCTTGCGAATCCAGCAGATTGACCGTTTGCCGCTTCCCACATTGCGGAAGCTTTCAAAGCTCTTTGTGACGTATGCCACCGATTACGCGCTGCTGGATGCGTTTTATGCCGGTGACTACCGATCGCCTAGCGTACGCCGCGCCTTGGCCAAACGCGTAGCCCAGCATCCCCGCCAGCGCGACGTGCTCGTCCGTGTCCTCTTGGAGCAAAACACCCGTTGGGGACTAGACGCGGCTACGCAGGCGAACATTGAAGCATTGCGCCTGCCCGACAGTGTAGCTGTGGTCTCGGGCCAACAGGTAGGATTGTTCGGCGGGCCGCTTTTTACGCTTTATAAAGTGCTCACGCTGTGTCGGCTAGCTCAGGCGCTTGCTGAGGAGCTGGAGCGACCGGTCATTCCTGTCTTCTGGCTGGCTGGGGAAGACCACGACTACGAGGAAGTTGCTGCGCTAACGGTGCTTAAGGGGGCTGAGCCGGTTACGCTGCGTTTGGAGCTGCCGCTGCCAGGTTATGCCGGAGCGGTAGGTCGTCTACCGCTACCAGCGTCGGTGCGTGACCTCCTGGCAGCCCTAGAAGCCCTACTGCCTGCTACAGCGTTTCGGGAGCCATTAATGGCTTTGCTCAACGAGACCTACCAGCCTGGGGTAACGCTGCAAGATGCCTTCGCGCGTTTACTCAAGCGCTGGCTGCCAGGCTCCGGCCTGGTACTGATCGATCCAGACGATGCCCGCCTCAAAGCGCTGGCACGTCCACTGTTTGCCCAAGAGCTCGAAGACTGGCAGACCGCACAGGCGCATCTGGAACACGTAAGCCGCTCTTTAGAGCACGCTTATCACGTACAGGTGCGCACCCAGCCCACCAACTTATTTTTACTTGAAGACCACCAGCGCCTTGCACTCGATGCCTTCGGCGAAGGCTTTCGACTGCGGGGTACCGACCGGCAGCTCTCGCGTCAAGAAGCGCTAAGCTTGCTTGAGGCGT
Organism: Rhodothermus bifroesti; assembly: GCF_017908595.1. NCBI lineage: Bacteria > Pseudomonadati > Rhodothermota > Rhodothermia > Rhodothermales > Rhodothermaceae > Rhodothermus > Rhodothermus bifroesti. Next base: position 102,723 of record NZ_JAGKTL010000003.1, read on the forward strand.
CACCCGAGCGTTTCAGTCCCGGGGTGTTGCTGCGGCCTCTTTATCAAGATTGGCTCCTGCCCACGTTGGTATATGTAGCTGGACCTTCGGAAACGGCCTACTGGGCGCAGCTCAAACCGCTTTATGCTTGGGCAAACGTGCCAATGCCGCTGGTCTTTCCGCGCACGATGGCCTTGCTCGTTGAGCCCCGGGTTGCACAACTGCTCGAGCGCTACAAGTTGCGACCAGAAATGCTGCAACACGACCCAGATCACTTGTTTCATGAACTGGTGCGTCAGCAGCTGGACGGTGAACTAGAAGCCGCTTTTAAAGCAGCACAGCAGCAGCTTGACGATATGGTGGCGCGTTTGCGTCCAGTAGTCGAGCGCATCGAGCCGACGTTAGGTCCAGCTACCGAAGCGCTGGGTGCAGCACTGCGGCATGAACTAGACCGCTTTGAAGGACGTGTGCTGAAGGCGGCTAAGCAACGTGAAGCTACACTGCATAACCAAATTGCTCGGCTGCACGCCAGCCTGTTTCCCAACGGTGTGTTGCAGGAACGCGTGTTTTCGCCGGTTTACTTTTTGAGTAAATATGGGCTGGGGCTCATCGAGGCGTTATACAATGACTGGCCGCTTGATCCTGCTAACCTGCACATCGTCTACTTGTAAGCTATGGGAACGGTGCATTTTGGACGGGTACTGTTTAGCCCCCTGGTAGAACAGGCGATCGAGCTGGCTGCCCGCTGGCATGACCGTACGTATCGTAAAAGCCAGTGGCGTCCCCCCTTGTTGCCTGCACCTGACCCCGAAGATTTGGTGCCGGTCCCCGTAATGGCGCATGTGACAACCGTAGCGCTTTTGGTGGACCGGGCCGGATGGGATGATGTGGTCGTTGCAGCTGCTTTTTTACATGATGCCCTGGAAGATACCAACTGCTATGGCCAGCAACTACGCTACGAAGTGTTGCGTGCGCGTATGGGAGAGGCAGTCGCACGCCTGGTTCAGGATGTGACCGAACAGAAATTCGATGCTGCAGGCCAATGGCGTAGCTGGGAGGCCCGCAAGGCCGATTACCTGAACCATTTGCGCGTGGCCACGCCAGCAGCTATGGCCATCAGCTTGGCCGACAAGTTGCATAATCTCTGGACCATTAACCAAACGCTGGAGGCAGGCATCGATATCTTTGCACCAGCACCCGGCCGGCGTCCGCTTAATGCCGGGCCTCAAGCTCAGGCACAATTCCATCAAGCCTTACTTGACCTCTCTCGCCAGCATACCGAGCCGCGCCTGAACCCGCTCCGCGACCGCTTCGCGTATGAAGTGGAGCGATTTCTGAATTGGATAGCCCGCACGCAGTAAACAGCCGTTGCCAATTTGGGTAAACAATTCTTAAGGCGGTAGCGTATATTTGCGCCTGCATTCCCTAAGGATTCATCCCCATCTATACAGCATGGCAGGGTATCCGTTCAAGGAAATCGAAAGCAAATGGCAGCGCTACTGGGAGGCGCACAAAACGTTTCGGGCAGTAGGCCCCGGTGAGCCAGGGTTTGATCCGGCAAAACCCAAGTTCTACGTGCTCGACATGTTCCCTTATCCCAGCGGGGCAGGGTTGCACGTAGGTCATCCGGAAGGCTACACCGCTACCGATATTTTGGCCCGCTACCGTCGCATGAAGGGGGCCAACGTACTTCATCCAATGGGATGGGATGCCTTTGGCCTGCCAGCCGAGCAGTATGCCGTTGAAACAAATACACACCCGCGCCTGACGACTGAGCGCAACATTGCCCGCTTTCGCACACAGCTCAAACGGTTGGGCTTTTCCTATGATTGGGATCGTGAAATCAATACCACCGATCCCAACTATTACAAATGGACTCAGTGGATTTTTCTCCAGCTCTACAAAAAAGGTTTGGCTTACGAAGCCGAAGTGCCGGTGAATTGGTGCCCCGCGCTCGGAACGGTACTGGCCAACGAAGAAGTGGTCGATGGAAAGTCGGAGCGGGGGGGCTATCCCGTCTATCGCCGACCAATGCGCCAGTGGATGCTGCGCATCACTGCCTATGCCGAGCGGCTGCTTGAAGATTTGGCGCTGCTGGACTGGCCAGAGAACATCAAAGAAATGCAGCGCAACTGGATTGGCCGCTCTGAAGGCGCTGAGATTGAATTCCCTGTGGTGGGACTGGAAGCGCGCCTGCGCGTTTTTACTACCCGGCCCGACACGCTTTTTGGCGCGACCTATATGGTGCTGGCGCCCGAGCATCCACTGGTAGCCGCCATTACCACGTCCGAGCAACGTGCAAGTGTCGAAGCCTACTGCCTTCAGGCCCAGCAGAAATCGGACCTAGAGCGCACCGAGCTAGCGCGTGAAAAAACTGGTGTGTTTACTGGCGGCTATGCGATCAATCCGGCCACAGGCCAAAAAATTCCGATCTGGATTGCCGACTACGTGCTGGGCCATTATGGCACAGGCGCCATCATGGCCGTGCCAGGTCATGACCAGCGCGACTGGGAGTTTGCCCGCAAGTATGGCCTGCCTATTGTGGAAGTCGTTGCCGGTGGAAACTTAGAAGCAGGCGCCTTTGAAGGAGATGGACCGCATGTTAACTCGGCCAATGCGGAAGTGTCGCTCAATGGCTTAGGCAATGAGGAGGCCAAACGCACGATTGTCGCTTGGCTAGAGCATAAAGGCTTGGGGAAGCGATCGGTACAGTATCGGCTTCGCGACTGGCTTTTTAGCCGGCAGCGTTACTGGGGTGAGCCCTTCCCGATCGTGCACGAAGTGGACGAAGCAGGTCGCCGCACGGGTCAAACCTATCCCCTGGACGAATCGGAACTGCCGGTACTGTTGCCGGATCTGGAAGATTTTCGACCGCAGCCGGCCATGGATCCAGACACCGAACCCCAGCCGCCACTGGCCAGGGCTGTCGACTGGGTGCGCGTGCGCGGCTGGGTCACACCCCAAGGTACAGTACGGCTGCTTAAGCCTGGACTCGAGCCTCCGCCTGGGGTCGAAATCAAGCTTTTCCACCGCGAAACGAATACCATGCCCCAATGGGCCGGTTCGTGCTGGTATTACCTGCGCTATCTCGATCCACACAATGAGGCCCGCTTTGTCGATCCGGAGAAAGAGCGCTACTGGATGCCTGTCGACTTGTACGTTGGGGGTGCTGAGCACGCAGTGTTGCACTTGCTCTACGCACGTTTTTGGCATAAGGTGCTCTATGACCTCGGGCTGGTCTCTACGCCGGAGCCTTTCATGAAGCTGGTCAATCAAGGGCTGATTCTGGGGGAATTGGAGTACACCGCGTTTCGAGATGCCCAGGGACGCTGGGTATCGGCTGAGCATGTAGATGACGGGGTTGACGTGCGTACCGGCGAAAAGCTTGAAGCCGTTCGGCTCAGCGAAGACGAGGTCGAAAAGCAAGCCACAGGGTTTGTCCTGCGTGCACAGCCAGAGATCCGCATTGAAGCCCGAGCCTATAAGATGAGCAAAAGCCGCGGCAACGTGGTTAACCCCGATGATGTGGTTGAGCAGTATGGTGCCGATGCCTTGCGGCTTTATGAAATGTTCATGGGGCCGCTCGAGCAGGTCAAGCCATGGAGCACCAAAGGCGTCGAGGGGGTAGCCCGCTTTCTAAACCGCGTTTGGCGTCTTTATGTGGACGAAGCCCAAGGTGCGCTTCAAGTCTCAGAGGCCGAGCCTACGCGCCCGCAGCTCCAGCTGTTGCACCAAACGCTACGCCGGGTTACCGACGATATTGAGGCCATGCGCTTCAACACGGCTATCGCGGCTATGATGGAGTTTGTCAACGCAGCGCACAAATGGGAGGTTTTCCCGCGGGCAGTAGCCGAGCCTTTTGTGCTGATGCTGAGCCCATTTGCCCCGCATTTGGCTGAAGAGCTTTGGGAACGGCTTGGGCACACCACATCGCTGGCCTACGAGCCCTGGCCGGAGGTCGACGAAGCCTATCTCCAAGTCGAGGAACTGGAGATCGCAGTGCAGGTCAATGGCAAACTCCGGGCTACAGTGCGCGTACCGGCCACAGCCGATCAGGAAGTCGTGCTGGCCATCGCCCGAGAGCATGAGAATGTAGCGCGTTACTTGGATGGGAAGCAGATTCGACGGGCGGTTTACGTACCAGGTCGTATTGTCAATTTTGTAGTAGGCTGATCGATGGAAAGCCGTCGCTTGGTGCTGCTCGAGGATCCAGAACCAGAGCGGCCTTTGGATGTGCTCGCTCTGGCTGCGCATCCCGACGATGTCGAGCTGTGTGCTGGGGGGACGGTATGCCTGCTGGTCCGACAGGGCTACCGGGTTGGGATTGTAGACCTAACGCAGGGCGAACTGGGATCACGGGGGACCCCCGAAGGGCGCTTGCAAGAAGCCACCGAGGCAGCCCGCATTATTGGTCTGGCCGTCCGAGAAAACCTGGGGCTTCCGGATGGTGGGCTGGCCGATACCGCTGAACAGCGGCTAGCCGTCATCCGCGTCATCCGTCGCTACCGTCCCCATATTGTGTTGATTAATGCACCCGAGTGCCGCCATCCGGATCACAGCGCTGCAGCACAACTGGCCACATCGGCCATATTTTTTGCCGGTCTTCGGCGCATTGAAACCTTTGATGAACAGGGAAATCCCCAGCAACCCTGGAGGCCACATCACGTGCTGCACTACATGCAGGCAGTACCTTTTGACCCTACCTTGGTGGTCGATGTGACCGAGGTGTGGCCACAGCGGTTGGAAGCCCTACAGGCTTTTCGCTCTCAGTTTTATAACCCCGACTATGTGCCCTCTGAGGACGAACCCGAGACGTTTGTCTCCAATCCTACCTTTTTTCAATGGATTGAAGCACGGGCACGCACCTATGGTTACCAGATCGGCGCTGTCTACGGAGAGCCCTTTTTGTACCGGCATGGGCCGTTTGGCGTACGCGATCTGATGGCCGTCTTGCAGTATGAAAAACCCTATCGCTAAGCTTCTAACCGTGAAATCTTGATGAGCCGGGAGACCAAGCCCAGGCTCTCCAGTTTGCTATCCACTCTGACTGCTGGGACCGCTTCGTTGACACTAAGGCGACCGGCAGGCTATATTGCTCTTCCCACCTTACCACCAAAACGATCTGCAGGCAACCGATGGCGGACACGAGCGATTTCCGAAATGGCCTGACGATTGTCTGGAACGGCGATATCTGGCAAATTGTCGAGTTCTTGCACGTAAAGCCTGGGAAAGGCGGGGCTTTCGTGCGGACCAAGCTGAAAAACGTCCGTACCGGCCGTGTGGTCGACAACACGTTCCGGGCAGGCGAACGGGTGGAAACGGCACGCGTTGAGCGGCGGCCCCACCAGTTCCTCTATGAAGACGAACTGGGCATGCACTTTATGAACCTGGAAACCTACGAACAGATCACCCTCTCGCCGGATCTGGTTCCGAACCGTGCCTTCCTCAAAGAGGGGGGAGAAGCCGATATTCTGGTGCATGCCGAAACCGAAACACCGATTACGGTAGAAATTCCCAAGCACGTAGAGCTCCGCGTCGTTGAAACCGAGCCTGGTGTACGCGGCGATACCGCTACGGGGGCTACCAAGCCGGCCCGGCTGGAAAGTGGTGCGGTAATTCAAGTGCCTCTGTTTATCAGCGAAGGGGATGTGGTACGCGTCAATACCGAAACCGGTGAGTACATTACCCGCGTAGCCACGGCAGAGGCCGGCTAATCTTCACCAACCCAGTGTAAACCATGGACCTGGAACGGCTTCGCGAACTACTTAAAATCGTGGCAGAAAGTGGGGTAGCTGAAGTAGAGATCGAGGAAGAAGACTTCAAGCTGGTCATTCGCAAGAACGCACCGGCTATTGTGATGCAGCCGGCCTCGCTGCCCTATCCAATGTATGCTATGCCTCAGGCGCTACCGTCACCTACTGTGGTGCCCACTGCGCCTGCCCCGGTTGCACCAGCCCCCCAGGCACCGCCTGCACCTGAAACCCCACCAGCCGTAACGCCGAATCAGAGTACCTCAGACGGCGCCTCGGTCGTCACAAAGGCCAAGACCCATGTGGTTCGGGCGCCGATTGTCGGTACCTTCTACCGAGCACCTTCTCCCGATGCTGACCCCTTTGTGGAGGTCGGCGATCGGGTGAAGCCAGGCGATGTGTTGTGCATCATCGAGGCGATGAAGCTCATGAATGAGATCGAAAGCGAGGTAGCTGGTGTGGTCAAAGAGATCCTGGTTGAAAACGGCCAACCTGTCGAATACGACCAGCCCTTGTTTGTCATTGCCCTCGACTAAGTTGTGGTCTGGAGCTGCCCCTTGGACTACCGTGATTCGTAAGGTTCTGATTGCCAATCGGGGAGAGATCGCCTTGCGGGTGATCCGCACCTGTCGAGAGATGGGTCTGAAAACGGTGGTGGTTTATTCCACCGCCGATCGGGATTCCCTTCCCGTGCGTTTTGCCGATGAAGCGGTCTGCATTGGCCCTCCGCCCTCTTCCGAGAGCTATCTGCGCATCGATCGGATCATTGCAGCTGCCGAGGTCACGGGCGCCGATGCCGTTCATCCGGGCTATGGCTTTCTTTCAGAAAATGCCGAATTTAGTGCAATTTGTGCTGATCATGGCCTCAAGTTTATCGGCCCTTCTCCTGAGGCCATACGGCTTATGGGCGATAAAAGCCTAGCCAAAGAAACCATGCGCAAAGCAGGTGTTCCGGTGGTGCCAGGCTCAGATGGCATCATCGAAGACGTCAAGCAAGGCATGCGCATTGCAGCTGAGATTGGCTATCCGGTGATGATTAAGGCAGCGGCTGGGGGAGGCGGGCGCGGTATGCGTATTGTCCATCGCGAAGAAGACTTTGCACGCCAGTTCAATGCAGCCCGAACAGAGGCAGAAGCGGCTTTTGGCCGACCTGACGTCTACTTAGAGAAGTTTATCGTGCAGCCGCGCCATGTCGAAATTCAGGTGCTGGGCGACGGCAAGGGCAATGTCATCCACTTAGGAGAGCGCGAGTGTTCGATTCAACGCCGGCATCAGAAGCTGCTTGAAGAATCGCCTTCCCCCATTGTCGATGAAGCACTCCGCCAACGAATGGGCGAGGCAGCTGTCCGCGGTGCCCAGGCGGTTAACTACGAAGGTGCAGGCACGATCGAGTTTCTTGTCGATGCCGAGCGCAACTTCTACTTCATGGAGATGAACACTCGCATCCAGGTAGAGCATCCTGTGACCGAAGAGGTGACGGGACTTGACCTGATCGAGCAGCAACTGCGCATTGCTATGGGCGAGCCGCTACCACCTCAAGCCTCCCTTCGGTTGGAAGGACACGCCATTGAGTGTCGCATCAATGCAGAGAATCCGTTTCGCAACTTTAGCCCTTCGCCGGGCATGATCACCGTGTTTCATCCACCAGGAGGTCCCGGCGTGCGCGTGGATACCCATGTCTACGCAGGCTATGTCATTCCGCCTCACTACGACTCGATGATTGCTAAACTTATTGTGCATGCGCCGACGCGGGCCCAGGCTATTCGGCGTATGCTTCGGGCCTTAGAGGAGTTTGTCATCGAAGGCGTACATACCACGATTCCTTTTCACCGTCAACTGCTGATGCATCCTGACTTTCAGGAAGGCCGTTTTGATACCCGCTTTTTGGAGTCGTTCCGGTTGCAACCAGAACCGGCTTCATAGCTAAGCGCTGTCTATCCAATCAGAAGCTGCTATGGAATTTCCTGAAAACCTCCGCTACACCAAAGAACATGAGTGGCTGCGGCTTGAGGCCGATGGCAAAGAGGCTACCATAGGCATTACCGACTTTGCCCAGCGAGAGCTGGGCGATATTGTTTACGTCGAACTGCAGCCGATAGGCACCGAACTGGCCAAAGATGAAGTCTTTGGAACCGTAGAGGCCGTGAAGACGGTTTCTGAGCTTTACATGCCGGTTTCGGGGACGATTGTTGCCATCAATACGGCACTGCAAAACCATCCAGAACTGGTAAACCAGTCGCCTTACGACGAAGGGTGGATGATCCGCATTGTGCTGAAAGATCCGGCTGAGCTAGAAACACTGCTTTCGGCCGAAGCTTATGCGGCGATGGTGGGCTAAAGGCCATGCATGAGAAAATTGTTATTCTTGATTACGGCTCCCAATATACACAGCTTATTGCGCGACGCGTGCGCGAGGTGGGCGTCTATTCTGAAATCCACCCGTGCACCCTTACGCCCGAGCAAGTCGCTGCGCTTCGCCCCAAAGGATTGATCCTTTCGGGTGGACCCTGCTCGGTTTATGATCCTGGTGCACCTCAGCTGCCCCAGGCGCTTTTGGAACTACAACGGGAGGACGGCTCGCCCCTGCCCGTACTGGGCATCTGCTACGGATTGCAGGCTATGGCGCACACGCTGGGGGGAAGCGTCGAGCGTGCCGCGCGCCGCGAGTTTGGGCGGGCCCATCTCCATATCGATGAGGCGGAGGACCTATTTGCGGGTGTACCTTCAGGGACAACCGTGTGGATGAGCCACGGCGACCACCTAACGCGCTTACCTGAAGGGTTTACCATCATTGCCCATACCGAGAATGCACCTATCGCCGCTGTGCGTGCCTTAGATCGCCCGCTCTACGGCGTCCAATTCCATCCTGAAGTGGTCCATACAGACTACGGCCGCCAGATCTTGCAAAACTTTGCGCTTAAGATTTGTGGCTGCCGGGGAGACTGGACTCCTGCGGCCTTCATTGAAGAAAAAATGGCCGAAGTACGTGCCCGTGTGGGTGACGAGCATGTCATTCTCGGACTTTCTGGGGGCGTAGACTCTTCGGTTGCTGCTGTTTTGCTGCATCGGGCTTTAGGGGATCAGCTTACCTGCATCTTTGTGGATAATGGCCTGCTACGTAAGGGTGAAGCTGCGCAGGTGATCACGACGTTTCGCGATCATTTTCATATCCGACTGAAGGCTGTCGATGCTGGGTCGCTGTTTTTGTCCCGGCTGCAAGGCGTTACGGACCCTGAGCAGAAGCGAAAGATCATCGGCGCTACGTTTATCGAGGTCTTTGAGCAAGCCACCCAAGAGCTAACCCGGGAATTAGGCCGCCGGCCACGCTTTCTGGCCCAAGGCACGCTCTACCCGGATGTTATCGAAAGCGTCTCTTACAAAGGACCATCGGCTACAATCAAGACGCATCATAACGTAGGCGGTTTGCCCGAGCAGTTGAATTTCGAGATTATCGAGCCCTTCCGCGAGTTGTTTAAAGACGAAGTCCGCGCCATTGGACGTTTACTTCAAGTGCCTGAACTTATTTTGCATCGCCATCCGTTTCCGGGACCAGGGCTGGCCGTTCGGGTGCTTGGGCCTGTAACCCAAGAGCGGCTGGACTTGCTGCGTGAAGCAGACGCGATCTTTATCGAAGAGCTGCAGCGCCACGGCTTGTACGATCAGGTTTGGCAAGCGTTTGCTGTGCTGCTGCCGGTGCAGACGGTGGGGGTGATGGGCGACGAGCGCACCTATGAGTATGTATGTGCTTTGCGTGCGGTTACAAGCCTCGATGGCATGACGGCCGACTGGGCGCGGCTGCCGCACGAGTTTCTGGCCTACGTGTCCAACCGGATTGTCAACGAAGTGCGTGGGATCAACCGGGCAGTCTACGACATCAGCTCCAAACCACCGGCTACCATCGAGTGGGAGTAAGGCACTGGATATACCGAAGCTGCGGCACCCTGTTTGGGCTGCTCCTTGCCCTGAGCGCGCTAGAAACGGCTGCTCAGCGGACGGAAATTCCGCGCATTGAAGCGGCTGAAAGCGAATTTGCGCAAGCCCTTGAAGCCTTTGAGCGCGGCAACTACGGCCTAGCCTATCGGCAGTTTCGCCACGTCGTTGAAGCCTATCCGCTGCATCGCAAGACGACCGCAGCTTGGATCATGGCCGCTAAGGCGCTCTATCGGCTGGGGGAATATGAACAGGTGCGCAGCTGGCTAGAGGCGTTTAGAGCCCGCTATCCTACCAGTAAGTATCTTGCCCAAGCGCAGCAGCTGGAGCAGCTGGCTGAAGCGGCGCAAGCCTGGCAGCAACGCCAGGCCCAGACCATTACGCTGGGGATCCTATTGCCGATAGATGCCGAAAATGCAGTGCTAACCCAGTCGCTGTTCGATGGCATCCGACTGGCAGTTGCTGCACGCAATGCAGATAGCCTCCTTGCACCGGTGCGCATGGTATTTCGGGATGCAGGAACCACGCCAGCGCAGGTGCAAGCTGCTTTGCGCAGCTTGGTTCAAGATCAGAAAGCCGACCTTGTGATCGGGCCGCTCTACAGCGAACAAGCTATCGCTGCGGCAGAAGTCGCCGAGCAGCTTCGCGTTGTGCTGATTGCCCCGTTGGCAACCGACGCTGCCGTCTCACGTGGTCGGCGTTGGGTATTTCAGGCCAATCCAACGCTTTCTGTCCGTGGACAGCTCATGGCCCGGATGGCCGTCTATGGTCTAAGACTGCGGCAGTTAGGCGTGGCCGCGCTGTTTGATGATCCGACCACAGAGCACATGGCAGAGGCTTTTCAAGCTGAAGCATTGCGATTAGGGGCACATGTGGTCTTTTATAAGCTCCTCCCTAATGCGCAAGCCTATGGCAATTTGGTCGAGCAAATTGGCCAAGACACGCTCCGGCAGGTCGAAGCGCTGTATTTACCCCTTTCGGGTGCGCAAGCGCCTGCACTGGGGCAAGCAGCCTTGAGCAGCCTGGAGCGGGCAGGCGTTTCAATGCGCATTTTGGGCAACGCAGCCTGGCGTGAGGTGCAAGCCCCGCGCCAGGCCAGTCGCTACCAGCTGACCTTTAGTAACGACTTTTGGGTGGACTCGACGCGCGCTGAGGTGCGGTCGTTTCAACAGCAATACCAGGCGCTGCGTCGTCAACAGCCCGACCGGCTGGCCTATGTAGGCTACGATGTAGCGCGTTTTCTGCTGCAGCATCTGCCAGAGCGCAGCGCGCTGGGCGATTTGCCCGACCGGTTGCGTGAAGCTCCCCCATATCAAGGTTTAGGTGTACGGCTGCATTTTGAAGGGGGACAGGTTAACCGAGCGCTTTATTTCCATCGCTATCGGGATGGTCGTCTGGAACTTCTGCGCTAAAGCCCACGGAACCGGCCTGAATCCTTTACGTACCAGTCGCCATCAGTGGCCCGCTATGCCAAAAGTAAACCAAATGCAACGCATAAGCCGCTACGGTGTGTTGCTTATCCTGATGCTGCTTGGGTGTGCCGGCAGCGGAAGATTGCGTCATAACTCCCCTCAAGAAGCGTATGAGCGGGCAATGACTTTGTACAACCAAGGTAAATACGCCCGGGCCATTGAGTATTTCCAGGCAGTTTTTACCTATGGTCGCATGCACGAGTGGGCCGCCGATGCCCAGTTCTATCTGGCACGTGCCTATTACCGCAACCAGGAATACCTATTGGCCGCCAGCGAATACGAGCGTTTTACCCAGATCCACCGCAGCGACCCCCGCGTGCCAGAGGCCGAATACGAACGGGCGATGTGCTACTACAACCTGTCGCCCCCGTATGAGCTAGATCAGACCGACACGCGCAGAGCTATCGAGGCTTTTCAGCTTTTTATCGATCGCTACCCCAATCACGAGCGGGTAGCCGATGCCACGCAGAAAATTGCCGAGCTACGGGCAAAACTGGCCCGTAAGCAGTACGAAGCTGCAAGGCTCTACGAACGCCGAGAGCTCTACGAAGCTGCAGCAGTAACGTACGAAGCCGTTTTCGATCGCTATCCGGACACTCCTTGGGCCGATGATGCACTGGTGGGTGCAATGCAGGCCTACATCGCTTTTGCAAATCAGAGCGTGCGCACGCGCCAGCCCGAACGCTACCAGCGTGCCATTGAACTCTACGAACGCCTGTTGCAACTTTTCCCCGATAGCCCCTTGCTGCAAACAGCTGAAACCCTTTATGCCGAAGCGCAGCGTCACCTCAAAGAACTCGGCGCAGCTTCACTGGCCCAAGGGCGAACGCAACCTTAAAGACGGCCTATGGCCCGTCTCCGCATTGGACTTTTTGGCGGCTCGTTTAACCCCCCACACCTGGCTCACCTGATCGTGGCTGAACAGGTACGCGAGCAAGCCCGGCTCGACCAGGTCCTCTGGATGCCTTGCCATTTTCCTCCTCATAAAAACGAAGGAGAACTGGCCGAGCCGCACCACCGGCTAGCGATGACGCAACTGGCTATCGAAGGCCATCCACACTTTGCCGTTTCCGATTTGGAGATCCGGCGCGGCGGCCGTTCTTACACCATCGATACCCTCCGCCAGCTACAAATCCACTATCCTGAGGGGGAAATACTGCTCATTCTCGGTGAAGATAATCTGCGTACGTTTCATACCTGGCGCGAACCAGAAGAGATCATCCGGCGCGCTAAGCTTTTGGTCTACCGTCGGCCTGGGACAACCCTAGAAGACGTCGATCCGCGCTTTTTGCAACACGTTACGTTTGTCGAAGCCCCACTTTTGGAAATATCGGCTACCGAAATCCGACAGCGCTGCCGCCAAGGCCGATCTATTCGCTACCTCGTTCCTGACCCTGTCCGACACTATATTTACACACATCGATTATATCAAACTTGACAGAGAAAAAATTTTGTGTTTTATTCCAATTACATTATGCGCCTTGCCCGGTGGTGAATGTATAGAGCCTTTCAGGAGGCAAGGCAATGGGGCCTCTTTCCGGGGGAGAGTGCCAGTGGCTGTCGTAGTGTACCTAAATCTTGCAGTACAAATGTCAGAACGCATGCAGCCGTCGTTAGAATCGTTACTCGAACAAGCTAAAGCGTTTCACATCCTGGATGAATATGTTTACCATCCCCCTGAGGTGCGCATCCAGATTGGTTTGCTGCAAATCACGCTAAACGAAAAGCAGGCCCGTTTGTGGGTAGAAGCTGCGCTGATGGTTTACAAACGCCAGTACCCAGGCAGCCCTGAATCGTCAAACCCATGAGTCGCTGGCGCTAAAAATCACCCGTTTGGGTGATTGTTTCGTTTGTGGTGTTTCGGATAGCTTCCCGCTATCTGAGGCAACCCATCCGTTAGCGCTCTATGGTTCGTTTGACCTTGGCCCTGCTTACGGTTTGGAGCTTGCAGGTTACGTATGCGCAAACAGGCAGTCGTATTGAAGTGGCTCCAGGACTAGTACAGATTGCAGCCGATGGACAGTGTTCGCTGCTAGAGGCTTTGGTGAATGCCAACCAAGATGCCGCGGTGCATCCCGACTGTCAGGCAGGCAGTGGGGCTGATGTGGTTGTGTTGGCGCCAAGCGCACGCTACGTACTTACCGAGCCGTTTGCCTATGACAGTCTGCGTGGTGCAAGCGGCCTCCCGACATTGACCGGGGTGTTAACGATCGAGGGCCAAGGAGCAGTGTTGACGCGCGACAGCACATTGAGCTGCGAGCCAGCCCAGGCTTTTCGGATAGGCTACCTTGCTCCTGAGGCCCAAATGAGGCTATACGACCTAACCCTGCAGTACGGGTGTGGGCAAAGGGGAGGGGCGTTTTATGTGGATGCGGGGGCAGTGCTGCAAGCAGAGCGCGTGGTTTTCAGACAAAATTGGGCAGACCAAGGCGCAGCAGTGTACAATCGAGGCACGCTGCATTTGCTGGAGGCGCAAATCATACAAAATCGGGCTTCATATGGAAGCGCGATCTACAATGATGAAGCTACGGTCCAAATACAGCAAAGTTGGTTTGCCTCTAATGAAGACAACGCATTGTATAACAAAAGCGGAAACGTCTTTGTTGAGGCATCTACGTTTGAAGATAACGAGGGCTTTGATGGAGGTGCTTTGTATAACGACCAGGGGATGGCGAAGCTGCAGCAGGTTGTATTCCGAAATAATGATGCGCGTTTTTCAGGGGGGGCCATCTATAATAGTGGTGGCATACTTGAGGTGATCCAATCTGAGTTTGAGGATAATGCATCTGAATATAGTGGTGGCGCCATCAAGAACCTCGGTGGTGCACTTACACTACAAGCCTGTACGTTCCGTAACAACGATAGTGACTCCGACGGTGGAGCGATATCTGTGTATGAAGGACAGGTCTTAATAGAGCAGACGAACTTTATCGCGAACATTGCTGAGGACGCCGGGGGAGCAATTGACGCCTATCTTGGAGATTCGCTCATTGTTCGACAGAGTCGTTTTGAGCATAACCAATCAAATGATTATGGCGGGGCAATTTATGGCCGCAACATACGTATAGAGCAAACTCTATTTGCTCATAATCAAAGCGGTGGGGGTGGGGCTATTGAAGGCGAGAACGTCTACATTCTAAACAGTACGTTTTTAGGCAATCGCGCATTCGACGGTGATGGGGGAGCCCTATCACTAGATGGGCGCTCTCACTTAAGTTTTGTGACCATTGTGGACAATTCAGCCAGTAACAATGGCGACGGTATCGTTTATGAAGGATTGCTTCGGGTAGCTCATGTGTTGCTGGCTCGTAATGGAGAAAATTGCGCTAACGGAGGGGGCGAGCTTACGATAGTAGGGCTCAGCTTTGCTGACGACGAGAGCTGTCCAGGATTCGTCCGGGTTGATGATGTAGGTCTGGCCGATTCGTTAGCTGTGGGGCTGCCTGTGGTTCCCCTGTTACCTACCAGTCCGGCTTTAGGCGCTGCTCCAGGCTGCTTAGACGCTACTGGCCGTCCGGTTACCACCGATGGCCGGGGAATGTCGCGCCCCCAGCCATCTATCGGGGGCTATTGTGATGCTGGTGCCTATGAAGCCGAAGCGGTGGTAGCTACGCCACTAGAGCCCGACACCGTATGGGTCAACTTCGGTAGTGTACCCTATCAGACGTCGGCAAGGCGAACGGTTGCGCTGACCAATCAGAGTAATGGGCCAGTCACACTCCAGCTTGCACTTTTGGGGTACCAAGTGGAAACAGAGGAGCTAACCTTAGACGAAACGGAAACAGGCAGTTGTCGTGATGGCTTGGTACTCAATGCAGGCGCGCAGTGCCAGCTGCACCTGGTCTTTCAGCCGCGGCGGGCGGGTTTGCGTCAAGCAGCCCTACGGGTACAAGTGGCCAATGCAGAGCCGCTTTATCTGATTGTGGTAGGTAACAGCGAGCTAGTGCGTACCTTTACGGTGAACGTGACGGAAGACTTGCCTGATGCTGATCCTGGTGACCTACAATGCGATGCCGACAGCACAACAGCAGGTGAGCAGTGCACGCTGCGGGCTGCTGTCATGGAAGCGAACCGGTGGCCTTATGGGATATTCCGCATCCTGCTTGCCGACACGGCTACATATCGTTTATCCTTGCCCGATGTAAACTGGGAAGACACGTATCTAGCCCAAGAAGGCGCACTGACCATCGCGTCCAAAGTCAATATCGCTATTGAGGGCAACGGTGCGCTAATCACGCGCGCCGATACTTCCTGCAACACCCAGGCCGCTAATCAGTATCCGCTCTTTGAGGTGGCCGGCGGGGCTGGACTGCAGCTTGTCAACCTGCAGCTAAGCAATGGATGCTACACGGCTGTTTTTTCGCAAGGGCAGCTGCAGCTGCACTCGGTGGTGTTACGCAACAACTATAGCACATTTTCTTGGGCCGGTAGCGCATTAGATTTAGACGAATGGACCTATCCTGCAGCAGCTATTCTGGAAGAGGTGGTGGTAGAAGAAAACCAGAGTGTGCCTGTCTGGCTTAAAGGAGGATTGTTGCATATTCAGCGCTCTGTGTTGCGCCGCAATAGCGATAGGCGCGTTTCAGGTTGGGCATTTTACGGTGGTGCCATTAGGGTTTCTGGGGGGCATCTTATGCTCGAAGCCACCCATGTAGAGGGTAACTTTTCGGCTTCAGGTAGTGGTGGGGTGCATGTTACGGGGGGCAGGGTGGAAGTCAAGCAAAGCACGTTTACCCAGAACATGGGTAAATATGGGGGCGCCATTGCTATCAGTGCAGGAACGCTCGATATAGAGGCAAGCCATTTCGTGGCTAATGAAGCCGAGGAAGGTGGGGCCATTTGGGTGAGACAAGCGTGGGAAGAGAGGGTGAATGCTACCCTTAAGCAAAGCGTGCTGCGGAGCAATCGAGCAACGCGAGAAGGTGGGGGTGTCTGGGGCGGCTGGGGAGCACAGCTGACGCTACTGCAGAGTGCTGTAGTGGAAAATCAGGCTGGAGATGAAGGGGGTGGGGGCATCTATGTCGGTGGGGAAGAAATGCCAACCAAACTGAACCTGATCAACGTAACCCTAAGCGGAAACTCCACAAGTGGTACGGGTGGCGGCATAGATGCAACCAGCTACGACCAGCTCAACTTGTCGTTTGTAACCCTCACGCAAAACCAAGCGGCTCGAGGGGGAGGCATTTACTCGGACGGATTGGTGGGTGCTAAGCAACTTAAAGCGGTGCTACTGGTCGGCAACCATGCCCCGGAAGGTCCGGAGTGCTACGGCCAACTCACCTCAGCGGGATATAACGGTGTGGCCAATCTGGAGGACTGTGCACTGACAGCTATGCCCACCGATGTTATCGGTCAACCACTTGAGCTGGCACCGCTAGATACGCTTACGTTTACGCACCCGCTCCTGGACGGCAGCTGGGCGCTAGACCGCGTGCCGGCCGAGGCCTGCGTGGACCTTTTCGGCGAGCCCGTTGGGAGCGATCAACGGGGCGTTACGCGCCCTCAGGGCACACATTGCGATATAGGCGCTTGGGAACGCATAGTGCCTGTGGCGAGCGAGCCAACGACGCGCTTACCGGAAATCATCACGCTAGCTGCACCCTACCCCAATCCTTTTCATCGTCGGGTGCAGGTACGTTTTGGTTTGCCTAAAGCGCAGCATGTGCGGTTGGTCGTGTACGATGTGCTAGGACGTGAAGTCGCACGCCTCCAGGAAGCCTTTTTGCCTGCCGGATGGCACGAGTTCACCTGGGATGCACCACCGTTGGCTGGGGGCTTGTATTTTCTACAGCTTCAAGCCGGGTCAGTATATCAAACCCAAGCAATGCTAAAGCTTAGGGATTAAGCCAGGTGCACTGGCGTAGAACAAGCTCAATAAAAAACCGCACGCCTTGCACAAAGGCGTGCGGTTTTTAGGCGTGGAGACAAGGGGATTCGAACCCCTGACCTCTGCGGTGCGATCGCAGCGCTCTACCAACTGAGCTATGTCCCCAGGAAGCAAGCGGTGAACGAGAAAGCGTCGTAGACGGTTCCGACGCCCTTCCGGGTTATGACTAAACCAAACCATTGCGTTTTCGGCTTTTTCACAACGAAAAGCCGAGCCTTTCCTTTAAGCGGAAAACAAAACCCTCGCCTTGGCAGTTCACTCTACCTACATAAGCCGGAGTGGAAAAGCACTGTTGAGAAGACCGGCCTTTAGTGTGTACTGGCTGCCAATGACCAATGCATTTGTGTAACCATGAACCAGTCGACAGCAACTTCTCGCGATTTACTGGGCGCACGGGATACGTTTCATACTGGCCAGGGGACGGCTTACTTTTATCGCCTTGATCGATTGGAAAAATTGGGATTTTCGGGTATCGACCGTTTGCCCTTCTCTATCAAGATTCTCTTAGAAGGGCTTTTGCGCAACTGTGATGGCTATCTGGTGACGCAAGAAGACGTCGAGCGCCTGGCACGCTACAATCCTAAGGCCCCAGCTCCGGAGGAAATTCCGTTTATGCCTGCGCGGGTGCTGCTGCAGGACTTTACAGGCGTGCCAGCCGTGGTGGATTTGGCGGCCATGCGTTCGGCTATGGCCCGCCTAGGGGGCGACCCAGACGTGATCAACCCTAGGGTACCTGTACACCTGGTCATCGACCACTCCGTGCAGGTGGACTACTTTGGCATTCCTGAAGCGCTACGCCTAAATGCCGAACTGGAATTTCAGCGTAACCGCGAGCGCTACGAGTTTTTGCGTTGGGGGCAGCAGGCCTTTGAAAACTTCTCTGTGGTACCCCCTGCCAGTGGCATTTGCCATCAGGTCAACCTGGAGTACATCTCGCGCGTGGTCTGGAGCCGTCCGGCAGAAGATGGGGTGCCGGTAGCCTATCCGGACAGCCTGGTCGGCACCGACAGTCACACAACCATGGTCAATGGCTTGGGTGTACTTGGCTGGGGAGTAGGGGGTATTGAGGCCGAGGCTGTTATGCTGGGGCAACCGATCTACATGCTGATGCCCGAGGTGATCGGTTTTCGGCTTACCGGTGAGTTGGCCGAAGGTGCCACCGCTACCGACTTGGTGCTTACCGTTACGCAGATGCTGCGTCAATATGGGGTGGTGGGGCGTTTTGTTGAGTTTTTCGGTCCCGGCCTGAGCAAACTTTCTGTGCCCGATCGGGCCACCATTGCCAACATGGCCCCCGAGTACGGGGCAACCATGGGCTTCTTCCCTGTGGACCAGGAGACCCTCGACTATCTGCGGCGCACTGGCCGGCCACAAGAACTTGTGGACTTGGTCGAACGCTACACCAAAGCGCAAGGACTTTTCCGCACGGATGAGACGCCGGATCCTGAGTTTTTTGACGTAATCGAGCTAGACTTAGGCCAGGTCGTACCTAGCGTGGCTGGCCCGAAACGGCCGCAAGACCGCATCGAGCTTTCGGCGGTCAAAAAAGCCTTCCAGGTTGCGTTCTCCAGTCCCTCAGGCCCTAAAGGATTTGGCCGCAAGCCGGAAGAATTTACGCAGACCGTTACCTATCGGGACGAAAAAGGCAACGCGGTTCAGCTTCGACATGGCGACGTGGTCATTGCAGCGATTACAAGCTGCACAAACACCAGCAATCCCTCAGTCATGTTGGGAGCTGGGCTGCTGGCCAAAAAGGCTGTCGAGCGGGGTTTGAAAGTCCCACCGTATGTGAAGACCAGTTTGGCCCCCGGTTCCAAGGTGGTCACCGACTACCTGACGGCTGCTGGTTTGATGCCTTATCTCGAACAGCTTGGCTTCGGATTGGTAGGCTATGGGTGCACCACATGCATTGGAAACTCGGGGCCGCTGCCAGAACCTGTTGCAAAAGCCATTAAAGAAGGCAATCTGGTCGTCGCTGGTGTGCTTTCGGGCAACCGGAACTTTGAAGGCCGTATCCACCCGCTTGTGCAGGCCAACTTCCTGGCGTCGCCTCCCCTGGTGATCGCCTATGCGCTGGCAGGTACGGTCAACCTCGATCTAACCAGCGAGCCCCTGGGCTCGGATCGGGAGGGCCGTCCGGTATACCTCAAAGACATTTGGCCGAGCAGCCAGGAAATCCTTGCGCTCATTAATGAGGTCATCAAGCCCGACATGTTCCGTAAAGAATACGAGGGCATTGAGACTTCAAATGAGATGTGGAACCAGCTGCGCGTAGCTGGTGGGGCCATTTATGAATGGGATCCGGATTCGACCTACATCCAAGAGCCGCCTTTCTTTACTGACCTCACACCTGAGGTGCCTAAAATTCAACCCATTACGAGCGCGCGTGTGCTGGTGCGTGCTGGCGATTCGACAACCACCGACCATATTTCGCCGGCTGGCTCAATTCCTCCAGATAGCCCTGCTGGGCGCTACTTGATTGCTCGGGGTGTAAAGCCGATCGACTTCAACTCCTATGGCGCGCGGCGAGGCAATCACGAAGTGATGATGCGCGGCACGTTTGCGAACATTCGTTTTAAAAACCTGCTTGTTCCGGGTACTGAGGGCGGCATCACGCGCTACTTCCCTACGGGCGAGGTCATGTCGATCTACGATGCGGCCATGCGTTACAAAGAAGAAGGCATTCCGCTCATCGTCATCGGCGGAAAAGATTACGGCATGGGTTCCAGCCGCGACTGGGCCGCCAAAGGGACCGCACTTCTGGGGGTGCGGGCTGTACTAGCCGAAAGCTTTGAGCGTATCCACCGCTCGAACCTAATCGGTATGGGCGTGTTGCCGCTCCAGTTTAAAGAGGGGCAAAATGCAGAAACGTTGGGGCTCGATGGCTCGGAAGTCTACGACATCCCTGTAACCAACGACGTCAAGCCGCGCCAGACGCTGACCGTCACGGCTACCAAAGCTGATGGTACGAAGGTCTCCTTTGAAGTATTGGTACGGCTCGATACCCCGGTAGAGGTCGAGTACTACCGTCACGGTGGCATTCTACACTACGTGCTGCGGGACTTTTTGCGCAGCCAGCCCGAACGCGTCGAAGTTTAACCTGCTAGGGATCATTTCAGGGCCGTCTTCGCGAGTGAGGACGGCCCTTTTTTGTTGGCTGTGTTTGCCGTGCATTCCGGATGTGGGAACGTGAGGCACGCAGGACCGCTTTGGAGGGAAGCGTTGCCGGTTCGCACAGGTATACGCGAAATACGTCCAGTAACCGGTCGGCTTCGGCTGGCGTATAGAGGGGAGAGCGAGCCACGTAGAGCAGGTCAAAAGGGCCGTCTGTGTTGGCATAAACGGCTCCAGGTACCTCGCGGTAGGGTACAGGAGGTTCTACAGCGAGCGGCTGAAGCGTACGGCGCTGGCCAAACACTTCAGGAGGCAACGGCCCGTAATAGGGCAGGGTGAT
Source organism: Rhodothermus bifroesti (assembly GCF_017908595.1). NCBI lineage: Bacteria > Pseudomonadati > Rhodothermota > Rhodothermia > Rhodothermales > Rhodothermaceae > Rhodothermus > Rhodothermus bifroesti. Next base: position 123,195 of record NZ_JAGKTL010000003.1, read on the forward strand.
CCAGCCTTCTTTGTGGGCATTCAAGTGCACAATGCCTTGGGGTAGGTCTGCATGGCGGTCGGGATGGTAGACGTAGGTCAGCGCCCGAATCCAGCGGCAAGCGATGGCAAAAAGTAGATAATTGCCAGGGCCGAGGCCTTCGCGCCCGCCTACACGAGGAAATGCCCGATCTTTAAGCGGCTGACCCAATACTTCCGTCAAAACATACGGCACACTGGCATCACCATAGCCCAGGTCAGCATGGGCATCGAGGTGTACTACCTCAAAAGGGGGCACAAGTAGTCCCTGAGCGATGCGGATCCGCCAGTCGAAAAACACCTCGTGGTGTTCGTCTACGATTAAACCCGGGAGGGGCCGATCGCGCCGCAAGCCGCACTGTTTTTCGAGAAAGTTCTGCACGGCTTCGGGTGACCAAGGGCGCAGCGTTGGGTCTTCCGGGCGCCCAAAGCTAGGCCAAAAGCGTGTCGTGTTGAGAAAGAAATCCAGATCGATGTCCAAGATGCGCATAGTCTATTGCCACATCCTGGCCACGGGAAAGGGTGCATATTTTTTGCCGTTTACCTTTAGCGGGTTCCGTGTTCTAGATAGGGAATCTCCAAGGCCGCAAAAAGCGTTTGTTTTAAGAAGCAAGAGCGTAGAAAAGTGGCCTATGCGCTACGATCTTATCGGTAAACGGGTACGGGTGTATTTGTACACGCGGGAAGGCTGGCTCTTGGGTAGCATCGAGGGACGCGTAGCCGACGTGGCCGCCGACGTTCCGGTGGGTAAGGATGCTTATGGCAACGAGATCAAAAAAGACCTGGCCTATGTGGTAGACATCACCACAGGCGATCCGAACGTACCTTATCGAAATAGCGCCGGCGAGGAAAACGAAGGATGGTTTGCTATTCAGGATTTGGAAGTCATCGAAGAGGAAAAACCACGCCTATTTGTAAACTAAACTTGCCGGGTTGCGTGTCCCAAGCCAGGGCTAGAAAGGCTCTGGCTTTTTATACGGTTGTTTCAGGAACAATAAATCCACTCCGTTGCAATGCTGCCCATACTTCCTCGCGTGTGGCGGGAATCTTGTGACAGGCCGCTAGCACGTCCTCCGCTTGGGCTGGATAAAATCCGTGGCGGTCTTCTGTGAGCCCAGCCAAGTCAAAGGGCGCTAGGGTAGCGTTTAGCGTTTCTGGCGTAGGGGTGCATCCCTGCTCGATTTCTGCCAGTAGCGCTTCTTGTTGTTGGACAAACTCCTGGTGGTCGGAGAGTAGAAAGCCCGGAATGCCGGTTTCTTTTTCGAGTCGCAGGCGGGTTTCCCGGAAGCTGGCGGCAGCGAAGTAGAGCTTGGAAAGCCCAGCAAAGGCCTCGGGCTGATTGAGCACGCGCCATAGGCCACCGATGAGCCGAGCTGTGTGGTCGAATTCGTGCAACGTAATCGTCTGGTATTGCTCAAGGGCTTCGGTTGGTGGAGCGCCGTTGTATTGACACAGCAGCGTAGCTAAACGCCAAACGCCCAGCAGGGTCAGCGGAATGCCAGTAGAAAGCAAGGGATCGAGGATGCCCACGCTACTGGGTAGCAGTGCCCAGTGCCGGCCAATCAGTTGCCGAAAGCACTCCGGGCGCTCGGGCAGCATGCGAAGCGGGTAGAGCGGTTGGGCATGGGCAAGCAAGGCCTGAAGGGAAGGATACCGCGTCAGCAGCTGCCGCCAACATGCTTCAGGGTCCTGATCCGGTAGGCGATCGGTGCGCAAGGTAAAGCCTAGGCTGGTGATCCCGTTATCGAAATGCAGCACCCAGGCCCAGCCTTCTTCGAGCAAGTGGTGCACTGCGGCGTCGTCAGGCATGTAGGGCCAGGCTTCCTGAGAAGAGGCTAGCCAGGCATCGGCGCGGGCAACCTGTCGAAAATGCGAAAAGATGGCCACACGTTCTGGAAGGTAGGGATGCGGTTCAGGCCTGAAGCCCATCTGGCGGGCCAGCCAGGCATGGGCTCCTGTGGCATCCACCACAAAGCGCGCCTCGAGCGTTTCCAAGCCCTCGGGTCCCTTAACGTTAAGCTTCATGCCGCATGCTGTTTCCGTAGCGTGTAGCGGCATGGTGTTTTCCAGGTATACGACGCCTGCGCGACAGGCTAAATCAACAAGGTGCTTATCGAAATCCGGCCGAAACCAGTGGGTGTCGGCAATGGCGTCATGCGGCGAGGCCGCCACAAGCAGATAAGCCCGCTGCCCATGCAATGTAGGCTTCCAGCCTTGTTCAGCTTGGTGCCAGAAGAACGTAAACCCCCGTTTTTTTCCTACAGGGAGTTCGGGATAATGGGCTTTCCAGGAACCATATTTTGAGAAAGGGAGCAGCTCCGGTACCTCAAACGTGCGTGCAATGCGCTCTAGGTATAAATTGGCCAGGGGCGTCGAAGACTCGCCGATCACAAAGCGGGGGTGTCGGCCTTTTTCAATAAGCACGACCGAGAACCCCTGTCGCTCGAGGAGCAGGGCCAGTAAAGATCCGGCAAATCCGCTCCCTAAAATGGCAAGGTCAAACTGTTTGCTCATGAGGCCATGCATTGGGTGCAGGGAACGGGCGGTTCCCAGTTTTGCGTTTGGTTGATGCGCGTAAAGCGCTGTTGTTGCAGGCGGGCGCAATTTGGACAGCTATAAAAGCGATGTAAATCCCACGTATCGAGCAGGCGCACTGGTGCGGGTTGCGTGAACAGATAGGCGGCAGCGGCTTCGATTTCTTCAGGGGTAGGTGGTGCGAACTGCCCGTTTTGTTGCAGCAGCTCCATGATCCCATTGCCGGAGCGTGTTGGAATAAGCACGACGGTTTGAATCCCGTTTTCCACAGCCCATTGCACCGTACGCTGCGTCCAGTATAAGGCTTCAGCTGGCGGAAGAAACGGGGGTTTGAGCAGGATAAAAGCCCGGATGAGCAGGTGGTGCGCGTGCAGCCAAGCTACAGCCCGATCTAACTGGCCGACAGTGAGTTGTTTGTTGAGCGCTTCAAGCACGCCAGGATGGATGCATTCCACCCCAATAGCTACTTCGAGTTGACCTTCAAGAAGCGCCTGAAACTGCAGCGTACGCGAGCCAAGCAAGGCAGGGTGCGACTCCACGATGACGCGGCGGCATGCGCGAACGCGCTCGGCAATACCGGCATAAGCTGCAGGAGGGATGGCTAGCCGGTCGAAGAAGCTTCCGCTGTTGTAAAGCTTGACAGCGTCGGCTTTGGGCAGCTGCATGAGGGCGTGGTCGAGCTGATGGAGCAGCTGGGTTGCACTTACTGGGGCGATCGTTGTGTGCTGCCACAGGTCACACATGGTGCACGTCCATGGGCACTCTCGGTTTGTCAGAAAAATGACATTGACCCGCTCTAGGCGACCATCGGGGGCCCGCTCCAGTTCGTGATGAAAACCCTGCGGCCGCCACGGATCAACCGCAGCTCGAGCAGGCCGTAGCTGACGAATAAGCCGGGTGCGCTCCAGTGGCCTGAGTGTTTCCCAGTGCATGAGCTCGATCATGCCGCAAAGAGATCTTCTACCATGCGTCGGAGCTGCCGCTCAGCGGGGATCAGGTCTCGCAAGCGAGTGGGGGGCAAGGCCCCATGCTGGAAGCGACGTTTTTCAAAAATTGGCATTTCCATGCCCGTTATGGCTTTAACACCATGGTAGACCACGGCGCCTTTAAGCTGGTACAGCTTGGCCTTGTCGTAGCCGGTTAGCGCAGCAAAAGGAATTTTCTCGGCCACTTCAATTACACTTGGGCGCGTATACGGACTAAAGCCCGTAAATCCAAAATGCCGATTGATCGCGAACGTACGCGTATAGGCGCGACTGAGGCCGCCTGTATAGGTCAGCGAATGCTTGAGCTTATCTACTCCCCAACCCTCGTGATACAACAGCGGATTGTTGATAATGCTATAAACAGTGAGTTCGGGGTTGTGCTCGATGGGATAAGCCCGAAGGTTTTCGTCGCCTCCTTCACCGTCGAGCAAGTACTTCCAGTCGGGGTAGCGTTTGCGCAATGCCTGGGCTAAGGCATAGTGCATGGCAGCCGACTCGATATCGAGCGGCTTATAGTCTTCTACCAAGCGAACCACTTCACGCAAGTCGATCCCTGCAAGGTCCGTCTCAACGGGCTCCCAGAACAGCTCCAGTCCGAGTGTTTTTAGGAAAGTGAAGGCTTGGTCCCGGTCTGCTCCACCCCCGAGGTCGAGTGTAAAAGCTTTTAGGCGAGCAGGGTTCATGCCCAGTGACAAGAGGGTGTGGTAGGTAACCAGAAACACAGAGCCGCTGTCAATACCGCCAGAAAAGGTTACGCCAATTGGGGCATCGGCTGGGATGCTGAGCAACCAGCGTCGGATTTCCTCCTGAAGCGCGCCAATGTAGTAGCGGCCAATGGTAGGCAGATCGGGCGGTAGGGTTTCTTGAGGAATCTCAAAAAAGCGTGTATAAGCCGGTGCCGGGTCCGGGCAGCCAATCAGCTCCAGCGTTACCACATAGTGTGCTGGGACCATCCGCGTGTAGCTGGGATGGAACTGATCAGCAAAACCAACAGATTGCAACCATTGGTAGATTTCTTCAATCCGATGGGCTACGACCAGGGCAGGTCCATCTTCACGCTTGGCTAGAAAATAGCGCATGGGCCGATCCATTGAGCGTGCCAGCCGCACCGTCTTGCCGTCGCGTGCTACGAGCGCAAACGAACCCTCGATGGCACGAACAGCGGCTGGGTCACCCGAGCGCACGCGCGCGCGTGCTTCATCGAGGGTCATGTTTAGGATATGATTAAGTCCGGGGTCTGTCAGGTCGATCACGTCTTCGATGTAGCGGGGTCGAAGCATGGCTGCTTGGGCAGTTGGTGGTCGGGGTCGCCAAGTTTGAGACAAAATAGTACAATTCTTCGGCTGCCTCATGCAAGGCAAAAGGGTTGGCAGCCGGTGCATCTTATGCTGAACATGTGCGGTTCGTAGCAAGCTGCCCGATAAGGACTTGCAACATCAAGTTGCGCATTGTAGCATATTGCAAGGTAAATCAAACTCAGAAAACGTTATGACACGTCTTGCTACAAGTGGGCTTGTTATGCTGCTTTTGGTCGGCGTAGCCTGGGCGCAATCTGCTAAGCGTGTGGATTCGCTGCTGCAGGCGATGACACTGGCCGAAAAGATTGCGCTGCTCCATGGGGCAATGGATCCGACCGGTGAAGCGGGGGCTGGCTACGTGCCTGGTGTGCCGCGGCTAGGTATTCCGCCTATGCGTTTGACCGACGGTCCTGCAGGTATTCGCACGCGGCATCCGGCTACGGCACTTCCGGCTCCTGTGGCGCTTGCGGCTACTTTTGAACCTGAGCTTGCCTATCGTTATGGCCGAGTCATGGGCCAAGAAGGGCGGGCACGTAAGCATGAAGTGCTTCTTTCCCCAATGGTTAACATCATCCGCGTACCTGAAGCTGGCCGCAACTTTGAAACCTTTAGCGAAGATCCCTTGCTTTCGGCGCGCATGGTAGCAGCCGAAGTTCGCGGCATTCAGGACGCAGGACTCATGGCCACGGTGAAGCATTATGCAGCGAACAACTTTGAAAACGACCGCATGCGGGTCAATGCAGTGGTGGATGAACGGGCGCTTCGGGAAATCTACCTGCCCGGATTCGAAGCGGCGGTCAAGGCCGGTGTAGCCGCTGTAATGTGTGCCTACAATAAGGTTAACGGCGCCTATGCCTGCGATAATGAGCACTTGCTTAGTCAGATCTTGCGCGAAGAGTGGGGTTTTGAGGGGTGGGTTATGACCGATTGGTTTGCCTGGCATAGCTTGGAGTCGCTTGCCAAGGGGTTGGATCAGGAAATGCCGGGCTTTACCCTGCGATTTGGTGGTTCCAATATGTCGTTAGCGCCGGCCGTGTTTGCCGATTCGCTGCTTGCAGCTGTCACTTCAGGGCGTATAGATGAGGCATTTGTAGATCGCGCCGTGCGCCGCATTCTGCTGCAGATGGCACGTTTTGGATTGCTTGAAGGCGCGGCCAGTTCTCCGGCGGAGATCGATGTTGAGGCGCATGCCGCTCTTGCCCGCGAAGTAGCCGAGGCCGGGGCAGTGCTGCTGCGCAATGAGCGCCAGACGCTGCCACTTACTGCTGAAGATCTATCCAATTTGGTTGTCGTTGGTCCGACAGCTACCCGGCCGCTTGTTGGAGGTGGGGGGAGCTCACGCGTTGTGCCTTTCCGCACTACAGCTGCCCTAACCGCCTTACAGGAACTGGCTGGGCCTTCTGCGCAGATTCGTTATGTGGCGGGCATTGACCTGGATGGGGTGGCGGTGCCTACCACTGTTTTGCAGACACCGGATGGCCGCCCAGGCTTGCAGCGTCAGGGCCCCGACGGCACAGTGCAGGTGGATGCTCAGCTTGACTTTACCGGCGAGCGGGCACTCCCGGCTGGTTCACAGTGGACTTGGACGGGTACGCTAACAGCCCCAGAAGCAGGCGAGTACGAACTCAAGCTGCAAACAGCTGGCGGCGTAGGCACGCTTACTGTTGACGGTCAGGTCGTGCTGCGTACAGGGATGTTTTTCAGTGATGCCAGCCTCATTCCCACAGCCGATGGTTTGGAAAATGCCACTTACCGGGTTGCTTTGCAAGCAGGTCAGCAGTTGTCGCTTGTGGTGCAGGTCTCCGGTCAACAGCCGTCGCTGCCTTTTCTCCCTGCCGAGCGCCAGCCGGTGCAGGTACGACTGGCTTGGGTGACTCCTCAGCGCCGTGCCGCTTTTTTGCAAGAAGCTGAGGAAGCAGCCCGTGCGGCCCGGGCCGCTATCGTCTTTGTACATGAAGAGGGCACCGAAGGGCGCGACCGTCCCTCACTGGCGCTGCATCCGGATCAGGATGCGATGGTCGAGACGGTAGCAGCAGCTAACCCGCGTACAACAGTGGTGCTGCATGTAGGTGCGCCAACGCTGATGCCTTGGGCCGATCGCGTTGGCGCCATCTTGCTAATGTGGTATCCTGGCCAAGAGGGAGGCTGGGCTACGGCGAACTTGCTCCTGGGGCGTGCCAACCCCGCTGGACGGTTGCCTGTGACGTTCCCGCGTCGTGCCGAGGATGCACCAACGGCAGCACCTGAACGCTATCCTGGCGTGAATCTGACCGCCCGCTACGATGAGGGCATTTTCGTGGGGTATCGCTGGTACGATGCGCAGCGCATTACACCCCTTTTCCCCTTTGGCCATGGGCTTTCCTACACTACGTTTGCCTATGAAAACTTGCGTGTTGAGCCCGATGGCGATGGTTTGATGGTGCGCTTTTTTGTACGCAATACAGGCGATCGCCCTGGCAGCGAGGTGTCCCAAGTGTATTTGGGACCACCAGAGCATCCACCCGTACCTATGGCACCGCTACACCTGGCAGGATTTCAGCGTGTAACCCTCGCCCCAGGTGAAGCCAAAGAGGTGTCGATGCGCATCGATAGCCGAGCGCTGTCGTACTGGTCGGTGACTGACCACGCTTGGGTAAAAGCAACCGGGCGCCGACCGGTCTACGTGGGGGCTTCCTCGCGCGATTTGCGGTTGCAGACAACCATCGAGGTGCGTTAAGCTGCACCCTCAAGGGCAAAACGCGAAGGGGCCGTTCTTAGAGGAACGGCCCCTTGTTGCGCTGCCCGGGGAGGACTCGAACCTCCAACCCCCTGATCCAGAGTCAGGTGCTCTGCCAATTAAGCTACCGGGCAGTGGCAAAGCGTGCTATGCAATGCATAAAGCGCTACTCGGTTCCAAAGGGGTCTTTGATGCACTTCGCTCAAGGTTAGGGAACCTATGGGCGCTAAACGGGGTGTGGCTGCACTTAAGTTGGGTAGACAACTTGCCGTGCCGCAAATCCTTAAAGTCTTCTATGAAGAACCGGCAGCGCTGGAGCCAGAGACCCTTGTCTGGCCCCCTGTTGCGGGAGCGCCTTGTTACTATCGCGTATATCTAGCTGGAACGGATCTTGAACGCCTGCGCATCGGACTAACGGCGCTGCTGCCTGAGGCTTTTGTACCTCCGCTATGCCAAGTATTACAACACTGGCCTTTTTGGTGGCAGGTGGATGAGGGCGGTGATACGCATGTGCTGGAGGCTGACGTGCTAGGTCAGGTAGTGGCACAACCAGATGCAACAGCAGTACTCATTGGTGGAAAAACCGCAGTTTTGCCCGTTTTTCCTGCGCTCTTGGTAACTGCTGATCGCCAGGAAAGTCGTAAAACGCTGCAGGCATTGCTCAACGACGGTTGCTTGGTCGCGTTGCGAGAGCCAGCTCATCACGGCTACGACTGGCACTTGTTTGCCGACGTGCCGCTTTTAGCATCCTTTAAGACGGCGTTGCAGGCGCATCCTTGTCCAGCAGTGCGACGTTTTTTAGTGCCGTATTCCAAGGCCCGTACCGAAGAACGTTTTTACTTTGAGCAATGGATGCTGGATGGCCCCTCGCTGCCGGATTACATCCAGGAGATCTGACGGCGCGTACCGAAGCCGAGCGCTACATGGTGCGCTGTTTGGAACTGGCCTTTCGCGGGGCTGGGCACGTGAGTCCTAATCCTATGGTGGGGGCTGTGCTCGTGGGTGCTAACGGTCAGGTGCTTGCTGAAGGGTGGCATCACACCTACGGCGGTCCGCATGCCGAGCGCATCGCTATTGAAGAAGCATTGCGTCGGCATGGGCCGGAGGCGCTGCGGCAGGCAACCCTATACGTTAATCTGGAACCTTGTGCGCATTATGGTAAAACGCCGCCATGCGCAGACTTCATCTTGGCCCATGGCATTCCGCGTGTGGTGGTGGGTATGGTCGACCCATTTCCACAGGTAGCAGGTCGCGGTATTGCGCGGTTGAGAACCCATGGGGTGCAGGTAGAGGTGGGTGTGCTGGAGGCGATTTGCAGGCGTTTTAATGAAGCTTTTGTACATCACGTCCAAACAGGTCGGCCGTTGGTAACACTGAAAATGGCGCAGACGCTGGATGGTTTTGTGGCTACGCGGGCAGGCCAATCCCGCTGGATTTCGGGTAAGGCAGCGCGCGTGCTGGTGCACCACTGGCGGGCCGTGCTTGACGGGGTGTTGGTAGGTAGCACTACAGCCGCGATGGATGATCCAGCCTTGACCGTGCGACACGTAGAGGGCCGGCAGCCTGTGCGCATTGTGCTTGACCGGACTGGAACGCTGCCACCAACACTCCGGGTCTTTACGGATGAACAGGTAGCCGCCACGCTAGCCGTTGTGGGGCCAGCGGTTCAGCCTGCTTATGCGCAATCCTTAATGCAAAAAGGGGGTAGGTTGTGGCAGCTGCCGCTACAAGCAGGCCATCTAGATTTAGCCGTGCTTTTGGAACGTTTAGGGCGTGAAGGAGGCCTAGAAGGGCGCCCCATGCAGTCGGTGCTTGTCGAAGCGGGGCCACGCTTGGCTACGGCCTTGCTTTGCCAGAGGCTAGTAGATCGGTTTTTCCTGTTTGTGGCGCCACGGCTGTTTGGTGGGGGCATAGCTTTGCTGAACGATTTAGGCATACGGCAAATCGAGGAAAGCATAACGTTTGCCCTACATCGATGGACTGAAGTGGGCGAAGACCTACTGTTTATAGGCTACCTGCGAGCCTGAGCTTCAAGCAGCTGCTACGGTTTGCTGCATAAGCATTTGGGTTAGGCGTCGCCGCAATGCCGGTAGGTCAACATAGATGGCACTGGGTGGGAACGGTACGTCTAGCACAGGAATGCCCTGCTGGAGATAAACCACGCGACGCGTTGCCGGGAGCGAGGCGTCGGCAACCAAGCCCAAAAGGCGTGAGGCATGAGGAGTAACGACTTCAGTTTCGCCCACCACAATCGCCTCGTAGCCCATCGACCAAAGCACGATGCGGAACAGATCGATTACATGTGGATCGCGCAGGTGCAAGTGAACGATGCCGCGCATGCGCACAGGCAGACTTGGAGGCGCTTCAGGCTGCGTGACGCCTTCTAAAAGCGACTCGATATGGGCCAGTTCTTCTAGAAGCTGATGTACCTGATCGACAAATCGATCAAAAGGCAGACGGCGATGTGGAGGCATGGGGCCAGTTCGAAGCGTTGTAAAGGCATTCCCGCTTTCGCCTAGGCCCAGGCGCTTCGCCAGCTCGTTTGCCTCGTAGACCAGTTCCGCTGTAGTACGTGTAGCCGGAGGCTGCTCGGCGTGATGCTCGGCTACCGCTTGGGCCAGTGTATCGGGAAGGTGCCAGTGCAAACAGAGGGCGTAGCCAGCTACAGCGTGGTCGACTTCAAACAGCTCTCGTTCCAAAACATGCAATGGCTCAGGGCCTTGACGTGCCGCCAGCAAAGCCTGGGCATAGACTACCCCATGGTGGGTTAGGAGCACGAGCTTGCCAATGTCGTGCAAAAGTCCCGCGACAAAGGCTTCCTCACTGTTGGCGCAATGCAGGGCGCGGGCTAGTTCACGGGCCAGCAGAGCTACCGTGATGCTATGCCGCCAAAACGCCGAAGGATCGCCTGGCCATTGCTTAAGCAGGTTACGCTTCAAATTTAACACAGAAATGCCTAAAGCCAGGTTGATCACGGCTTCATGACCCAGCAGCACAATGGCCTGCTGCACGGTCTGCACACGCCGCGAGACACCGTAAAAAGCCGAATTCGCAGCCCGAAGCATACGGGCGGTTAGCGCTGGGTCCGACTCGATCACCTGGATAACTTTGCGAAAGTCTACCTCAGGTTCACGAGACAAGGCCAGCAGGCGTTCGACGGCTGCCGGAAGCGGGGGGAGCGAACGAACACTCTCAAGAATATAGTCGGGAATTGGGGCGGCCATCGTTAGCTACGATTTGTAATTCCCGGAGGGTAAGAGCGTAACGGAAGTCCTCCACGTGTCAAGTTTCGGCTGTTTAGAAAAAACCGAAACTTACGGACGTCGTTAAGGTACCTTCCCGCTACGTATGCCCTTTTTAACAAGAACTATGCCTAGGGTGAAAGGGTCGTGTTTACGGGCATTATCGAAGAAGTGGGGCGTGTGCAGCAGGTCGAGCCGCTGGGTGGAGGAATGCGGCTGACGGTTGCGGCACCGATGGCACAAACGCTACGCCCCGATCAAAGTGTAGCGGTCAATGGGGCATGCCTGACGGTAGTGTCGGCCAGCGCATCGCACTTTGAGGTTGTGGTGGTAGAAGAGACGCTGCGTAAAACTACTTTAGGCGACCTAACACCTGGGATGCCGGTTAACCTGGAACGGGCGCTTCAGGTTGGGGCGCGGCTGGATGGCCATTTTGTACAGGGTCATGTCGATACGATTGGTGAGGTGCTCGAAATCATCCCAGAAGCTACAGGTCGCCTTTACCGCATTCGTTTTCCGGAAGCTTTTCGGGCGTATGTGGTGCCTACCGGGTCAATCGCTCTTGATGGCATTAGTCTGACCGTAGCCCGTCTCGAAAGCGATACGCTAACGGTCGCCATCATTCCCCATACGTTGGCAAAGACCAACGTGTCGACCTGGCAGCCTGGTAGCCGTGTCAACATCGAATTCGATGTGCTCGGTAAGTACGTTGTTGCTTGGCTTACGCAACGCGAGGACCCAAGCTTTGAGCGCTTGCGTTCTTTACTTCCCAAAGGTGCTTAAGACGCGTGGGTTATGAACCTGATTCCAGACCTGGAAATTTTGGATGAGTTGGATGCGCCTCGGCTGACAGCCCAGGAGAGCGAAGGGGCGCGCAAAGTATATATCGAAACCTACGGCTGCCAAATGAACGTCTCCGATTCGGAGATCGTGGCGGCCATCTTGCGGGCGCACGGTTTTGGGTTGACACGCAACCCAGAGGAAGCCGATGTGGTGCTGCTTAACACCTGCGCCATTCGGGAAAATGCGGAACAAAAGGTGCGTCATCGCCTCGATGTGTTTCGGGCCCATAAACGCAAACGCCGCCCAGGCTTGCAAATTGGCATCCTGGGATGCATGGCTGAGCGGTTACGCCACAAGCTACTTGAGCAAGAGCAGCTGGTAGACTTGGTGGTAGGGCCGGATGCCTATCGAGAGCTGCCACAGCTACTTGAAGCAGCGGAAACCACAGGCCAAGCCGCGGTCAACGTTCAGCTCTCGCGTGAAGAGACGTATGCCGATATTGCCCCGGTCCGCTACGACTCCAACGGCGTGACGGCCTACGTGTCGATCATGCGCGGCTGCGACAACATGTGCGCCTTTTGCGTGGTGCCATTTACGCGTGGTCGCGAGCGCAGCCGACCGGTCCAAAGTATCCTGGACGAATGTGCACGCCTGGTCGAAGAGGGCTACCTAGAAGTGACCGTGCTGGGGCAAAACGTCAATTCTTACCGCTACGTTGCCGATGGCACGGTAGTCACCTTTCCAGAACTACTTTACCGGATCAGTCGGATTTCGCCGGAGCTGCGCGTGCGCTACTCCACCAGCCATCCTAAAGACTGCTCCGACGAGCTGCTTTACGTGCACCGCGAGTGTCATAACGTATGTAATTACATTCACTTGCCAGTTCAACATGGCAATACCGATGTGCTGCGCCGCATGCGTCGCACCTATACGCGGGAACAGTACCTAGCGCTTATTGAACGCGCCCGGCGCATTGTCCCTGGCATTGCACTTTCGACCGACGTTATTGCAGGATTTTGCGGAGAAACCGAAGCGGAACATCAAGATACGCTCTCGCTGCTTGAGCAGGTGCGTTTCGACCACGCCTACATGTTTCTCTACTCAGAGCGCCCGGGAACCTACGCTGCCCGTAAGTACAAGGACGATGTGCCCTTGGAGGTCAAAAAGCGGCGCTTGCAGGAAATCATTGAATTGCAAACCCGCATTTCGCTTGAAAACAACCGCAAGGAAATCGGCCGCGTGCATACCGTTTTAATTGAGGGTCCAGCGAAGCGTGGATCAGATCAGCTTTGCGGCCGTACCGACACAAACAAAATGGTGGTCTTTGACCGGCAGACGTTTCATGCGGGCGAGTATGTGTTGGTGCGGATTACCGGCTGCACCTCGGCCACGCTGTTTGGCGATCCCCTAGCGCGCACGACGCTGGCTGAAGCTGCACGCGTGGAAACAGGCCGGCTTTGAAGCCTGTCACCACTCTGTGACAACCTGACAGGGCATGTTTTGGTATTTTATCCCACAAGGCTCCTTGTCAGAAGCTCGTAAGCGTTTACGCTAAACATGATATGGATCGGGAAGCCATTCAGCAGCGCTTTGGGATTATCGGGCAATCGCAGGCCATCCGCAATGTGATCGATCGCGTTCGTTTGGTAGCGCGCACCGATATTACCGTATTGCTTCAAGGCGAAAGCGGTGTAGGTAAAGAATTGCTGGCGCATGCGATTCACGAAATTAGTCCACGGCGGCATGGGCCTTTTGTGATTGTCAACTGCGGGGCTATTCCAGAAGGATTGATCGAGTCGGAATTGTTTGGCGCCGAAAAAGGTGCTTATACAGGTGCAGTTGAACGCCGTAAGGGATACTTTGAGGAAGCCGATGGCGGGACGATCTTTTTAGATGAGATTGGCGAGATGCCCTTGGCAGCGCAGGTGCGTCTGCTCCGCGTCTTGGAGACCGGAGAGTTTAGTCGCGTAGGATCTAGCCGCCCGATCAAAACCGATGTGCGGGTGATTGCAGCTACAAACAAAGACCTGGCTAAAGCCGTTCGTGCAGGCCTCTTCCGGGAGGATCTTTATTACCGCATTAGTACCGTTGTTATTGAAATTCCGCCGCTTCGGGAGCGACGCGAAGACATTTTGCCGCTGTTTGAGTACTTCTTGCAGCGGGCAGCGCAGCGCTATAGTACGCCAATGCGGCGTCTGGATGAGGGAGCGCGGCAACTCCTGCTGCGCTACCACTGGCCGGGCAATGTGCGCGAACTGCGCAACGTGGCCGAGCAGGTAGCAGTGCTGCTCAACAAGCCTATCATCAGCGCTGAAGATCTGCGTTCGCTTTTGCGGGGGGTAAGCACAGGGCGTAGCCTAATCCCAATGCCTCGCCTTTCAGGACAAGAAGGTCAAGATGCCCGAGAGCGAGAGCTTATCTACCGGCTGCTACTGGAGTTGCGGCTAGGCGTGCAGGAAATCAAGGCATTGCTCCATCGCCTGGTAGGTGAACAGATACCAAGACCTGAACAGCTGCCGGCACCGATGAAGCATTTCTCGCCCCCTAGCTCGGTTTGGGCAGAGGCAGAAGATGCCGCATTTGTCGAAGACGTTCCCTTTGAGGAAGCGGACGAAATCGACTACGAACCGCTTCATCCTACGCCGCAACAGGAAACAGCGCAGACTGAGGCGGCAAGCAGTGCAGCTGCTCAAGAGAACACCGCTGCTTTAGGCTCGCTAAACGGGGAAAAACTCCCCACGCTGGCCGAAGCGGAGCGATGGCTGATTGTTGAAGCACTGAAGCGTTATAAGGGCAATCGACGACAGGCTGCTAGGGCTCTGGGTATTAGCGAGCGCACGCTTTACCGCAAGCTCAAAGAGATCGATGAGGCGTTTTAGCAGATACCGGCTGGGCATCGGATTGCTGCTGGTCGGGTTAAGCGGTTGTGCCTACTATAGCTTTACCGGCGCAACCATTCCCACGCATCTGCGCACCATTGCCATCCCACTGGTAGAGGATCGTTCTAGCAGTCCGTTTGCGAACTTAGACCAACAGCTGACCAACCTGCTGATCGATCGTTTTGTGAACCAGACGCGCCTGTCGCTGGAGCCAGAACCTGGATCGGCCGATGCGCTGCTTGAAGTGCGCATCGATCGCTACACCAATGAACCTACCGCTGTAGGGGGGGCCGAACAGGCCGAACGCAACCGCGTGACAATCACCGTTACCGTACGCTACGTCGATCAGGTAAACGACCAAGAATTGCTTGCGCGCAGCTTCTCTGCTTTTGAGGAATACGATCCAGTAAGGCAAGGACTGGCAGGAGAAGAAGAGGCTGTCCAGGTTGTGCTGCGTAACCTGGCAGATGATATTTTCGCAGCAGCTACAGCCAATTGGTAAGTACCTGGCAAGACGGCAGCATTCGTTGTATCTTGTGTTCGATTGGCAATCTGCCCGGCCAAAACCATGGCGCTTCCAGACCTGCGCGATGCGCTACGTTACATTGAAACAGGACAGCCCCGCCAGGCGCTGGTGCTGCTCTACCCACTGGTAGAGCGCTTTCCAGCCTGGAGTGCAGCCCAGCTGCTTCTGGCTCGGGCCTTGGAGGCCGATGGAAGATGGGACGAGGCATTGGAAGTCTGGCAGCGACTTGCGTTTTGGTTGCCCGAGAGTCCTGTGGTGCAGCAAGGCTTGCGCCGTGCTTTGCGACAGCTTACGCTGCCAGAAGCCCCCTCAGATGCCCTTACGTCTGCGCTGCCCGACCCTGCCCTGGCACAATTACCCGAACCGCTTCGCCAGCTTGCGCAAACAGCTCCAACTGAAGCGAGCTCGGCGCTTACGCAAACCGATGATTTGGACATAGACCGACTGATTGCCGAGCTGGAGTCGGCGCGCATTGTGCCCCGTCCCGACTTAGAAGATATCCCGCCACCGGAACTGGAGCAGGACGTCGACGACTTGGTTTCGGAAACGCTGGCGCGTATCTATGCGGCACAGGAACAGTACGCCGAGGCTGCCCGGGTCTATGAAAAGCTAGCCCAGCAACACCCTGAACGTGCCGAATCCTACCGTCAAAGGGCAGCAGAAATGCGCGCTAAGGCCGCGCAACAGACGGGCTAACAGGCTATGCATACGCCGTCATCTCTTCCCTTGTGCTGGCAGCGCCTTTGGCAGCGTGATGCACGGCACGTTGTGGGCTTGATGAGCGGCACCTCGCTCGATGGTATCGATGCCGCCTTGGTTTACGTAGCAGGCAGTGGACGTGGGCTTTCGCTTGAGCTCAAAGCCTTCGCGCACCGTCCCTTTCCTGAAGCATTGCGTGCGCTCCTGCTACGCAATAGCCAGCCAGGGCATTCTTCCGTACGTGACCTAGCGCTACTGAACGTACGCCTGGCGCAACTGTATGCCGAAGCCGTGCAAGACGTGTTGCACAAGGTTGGGTTACCCCTTGAAGCCCTAGACTTGGTTGGATCGCATGGGCAAACCGTGCATCATGTGCCTGAGCCAGTAGCCTGTGCGGGTGCAGAGGTAACGGCTACGTTTCAGCTTGGTGACCCTTCGATACTGGCAAACCTGCTGGGTGTGCCTGTGGTGGGCGACTTTCGACTGGCCGATATGGCCTTAGGGGGGCAAGGGGCGCCTCTGGTGCCTTACTTTGACTACGTGTATTTTGCACATCCTACCGAAACGCGTGGTTTGTTGAACATTGGGGGCATTGCCAACCTAACGGTGCTCCCAGCCAACGCGTTGCCAGACGACGTTTATGCCTTTGATACTGGACCAGGTAACATGCTGATTGATGCACTGGCTAAACGGCTTTGGGGCATACCCTACGATCCCGAAGGACAACATGCAGCGCAAGGGCGCGTCAACGAAAGCTTGCTTGCCAGTCTGCTCTGCGACCCATACTTTTTAAAACCACCGCCTAAGTCCACAGGTCGAGAGTACTTTGGGGAAGCCTTTCTAGAAGCCTACCTCGAGCAGGCAAGAACCGAGGGGATAACCGATCCCCATGACCAGATGGCTACGCTGACGGCACTGACGGCTGCGGCAGTTTACCAGGCTTATGCGCGTTACGTGCGCAAGCAGCATCCGTTGGATGTGCTTATCGTCTCGGGCGGTGGCGTTCATAACCACACGCTGATGGCGCTCCTTGAACGTTACTTTGCTCCTATTCCGGTGCGCACAACGGCCGACTACGGCTTGGATCCTGATGCTAAAGAGGCCTGCTGCTTTGCCGTGCTGGCCCATGAGCTGCTCAACGGCGTACCGACAAACCTACCCCGCGTAACTGGGGCCCGCAAAGCCACGCTATTGGGTAAGTTGTGCCTTCCAGCCTGAACGGTAACAACAATGAGTGAACCCTTTACGCCCATTCGTGAAGTTGGCGAATTTGGACTGATCGATCGGTTGCAAGCCATCTTGGGTGAACCTGCCGATCCGGACCTGATCATGGGCATTGGCGACGATGCCGCCGTTTATCGCCTGCCCGACCAAGAAACCGTGCATGTGATTACCAGCGATGCCCTGCTTGAGGGCGTGCATTTCGATCGGCTGATGACGCCCATGGAGCATCTAGGCTATAAGGCCATTGCGGTTAACGTAAGCGATGTAGTGGCCATGAATGCCGAGCCTAGGTATGCGACCATTACCTTAGGCCTACCTTCAAAGATTTCGGTTGAGATGGCCGAAGCTTTTTATCGAGGCATCCGGCGTGCCTGCGAAGCGTATGGACTAACCCTTGTAGGGGGCGATACCACGGCCGCGCATGCCCTGTGCATTTCCATTACCGTGGTCGGCGAGGCCCGGCTCGATGAGATCATCTTCCGACGAGGAGCCCGGCCTGGCGATCTGCTGTGCGTGACGGGCGACTTGGGCGCTGCCTACGCAGGGCTCAAGATTCTGCTGGAAGAACGTAAGGCGCTCAAAGAAGAGGGGCTAAACTACAAACCTGACCTAGAGCCTTTTCGCTATGTGATCCAGCGGCAACTGCTGCCGCAAGCTCGTCTTGACGTAATTCGGGATTGGCGTCAGCGAGGCGTGCGGCCGCATGCCTTGATCGATATCTCAGACGGTTTGGCTTCCGAAGTGCATCATTTGTGCCGGCACAGCGGCTGTGGGGCATTGGTCCATGCTGCGGCTATCCCTGTGGCCCTGGAAACACGCGACGTGGCTGACCGCTTTGCTGAAGATGTCGATACCTATGCCCTTTTTGGGGGCGAAGACTATGAGCTGCTTTTCGCCCTACCCCCTGATCAGCTGGAGCGGCTCGATCCGCTTTCTTTCAATGTTATCGGCGAATTTCTACCAGCAGAGCATGGGGTACAGGTACAAACGCCTGAAGGGGCCGTGATTCCGCTAGACCCCGCCGGTTATCAGCATTTCCGTCAAGAGGAAGATGGTGAAGCCGATTTGCTGGGATAAGCTAAAACAGCTGACCAAGCACGCTGCGGTCGTGCTCGTCGAGGTGGTTGAGGATTAAATGGCCCATGCGGTCCCGCTTGGTAAGCAGATAGCGCCGGTTGACCTCATTGGGCGGGATTTCAATCGGCACACGCTCGACGATTTCCAGCCCGTAGCCGGCCAAGCCTACGCGCTTGCGTGGGTTGTTGGTCATCAGGCGCAGCTTCCGAATGCCTAGGTCACGCAGAATCTGGCAGCCAATGCCATAGTCGCGATGGTCCATCTGGAAGCCCAGTGCTAGGTTGGCTTCAACAGTGTCCAGTCCCTGTTCGTCTTGTAGCTTGTAGGCACGGAGCTTATTGACCAAGCCAATGCCGCGTCCTTCTTGCTTCATATAGAGCACAACGCCTCGGCCTTCTGCTTCGACGCGGCGCATGGCTGCCGCAAGCTGCTCCCCACAGTCGCAACGTAAGGAGCCAAAAATATCGCCTGTAACGCACTGGGAATGGACGCGCACCAGCACGGGCTCGTCTTCCTGCCAAGATCCTTTCACAAGCGCTAGATGGACGTCGCCGGTGTAGCGCTCTTCGTAGGCAATCAGCCGGAAGTTCCCGTACTTTGTAGGCAGATCGACTTCAACAAGCCGATTGATCAGCCGCTCGGTGCGCATCCGATAGGCGATCAGATCTTTGATCGTAATTAAGCGCAATCCAAACTGTCGAGCCAGCGCCACGAGCTCGGGCACGCGGGCCATAGTACCGTCGTCGTTGAGAATCTCCACCAATACCCCTGCAGGGTAAAGGCCAGCCAACCGGGCTAGGTCGACAGCGGCTTCGGTATGGCCAGCGCGGCGCAACACGCCACCTGGGCGTGCCCGCAAGGGAAAGACATGGCCCGGACGGGCAAAGTCCGACGGGCGTGCTGTCGGATCGGCCAAAGCCCGGATGGTGGCGGCCCGATCGGCTGCAGAGATGCCTGTGGTGGTGCCGTGGCGATAGTCGACCGATACGGTAAAGGCCGTCTCGTGCAGGGCTGTGTTGGTGGGCGTCATGAGATCTAGGTCTAGCTCTACCGTCCGCTCTGGGGTGAGCGCCACACAGATCAGCCCCCGCCCGTATTTGGTCATAAAGTTGACCCATTCGGGCGTAATTTTTTCAGCTGCTCCAATAAAGTCGCCTTCGTTTTCCCGATCTTCATCGTCTACCACAATGACCAGTTTCCCTGCCCGAATGTCGGCAATCGCATCTTCAATCGTGTCAAACGGCGAAGCCGTGCCTTCCCCAGAAGCCGCGCAGCATGGTGGCGTAGATTCGTGGGGATTGAGTGGTTCAAAGGCCATATGGCATGCTCTTGGGCTTACTGCGCGAAGTTGAACCGATGGCACTGGCCCGAGTTCTCTGGGGGCTATTCTTTGGACAAAACGGTAGCAATGGCCGACTTTTCAACGCGCAGCTTGGTGTTGGTATCGACTTGCAGCAACAAGCTGGTTTCGTCGACCTGGGTAACGGTGCCGTGAATGCCGCCAATGGTTACCACCTTATCGCCTTTCTTTAACGCAGCGATCATCTTTTGGCGCTGCTCTTCTTTCTTTTTCTGGGGGCGAATGAGGAAAAAGTAAAACACGATAAAAATCAAAATCAGCGGCAAAAACGTCACCAGAGGGCTAGGGGCCCCATCGGCAGGTTGCGCTAGAAGCAGCACGTTGTACCACATAGAGGTTCGCGTAAGCTTGGTGAATGATTGCTGCTAAAATACGATAAGATGCCTTGAAAGAAACAACAAAAAAGGAAGGGCAAGCGAACCGTATCGCGCCGCTACAACCTCCTACCGTTGCTGCCTTCCGGCCCTGGCGGGGTTCAGAGGGAGCTGGCCGTACGGGACTTGCCCTTCCGGGCGCTACTCAACGAAGCGTATCGAACGGAGGTTCCGCCAGGCTATACCAAGCCAGCAGGGTCGATGTCGAGTGTCAGCCGATAACCCTGGGGCAGTGGTCCTGTAGCTTCAAGGGCCTGGCGCAACAGGGGCTGGAGTGCTGGTGCCTCAGGCTGGCGGGCAACCTTAATGAGTGTCTGGTAGCGGTAACGCCCCTGTAAACGTTCGTGCAGCGCAGGTCCTGGTCCCAAGACTTCGACGCAATGGTTGCCCGGCGTTTGGGCAAGCAACGTGCGGAATTGGGCTGTCCATGTCTGCAGTTGTTCCTGCACGCGTGCTTCGTCAGGGCCACTGCATTCGGTTATGGCCAAGCGGGCATAAGGTGGATAGCCAAGCTGCCGGCGCTCGGCCAGCAACTCGCGGGCCAGTCCGGCAAAATCGTGACGCAGCAAGTAGCGGAAGATGCGGTGGTTGGGGTTACGCGTCTGCAGCAGGACTTCGCCAGGGCGATCGGCACGCCCGGCCCTGCCGGCCACCTGCATGAGGAGCTGAAACGTGTGCTCTTCGGCCCGAAAGTCGGGTAGCAGCAGTCCTACGTCTGCATTGACCACGCCAACCAAGGTTACACGGGCAAAATCAAGCCCTTTGGCAACCATCTGTGTGCCAATCAGAATATCGGCTTCACCACGGCCAAAGCGATCCAGCAGTCGGTGATGCGCCCGCTTGGCGCGCGTTGTGTCCAGATCCATACGCAGGATGCGCGCTTCCGGAAAGTGCATCGTCAGTGCTTCTTCAACGCGCTGTGTACCTGCACCCAGCGGCAGGAGCGTAGGTTGGTCGCACTGGGGACATAGCGTGGGACGGCCTGTTGCATAACCACAGTAATGGCACCGAAGCTGGTGATGTACCTTGTGATAGGTTAACGTCACTGAGCAATGAGGGCAGTGGGGGGCCCAACCGCAGTGGGTACACTCCAAGACCGGTGCAAAACCGCGCCGGTTTTGCAGTAAAATAACCTGCTCGCCACGCTCAAGCCGCTCGGCAATGGCACGTGCTAACGGTGGCGAAAGAGGGCTGCCCTCTTGCAAGCGCGTGTGGCGCAAATCGATGATGCGAATGGTGGGCAAACGGGCTGGCTGCTGGCCTACGGTTGGGGCACGGCGCCGCATTTCTAGTAACGTGTACTTGCCACTGCGCGCATTGGCATAGCTTTCTAGGCTGGGCGTAGCTGAGCCTAAAATGCACACAGCCTGATTGTGACGGGCGCGATAGACCGCCACGTCGCGGGCGTGGTAGCGAGGCGCAGGGTCGAACTGTTTGTAAGAACGCTCGTGCTCTTCATCAACGACCAGCAATCCTAGATTCGATAGCGGGGCCAGTACGGCTGAGCGCGGGCCAATGACAATCGGATAGCGGCCTGCTCGGAGCTGGCGCCAGGTATCGTAACGTTCGCCATCGCTCATTCGGGAATGCAACACAGCGACCTCGTCGCCAAAATGCGCACGAAAACGCCGGACCGTCTGGGGCGTCAACGCAATCTCAGGAACCAGCACAATGCCTGTGCGCCCTTGGGCACGCACCTGTTTAAGTGCAGCAATGTAGACTTCGGTTTTACCGCTGCCGGTGACGCCGTGTAGCAAAAACGCCTCAAACCGTTGCGCGTTAATGGCAGCCTCAATGCGTTCCAGCGCGGCAGCCTGTTCAGGATGAAAGCTATATTGCGGTGGAGATGGAGGTGGTGGTTCGTCCTCTAGAGGCGAACGGATAACCTCTTTTTCAACGATTTCCAGCACGCCTAGGGCTACCAGGCGACGAAGTGTGGCTGCCGTGGCTCCAGCCCGTGCAAGCAAATCCCTTTGTGCCGGCTCGCTTTTGCCTTCAAGTTGGAAGGCCTCGAGCGCTTCAACTAAGGTGCGCTGCCGGATGCCCCGCAGCAGGTGCTGCAGCTGCGCTCGGGCTGCCGGCGCCTGATACGCTGGGGTAAAACGCACGTGCCGCTCAGTTTTAATCTGCACGCGAGGGGCGCTCAAGGCTTCCTCTATGCGGAGGTATCCTTTGGCTCGCAGTCGGTGCAGTAAAGCATAGGGGATCCTGCCCAGCGTCTGGCGCAAGTGCTGGATGGTTGTCCCAGGATGGGCTGTCACAAAGCGCAGGATTTCAGCTGCGCGGCCGTGCAGTTCTTTGAGAGGCTGTTGGGCCAAATAAAGTCGCTGCTGGCTTTCGACTTCAAGTCCAGGAGGAAGAGCTGCCCGGATCACCTCGCCCCAGCTGCACAGATAGTAGTCGGCCATCCATCGGGTCAGGTCAAGCAACTCTTCGGTTAGGACCGGCTCCGCATCCAATACGTCCAGAATAGGCTTTAAAGAGGTCGGGGGCGACTCGGGGGGATCAACCGGTACCACCACGCCAGTCAGGCGCCGGGTTCCAAACGGTACAAGCACGCGGCAGCCTGGTTGCGCCAGACCTTGAAAAGCCGGAGGCACACGGTAGGTAAAGAGCTGGTCAATGGGTAGGGGCAGGGCGACCTGCACCATGTCAGCGAGGGCCTTCATGGCTTATGCGCCGGCAGCCTTAGGCTTCCAGCAACAGGGCCTGCCGGAAGGCAGCCACATTCTGCGCAATAGGCAAACGTTGGTTAAAAATGGCGCTGCCGGCTACAATGACCGTGGCACCGGCACGTACGACCTCAGCTACGTTGTGCGGGTAGATGCCGCCGTCAACGGCAATATGGGCGTGTGAACCGATGGCATTCAGCAAACCCCGCAAGCGTTGCACCTTGGCTGTGCAGAAAGGGATATATTCCTGGCCGCCAAAGCCTGGATCCACTGTCATGACCAAAATGAGATCCACCAGAGGAAGGATTTCTTCCAAGGCGGAAAGCGGGGTGGCTGGGTTGAGCGCAACGCCTACCCGTTTGCCAAGCATTCGGATCTCCTCGAGGGCCCGGTGCACATGGGGGGTGGCTTCGACATGCACGGTGAGGTTGTCTGCCCCAGCGCGAGCAAAATCAGCCAGAAAACGCTCTGGCCGCTCTACCATCAGGTGAACGTCCAACACCGCCCCTAGCTCGTCGGCCAGCGGCCGCAAGGCCTCGACCACGAGCGGTCCCATCGTCAGGTTAGGCACAAAATGCCCGTCCATCACGTCGATGTGGATCCAGTCTGCACCAGCCTCGAGGGCGGCGCGGCACTGCTCCCCTAGGCGAGCAAAATCGGCCGACAAGATGGAAGGCGCCAGAATCATTTTAGAACAAGGCTACGCCGAGTGCAACAAGGATCACGTTGGCCAAGCCAATGGGCAGGAGGTACTTCCAGCCTAGCGTCATCAGCTGGTTATACTTGAAACGCGGGAAGGTCCAACGTACCCAGATGTACAAGAAGGCAAAGAAGCACGTTTTAGCCAAAAGCGAAAGGAACTGTAGCAGCCCCAGCCATAAGCTGCCCTCTAACGCTGGAAAGACGCTAAGGAGTAGGGGCTCAAAAGGCACCAAATACCCACCAAAGAAGAAGGTGGCAATCACAAACGAGGCAACGAACAGGTTGACGTATTCTGCCAGGAAGAACATGCCAAACTTCATACCGCTATATTCCGTGTGATACCCCCCGACCAGCTCTTGCTCGGCTTCAGGCAGGTCAAACGGTAGGCGGTTGGTCTCGGCAAAGGCCGTTACGATAAACACCAAGGCCCCAATCGGATTCGTAAACACGTGCCAGCCTAAAAGGGCCCATCCGTCGCGCTGGCTTTCAACGATGGCACTGACGTTCAGTGAGCCGGCTTGCAGCACAACCGAGAGCACAGCGGTACCCATCGCCAGCTCATAAGAAATCATCTGGGCCGAAGAGCGCAGCCCACCCAACAGGGAGTACTTGCTGTTAGAACTCCAGCCCGCTAGCGTAATGCCATAGACGCTGATAGACGTAAGGGCCAGAATCGCTAGTACCCCTACATCAATGTCAGCAATCACAACGCCACGGGCAAAAGGAATTAAAGCAGGCACCGTCATGGCGATCGTCACCATGATCAGTGGTGCCAGCCCATGAATGAACCGATTCGCCTGAGCGGGAACGATATCTTCTTTAAAGAGCAGCTTGACCACGTCAGCAAAAGGCTGCAAAAAGCCCACAGGTCCTACGCGATTGGGCCCGGGTCGGTGCTGAATAAAGCCTGAGATTTTACGCTCGGCATAAACGAGCACCGAAGCGGTTAAGAGCATTCCATTGATAATGAGAAACGCAATCAGCGCAGTCCAGTACAGCGGCAGCTCCATTGTATTTAAGAAGGCTTAGGGTTTGCACGTTTTTCGACACGCAGTTGCTTTCTTTGCAGGCGTGTCCTAACATCTGAAAGTACACCGCTGCAAGCCAGTTGTGCAACGCTTAGGCTGGTAGGGCAAGCGCACAAAGACCCAAGAGCGTATGCTTTTAGGGAGATTTCAACACACTGTAACCCTAGGCTTGGGCTTCCCGTAAGTTTACCCAGAACCTTTCCAGTCACCAATCGGATCCATCCTATGCATCGCTGGTTGCTGCTGTTATGTTTCACGCTATGGACGGGGTCTCTTATGGCGCAAGTAGCGCCTCGTTCTTATCTCGATCGGTTGCCGCCTCTGCTGGATCGAGAATTGTTTTTTGGCGAACCCGAGATCTCGGGCGCGCGCCTTTCTCCAGATGGTCGGTATCTCACCTTCCTGAAGCCTTATCGCGGCGTACGTAACATTTGGATTAAAGGCATTGACGAGCCATTTGAGGCGGCACGGCCACTGACGGCCGACGAACGCCCAGTGCCCGGCTATTTTTGGAGCGAGGATAGCCGTTATGTTCTCTACGTGCAGGATAAGGGCGGCAATGAAGACTTTCACCTTTATGCTGTTGACCCGACTGCAGAGCCAGACCCAGCAACAGGCGTGCCCCCAGCCCGCAACCTAACACCTTATGAAAACACGCGGGCTATTGTTCTGGCTACACCAGAGGTAACACCGCGCCAGATTCTCGTTGGGCTGAACGACCGCGACCCGCGCTGGCACGACGTGTATCGGCTGGATCTGGACACAGGCGAGCGTACGCTGCTGCTGAAAAACGAAGCTGAGCTGGCAGGCTTTGAGTTTGACCTAGAAGGCCGTTTGCGCCTTGCACTTCGGGTGACCGAAGACGGTGGCAGTGAAATCCTACGGGTGGATGGCGAGCATCTTACGCCAGTCTACCGCTGCTCGGTTGAAGAAACCTGCACGACTGTCCGGTTTCATCGCAATGGGCGACAGGTGTACTTGATCACGAACCGAGGTGAACACGACAAAACGGCGCTGGTGCTTTTCGATCCAGAAACTGGACAAGAAACGCTTGTCGAAAGGGATCCAGAAGGACAAGTAGACTTTGGCGGAGCGATTTTTTCGGACCAGACCGAAGAGCTGGTAGCCACCTACTACGTGGGCGACCGAATGCGCGTTTATCCGAAAGACGCGACGTTTGCCCAGGATCTGGAATTCTTGCGCACGCAACTTCCCGAAGGGGAGCTGTATTTCGGCTCGGCTACCGAAGACGAACGCCTTGTGCTGGTTACAGTGCAGCGTGATGTGGATCCCGGGGCTGTATACCTTTACGACCGGCAACAGCGTAAGGTACAGTTGCTCTACCGCAGCCGTCCGGAGTTGCCGGTTGAGCATTTGGCGCCAATGCAAGCGGTTCACTATCGCGCTCGTGATGGTGCTGAAATCCCGGCTTACCTTACTTTGCCGAAAAACGTTGAGCCTAAAGGTTTAGCCGCTGTTGTTTTGGTTCACGGTGGTCCTTGGGCCCGGGATTTTTGGGGCTATGATCCTTATGCGCAGTTTCTGGCTAACCGTGGCTATGCTGTTTTGCAGCCCAACTTCCGTGGTTCCGAGGGTTACGGTAAGGCGTTTCTCAATGCCGGCAATAAGCAGTGGGGTACAGGGGTGATGCAACACGACGTGACCGATGGGGTGCATTACCTGATCGAAAGCGGTATCGCCGATCCTCAAGGGATTGCCATCATGGGTGGCTCTTATGGGGGGTATGCTACGCTTGCCGGACTTACCTTTACACCGGAGCTGTATGCGGCAGGCGTATCGATCGTGGGTCCTTCTAACCTGATCACGTTACTTAAAACCATCCCGCCCTACTGGGCGTCTGCGCGCCGCATTTTTGATACCCGTGTAGGCAATCCGGACGATCCAGCCGACCGCCTGCGGCTCATAGCGCAATCGCCCTTCTACCATGCGCACCGCATTCGGGCACCTCTGTTGGTCATCCAAGGGGCAAACGACCCGCGTGTTAAAAAGACCGAAAGTGACCAAATTGTGGTGGCGGCGCGTGAAAATGGGGTAAGTGTAGCCTATATGGTGGCGCCCGACGAAGGGCACGGCTTCCGGGGCGAAATGAACCGCTTGGCCATGATTGCCGCGATCGAGCGCTTTTTGGCGCAGCATTTGGGTGGACGTTTTCAGGCCACGATGAGCGCTGAGCTTGAGGCGCACCTCCGGTCGCTGATGGTCGATCCAGCAACGGTTACGTTGCCCGATACGCTGGCCTTGCAGCAGGCGCAACGTGGTGCGCTTCCTCCGGCGCAAGGTACTTGGCTACGGCCGGTTACGCTGCACTACGAAACCACCCTATCTGTGCAAGGCCAGACGTTTACGCTGCGCTCAGAACGGCGTTTGGAGTTAGGAAGGTTGGACGGCCAGGTCGTCTGGCAATTGGTCGATCGCGTACGGATGCCCATGGGCGAAACGACCGATACTGTTTGGGTTGACCAGGCCACGCTGCGCCCGCTGCGTCGCCATGCGCAGGGTATGGGAACGCTTTGGTTGACTTATGAGGACGGGCATGTGTCAGGCCGTCTGCAGTCGCCCATGGGTACCATGAACATTGAAAAGGAGCTGCAAGCACCTGTTGTGGGTGATGGGGGCGCATTTGACTTGTACCTGGCAGGCCTTCCACTTCGGGAAGGCTATGAGGCTACGCTGCGTGTTTTCGATCCGCAGCAGCAAGAGGTGCGGCCTATGAAACTTACTGTCACGGGTACGCAGACGGTAGCAATACCGGCGGGCACGTTTACCGCGTATGTGGTGCGCCTTGAAGCTCTCGACGGCGGGTCAGGCAGTGGCCTACTCTACGTCAACCAAGAAGCACCACACCATGTCCTTCAAGCAGAGATGCAGCTCCCTGCGCAGATGGGAGGTGGTACGGCCAAAACCCGCCTGCTGGCAATGGAATAGCTTAAAAACAAGTGTGGGGCAGACCCCTAGGGGTCTGCCCCACAGGTTTAGGTTCGGCTATTTGCCGAAGGCTATACTTCAGCACCGATTTCCACCAAACGGACACCTTCAAGTCCCATGGCTTCGTAGGTAGCGCCCTCAAAAGCCGGGATGGTCTCAGCGATTTCCTGCATGATATATTTGGGTCCTTTGTAGCGTAAGGGGTAGCCCAGGCGCTCGGCGATCTCGGGAAGAATTTCCCAGCTCGGCTTACAGTCGACCTGGTGCTTTTCGTTATACCAGCGGTCGTAGGGGGTGCCGTGCTGATCAAGGCGGCTTTTGCCGATTTCCTGCATCAAGGCGCGGTTGACCGTACGAATGGCTTTAGCTGGACGCACGCGTTGGGCATGCCCGTCGCAGTTGACGTAGGTGCCAATGGTTTCAACCACAGTTGCTGCAGGCAGGGCCACATCGGCCACCGGCAGCGTCTGGTTTGTGGTGTTGTAGTAGTGCAGGATGACCGGAATATTTTCCAGCTCTGCTGCTGTGAAAATTCCCGACCCTACGGGATCCTCTTCCAGCACGTAAAGGGCCGCAATGGTCCCATTTTGCAAGTGACTCCGTACCAGGGCTTCGTCAATAGGCTGAATGCCCAGTCGCAGGCAGCCTTGTGCATTGGGAGTACGGTCGTCGGTGCGTAGCCATCCATCGCCGTGGCCGGGTTCAATATGCGGAATGTAGACGGGAGGTGCTGCCCCCAAGGCTTCGGCCAGACGCTTAAGCAGGTAGTTGTCTTCAACAGTAGCATAGGCCGAGGCGATAAACAACACCCGGTTGCCGGCCACTCCTTTAAGGAGCTCAGCGGCGCGGGTGTAGGCTTCTTCCCAACTTACGCGCGTGCGCTTTCCTTCCCGGCGTATTTCAGGGCCTTCAGGGCGGTCCTCATTGAACCGTCGATAGTCGAGCCGGTCTTCGTCGGGCAGCCAGTAGCCGTTGACAGCGGCGTTGGCGCGTGCCGTGATCTCCACGATCAGGTTATCCCGCACCCAATAGTAGCAATTTGACCCCTTGGCGTTGGTGATGGTGATCGAGGGCGTAGCGCTCATCTCCCAGGGGCGAGCTTTGAAGCGGGCATCGATCGAGGTGAGCGCTCCTACGGGGCACAGATCGATCACGTTCATCGAATACGGGTCGTCGAACGTAACGCCAGGGGGCGTGATGGGGTAGTTCTTGACGCCGCGTTCGATAATGGTGAGCTGGTGGCTTTTAGAGACTTCGTCGGTAAAGCGGACGCATCGGGTACAGTTGATGCATCGCTCGGCATCGAGCATAACGCGCGGCCCCAGTTTTACCCGTTTGGGCTTGTGCACTTTAAGGAACTCAAAGCGGGAGCCTTCAGGGCCGTACTTGTAGGCCTGGATTTGGAGTGGACATTTGCCAGCCTGATCGCAAATGGGGCAATCGAGCGGATGGTTAATCAGCAGAAATTCCAAGTTGTCTCGCTGCGCCCGGGCCACTTTGTCGCTGGTGCGGTGCGTGCGAACAACCATCCCATCGGCCATGTCGAGCGAGCAGCTTGTTTGGAGCTTGGGCATGAACTGGATAACGGGCTGGCCGTTTTCATCTAGTTTCGGCTTCCCTGTGTCTCGGTCGATGACGGGCATGCCCACTTCGACCAAGCATTGCCGGCAGTTAGCCGGAATCGACAAAGCTGGGTGGTAACAAAAGTGGGGCAGCTCGATCCCGTGATCTAGGCAAAACTGCAGCAGCTTAGGCCGCCCTTCAAATTCATATATCCTGCCGTCTATAGTGACCCTGGGCATGGTAGCGCAACGTCGGGTTAGTTACAAAACTTGGTGTAACGTAGGACGATAGTCTTTGTAGGTCAACGCGTCATGGGCATAGGCGTTCAGTAAACGGTAGGCAAAAAGAAACGTGCCTAACCGGGCATAGCGATAGCCCCAGTAAGCTGTGGCCAGCGCCAATGGGGTAGTAAGGACGAGCACATAGTCGGGCAAAGCAATGCGAAAAATAGCCGCCACCAGTAGCACCAGCGTGGCCAGGATGCCCAAGAGCATGCCAAGGCGAGCCCACATGCGATAGCGCCGCAGTTGACGCATCCGCTGGGCAATAAACTGTGGATCTAAATAGCGTAGGCGTTCGTCAGGTGGCAAGCGCAAAGCCACCTCGCCCAGGTCAGGGGCCAGCGTTTTGGCCACTTCCTGGAAAAGTTGGTCCACGAGAGGTGGAGGAACGTAGGGGATCATACCCGTTGCCTATGCGGTTGCAGTTACGTCCAATCCTGTCGGAATCAGACTGGGCTTACACTTAGCTTCAAATTCTTCCCGAAAACGCAAGATGGTATAGCGAACCGGCCAGGCGGCAGCATCGGCCAAGGCACAGATAGTCCGACCCTCCATCTGATCACACAAATCCAACAGCAGGTCCAAGTCGCGCAGCCGGCCTTCGCCTTCGTCGATGCGGGTGACGATGTTTTCCAGCCAGCCTGTGCCTTCTCGACAAGGCGTGCATTGGCCGCAGCTTTCGTGGGCGTAGAAGTGCGTTACGCGTCGCAGCCACGAGACCATGTCGGTGTCTTCGTCGAGCACCAGCAAGCCGGCCGTGCCCATCATTGAGCCTGCTTCGCGGAGCGACTCAGCGTCCATAGTTACCCCGTCGATCATATCGGCCCGTAGAGGTGGGGTAGAGCTTCCTCCCGGAATGACAGCCTTCAGCTTTTTGCCCCCACGAACGCCACCAGCTACCTCATAAATCAGGTCCGTAATCAACATGCCTGTGGGGTATTCGTAAACACCAGGGCGGTTGACGTGGCCCGAGATACCGTAAAGTACAGGCCCTGGATGGTTAGGTGCTCCAATAGCTGCAAACCATTCCCCACCATTGCGGATAATCAGAGGCACGTTTGCCAGCGTTTCGACATTGTTGATGGTGGTGGGGTAGCCCCACAGCCCACGCTGGGCCGGAAAGGGCGGCTTGATGCGCGGATAGGCCCGTTTGCCTTCGACCGATTCCATCAAGCTGGACTCTTCGCCGCAGATGTAGGCGCCTGCGCCTTTGTGAATCACAATATCGGCTGAAAAGTCCGTGCCCATGATGTTATTTCCTACGTAGCCCTTTGCGTAGAGCTTTTCCAACTCCCGCTCCATGTGCTCGATCCACCGTGCAAACTCCCCGCGCACGTACAAGTAGCAGGTGCGCACCGACATGGCATAGCAGGCGATCAGAATGCCTTCAAAGATCTGATGGGGATTAAACTCCATGAGCTGACGGTCTTTGAAGGTGCCTGGCTCGCTCTCGTCACCGTTACAGCACAAAAAGCGGGGGCGTCCGTCAACAGGGGGCATGAAGCTCCATTTAAGGCCGGTAGGGAATCCAGCACCGCCTCGACCACGCAGCTTGCTTTTTTTGACTTCTTCGATAACCAAAGCAGGATTCCAGCGGCCTGAGGTAAGGACCTCGCGAAGCGTCTGGTAGCCCCCGTGGGCTTCATAAACTTCCAGGCGATGCAGATCCCGCACGGGGGGGAGCAGCACCCGTTGATAATTGCGCCAGTCTCCGGCTTTGCTCTGGGTGGCGTTTGTCGCAGCCATATTTCAAACGTTAGCTTGCTCCATGACTTAGGAAAACCTTGGCCATTTTCTGGGAGAGACGTCTAAGTGTTCTGTACCCGAGGTATTGGGTGCAGGTAAATCTGCAAAACGAGTTTGCACATGCCGGCCATAGCATGGGTTCAGCGCACGTGTTGCGCTCTTGGGGGCGTGCGGTAGGTTTCGATGGCTTCTGCGTCGCTGCGACGGTTCCCGCCCAGTTCTTGTTCGTCTTGCGGAAGCGTTAACGACACAAATGGGGGCAGTTGTCCCTGCTTTAAGGCCTCTAGCAGCTGGTCGATTTTTTCAGGGGTCAGGTTGTGCACATAAGGCCCATTGGATACTTGCAACACCGGAGCCGAGCCACAGGCACCCAGGCATTCGACTTCTTGCAGCGTAAACAGTCCATCTGGGGTGGTTTCGCCTTTATGAATGCCCAGCTTTTGCTCGAGGTAATGCAAGATGTCGTATCCACCGCAGACCTGGCAGGTAAAGCAGGTGCAAACGTCGAGCACGTATTTGCCTTTTTTCTCCTTGTAGTACTGTGTGTAAAATGTGGCCACGCCATAAACCTGGGCATAAGGTATGCCTAGTTCGTCGGCCACCAGTTGCAGCACTTCCGGAGGTAAAAAACCAAACTTTTCCTGGGCCAGCCAGAGCGTTTTCATGACAGCGCCGGCGGGCTCCAGGTATTGCGCCTTAAAGCGGGCAATTTGGGCCTTTTCTGCTTCCGTGAAAAAAAGCTCTTCGGCCGGAATTTGCGGTTCTGGCTTGAGCTCCGGAAGCGGAACGATAGGGTTTTTGATAAAATCTGCCATAGCACCTGCAGGGTTTACTTATCCGCCTCACCCATGACCGGGTCAACCGTACCGATCAGAATGACCATGTCGCCGATCATCGCACCTTCCATCATGTACTCTAAGCCTTGCAAATTGGCAAAGCTGGGGGCCTTAATGCGCACGCGCCAGGGCTTGCCGGTACCGTCCGAGATAATGTAAAAGCCCAGTTCGCCTTTGGGGGCTTCAATGGCGTGGTAGCTGTGTGCTCCTTTCGGTGGGCATACACCAACATCGGTATACAGAAAGTCGTGAATCAGGCCTTCCATGGAATAGTAGACTTCTTCCTTGGAAGGGTAGGACAGCTTGGCGTTGTCGTTACGAATAGGGCCTTCGGGCAGTCGTTCCAGGCACTGGCGGATAATCCGCACGCTTTCTTTCATTTCTTCCATGCGGACAAAATACCGGGCCAGGCTGTCTCCTTCGGTACGGATAGGGATGTTAAAATCCACTTCCTCATACCTTAGGTAGGGTTCAAAGCGGCGGATGTCATAATCCACACCGCTGCCGCGCAGGGTGGGTCCGGTAACGCCTAGTTCGATGGCTTCTTCGGCCGTGAGGACGCCAATGCCTTCGTTACGGTCGATCCAGATTTTGTTGCGGTTGATGATTTTTTCCCAGCCTGCCAGTTCCTGCGGAAATTCTTCGACGAAACGCCGGATCATGGCAAGGGCCGTTGGGGACAAATCGGAAGCGACGCCCCCAATGCGGCTGTGAGAAACGGTAAAGCGGGCGCCGCATACCTCATCAAAGATGCTGTAGATTTCTTCGCGATATTTAAACGCCCAGAGAAAGACCGAAACGGCGCCAGCATCCATCAGTCCCACGCCAAGCCAGAGCAGGTGGCTGGAAATGCGCGCCAGTTCGCACAGGATCATGCGAATCCACTGGGCCCGCTCGGGCACTTCGATTCCGGCCACTTTTTCGACGGCCAGGCACCAAGCTACGTTGTTGGAGTAGGGAGACAGGTAGTCCATGCGATCGGTATAGGGCATGAACTCCTGATAGGTTTTGTGCTCAGCCACCTTTTCCAGCCCTCGGTGCAGGTAGCCTAAGTCCAGCACGCACTTTTCCATCACCTCACCGTCGAGTTTGACGATGCATCGGAGCACGCCATGCGTAGCTGGATGCTGCGGCCCGATATTGAGGATCATTTCGTGCTCGAGGGGGTCGGGTTCGCCGTCACCACGGGGATGGTGGCGCGTTTCTAGCCAGGTGTGTTTGGTTTCCAGCCGGCGATAAATGGCTGCATTATGCCTGGGCCAGAAGTTAAACAGCTCGTGGCGATCAGGACCGACAAAGCTGGGTGCCGTACTCATGGCAGCTTAGGTCTCCTCAGTTTCGGCTGGAGGTTCTTCGTAGCTTGGTGGAGGGACGTAGCCGTGGGCGCGCGCAAACGGATCGTAGGTGAGCGGTCCTCCTGGGGTTTGCGGCGGCAACGGCAATGAACCAGGAATGCCTAGCAAGGGGAATTCCTTGCGTAAGGGGTGATATTCGAAGTCCTCCGGCATATACATCCGGCGCAAATCAGGGTGCCCCTCGAACCGAATGCCAAACATGTCGTAGCATTCTCGCTCGTTCCAGTTGGCCGCTCGGTAGACCGACGTCACCGAAGGCACGACCGGATGGTCCTCTTCAAGGCGTACCTTCAGCCGAATGCGCTTGCGGCGCTCGATGGCTACTAGATTGTAGAACACCTCAAAACGCCCTTCGTCTGTAAAGCGATCGATGCCCCCCAAATCGGCTAGGTAGTTGAAGCCTTGCGCCTCTTTTAGAAAACGGCACACATCGACGATGCGGTCGGCGCGAACGCGTACGGTGTGTTCCCCTGCGTAGAGCTCAACCGCTTCGATAGCGTCCCCAAACTGTTCTTGCAGCGCCTCGACGACTTCGGGGACATAGGTAGTGGCTTTGGCGTGTGGGTTGTGCTCATCTCCACGCGGTGGATCGACCGCAGTGAAGTAGAACTTCAGAGCCTCGGGCGTCTTAGCGCGTTCGTTACTCTTCTGCTCGGCCATGGTTAAAGGATGACTTCAGGGACCGGTGCAGCACGTTACGGGCTACAGGTTCGTCGCCTTCAGGCGACAGTACTTGTGGACGGATAGGCGGTGCAGCTGGGCGCGGTTCACCATGCAGATAATCTTGGGCAACGGAATACGTATTCCGAATTTTTTCCTGGATGTCCATCAGTGCATGCAAAACAGCTTCTGGACGTGGCGGGCAACCCGGAATGTAGACGTCTACCGGTAGGAAATTGTCGATGCCCTGCACAACGCCGTAGCAGCGATGCATGCCGCCAGTTGAAGCACAAGCCCCCATCGCAATGCACCACTTGGGATCAGGCATCTGATCCCAAACGCGCCGAATGGCGTGGGCCATTTTGTAGGTACACCACCCAGCGACAATCATCAAGTCGGCCTGCCGGGGCGAAAAGCGCATGGCTTCGCTGCCAAAGCGAGCTACGTCGTATTTGGGCCCTGCAAAGGCCATCATTTCAATAGCACAGCAGGCTAGCCCCATGGGCATCGGCATGAGCGAATTGGAGCGCGCCCAGTTGAGCACCACGTCCAAGCGTGTTGTCAAAAATCCTTCACGAAGATCCAGCATGCTCGCCTCAGGAAAATCATTGGCAACAAGTCCAGGGGTTTAATGAGCCAGGCATGAGGCTGTTTCAGCCGGGGCTTAGTCGAACTCCAGGCCGCCCTTTTTGATGTCGTACAGCAATCCTACAACCAAAATGACAATAAAAAACACAACGACGGCCAGTGCCCCTAAGCCTGCACCGGCTTCGATGAAGTCGCGATAGCTGACAGCCCAAGGATAGAGGAACACGATTTCAACATCAAACACGATGAAGATCATAGCGACTAAATAGAACTTCACCGTGTAGCGCTCGCGGGCGGACCCTATCGGATCCATACCGCTTTCGTAGGGCATGCGCTTAATCGGGTTTGGGCGACGGGGTCCAAGGATTTCAGCCAGCTTGAGCAGCGAGAGCGCAAGCCCTACAGCCAGCGCTATCATAATGAACAGGGGTAAAAAGTCGTGCAGCATATCCTCTATGGCCTAAAAGTCAGCACTAAACAGAGCAAAGTATCGAACCTGGGCCATGTTCGTCAACGGTTTTCAGCGGCTTTAACAGGGGTTTCTTCGTTCGGCGTTTTTTCGAGTCCCACGCGCCGAAAAATTTCATCGACATGGCGCAGGTGGTACTCGGGATTAAACGCTTCGCTCAGCTCTTCTGGCGTCAAGTATTGGGTGATGCCAGGATGTTGCTGGACAATTTCGTAAAATGGCCGCTCTTCATCCCAAGCCTGCATGGCCGCTGGCTGCACCAAGTCATAGGCTGCTTCGCGGCTTAGACCCTTGTCAATCAACATAAGCAACAAACGCTGGCTGTGGTAGAGACCAAACGTGAGTTCCATGTTGCGGCGCATGCGGCGAGGGTAGACGACGAGTGTGTCGAGCACGTCGGCGTAGCGGTAGAGGGCATAATGCACCAGCGTAGTGGCGTCGGGCAGAATCACGCGTTCAACAGAGGAGTGCGAGATGTCGCGTTCGTGCCAGAGCGCAACGTTTTCGTAGGCCGAAAGCATGTAGCCGCGCAAAAGCCGAGCGCAGCCGGTAATGTTTTCGGAAGCGATTGGATTGCGCTTGTGTGGCATTGCCGAAGAGCCTTTTTGGCCTTTCCCGAAGGCCTCTTCTACTTCGCGCACTTCGCTGCGCTGCAGGTGCCGGATCTCGATCGCCAATTGTTCCAGCGTGGCACCAATAAGGGCCAGTACCGATAGGTAGTGCGCATGGCGGTCGCGGGCCAACACCTGGGTAGAGATGGGTGCTGGTTTTAGGCCAAGCTTTTCGCAGGTGAGGCGTTCAACTTCAGGAGGAATGTGCGCAAACGTGCCTACGGCGCCCGAGAGCTTGCCCACGCGCATTTCTTCGGCAGCCGACACAAAACGGAGGCGGTTGCGCTGCATCATGTCGTAAAAAAGCGCCAATTTGAGCCCAAATGTGGTAGGTTCGGCATGCACCCCGTGCGTTCGGCCCATCATTAGCGTGTATTTGTGCTCGCGGGCTCGCCGGGCCAGTACATCGAGAAAATGATCCAATGCTTCCAGAATCAGCGCATTGGCTTGCTTGAGGCGATAGGACCAGGCGGTGTCAACGACATCGGAAGAAGTAAGGCCGTAGTGAATCCAGCGCCGCTCTTCACCCAGGGATTCGCTGACGGCACGTGTAAAGGCCACCACATCATGGCGGGTGATTTGTTCCAGTTCGTGGATCCGTCGCACATCGAAGCGTGCATTTTGGCGCAGCTTTTCCACATCCTCGCGTGGGATCACGCCGATTTCAGACCAGGCTTCGCAAGCGGCCAGCTCTACCTCAAGCCAAGACTGATACTGGGCCTCTTCGCTCCAGAGCCGGGCCATTTCGGGACGCGTATATCGGGCAATCATAGCAGACGATTGGTTCAAACCCAAATCTGCCGGCAAGTTAAGGCAAAAGTGCCTAGCTGAAGGGCGAAAAAACGTTCAAAGACTGCTTCGCTTACCCCGAAGGTATTGGTAGAGCAACCGGCGTGCTCGAAAAATGTGTGCTTTGACGGTACCTAGCGGCAAGTTGAGCTCCTCGGCAATTTCTTCATAGGATTTTTCCTGCTGGTGGCGTAAGACAATGACCAGACGATACTTTTCCGGTAGGGCATCGATGGCCTCTTGGAGCAAAGCGCGGCGCTGATCCTCAACGATGTGGCGGTCTGGGAAATACGTGGTATCGGCCAGCTCGCGCTCAAGCGTTCCTTCGCGCGTTTCAATGGGTTCATCAAGCGAAAGCGCCTTAAGCTTTTTGCGCCGCAGGTAATCAATGGCGTGGTTGGTGGCAATCTTATACAGCCAAGTGGAGAACGCAAACTCGGCCGAGTAGCTCTCAAGTGCGGTAAAAGCTTTGATAAAGGTCTCTTGTACCAGGTCTTCTACTTCCTGCGGATCGCGCACAAGACGTGCAATGTGGCGGTAGAGTGCCAAGCGATACTTATTCACGAGCGCCTCATAGGCTGCTTGGTTGCCATGAAGCGCTTCGGTCACAAAGGCGCGATCCTGCTCGCTGGATGCTGAAGGGTGCAAAGACATGCGCGTTTTAGGCTAAGCGCATTGCAAAACATTGCATCACGGACGCATCTGGGTTGCAAGATAGTAAAGAAGCTAGCTAGAAAAAATAAGGCCTACCTGCCTCGGCAGGTAGGCCAAAAGGGAATGAGCTCGTCCGCAATTATTTCACGAACAGGATTTCGCGATAGGTTGGCAGGGGCCAGTAGTCGTGCGGAACGACACGCTCCAGCCGGTCGGCTACTTCGCGCACCGCTTGCATAGCAGGTAGCACGTTGTAGCACTTGTGGCGGGCATTTTCCTCGATGTTGTCACTGCGCTTCTGGTTTTCGGCGCTCAGCACGTCGAGCTTTTGTTGTAGTTCGTTGATCAAGCCAGCTACTTCTTGTGCTGTTTTGCGCACGCCCTCAACGTTGAGGTTTGCATCTTCCGCCTCGTCAAGTGTTTCAGCCAGATCCCGCAGGTAGCGCAGTGCGGCAGGGAGGATCATGGTGCGGGCCATGTACTCCGAGGTTTCTGCCTCAATATTGATTGTCTTTGTGTACTGGTCGAGCAGGATCTCATGCCGGCTTTCCAGCTCGCGGCGGCTGAGTACGCCATGGCGCTCGAAAAGCTGGACGTTCTTTTCGTGGAGCAGATACTCGAGGGCCTCAACCGTATTGCGCAGGTTGAGCAGGCCACGCCGTTCCGCTTCGGCATGCCATTCGGCCGAGTAGTTGTCGCCGTTGAAAATGATCGCTTTGGATTCCCGGATGACCTCGCGCAATACTTCCCCTACAGCTTCCTCGAAAGCTTGTTTGGTACGCTTACCTTTAGCCTTGAGTTTTTCCTCAAGCATCGTGGCCATTTCATCGAGCGCATCGGCCACGATGGTGTTCAGCACCGTGTTCGGAAACGAAATGGACTGCGAAGCGCCTACAGCACGGAATTCAAACTTATTGCCGGTAAAGGCAAACGGCGAAGTACGGTTGCGGTCGCCAGCATGCCGAGGTAGGTGGGGAAGTACGGGTACGCCCAGGCCTAGCAAGCCACCGGTTTTGCTTGAACGGGCTCCGCCATTTTCAAGCTGATAGAAGATATCCTCAAGCTGCTCGCCTAGAAAGACGCTCATAATGGCCGGTGGCGCTTCGTTGGCGCCTAAGCGGTGATCGTTGCCCGCTGTAGCCACCGAAATGCGCAGCAAATCCTGATGCTTATAGACAGCCCGCACGACAGCTGCGCAAAAGAACAGAAATTGCATGTTGTCGTGCGGATTGTCGCCAGGGTCAAGCAGGTTCATCCCGGTATCGGTGGCCATCGACCAGTTGTTATGTTTGCCTGAGCCGTTAATCCCAGCAAACGGCTTTTCATGCAGCAAGCATACCAGGCCGTAGCGCCGCGCCACGTTTTTGAGTGTCTGCATGACGAGCTGCTGGTGGTCGGCGGCCAAGTTGGCCTGTTCAAATAAGGGGGCGATTTCGTATTGACTGGGGGCCACCTCATTGTGGCGTGTTTTGACCGGAACGCCTAGCTTGTAGAGTTCTTTTTCGACCTCTAGCATGAACGACAGCACCCGCTCGGGAATGGATCCAAAGTAATGATCCTCCATTTCTTGCCCACGGGGTGGCTTGGCGCCAAAGAGCGTGCGACCGCAAGTTGCTAAATCAGGACGACGGTAGAAAAATTCTTCGTCGATCAGGAAATATTCCTGCTCGCTGCCAACGGTAGAATAAACCTTGTGGACGTTCTTGACGCCAAAGAGCGCAAGCACGCGTCGGGCTTGTTTGTCGAGCGCGTGCATAGAACGCAAAAGCGGAATTTTATGGTCGAGCGCCTCGCCTGTCCACGACGCAAAAGCAGTGGGAATGGCCAAATATGCCCCTTTCGGGTTTTCCATGATGAAAGCTGGAGAGGTCGGATCCCAGGCGGTATAGCCTCGCGCTTCAAAGGTGGCCCGCAAACCACCGCTAGGGAAGCTGGAAGCGTCCGGCTCTCCTTGAATAAGATCTCGACCCGAAAAGACCGCAATGGCTCCACCTCCTTTGTTGGGAGTAATGAAGCTTTCGTGTTTTTCGGCGGTCATGCCCGTTAGGGGCTGGAACCAGTGCGTAAAATGCGTGGCACCTTTTTCGATAGCCCACTCTTTCATCGCCAGGGCCACCGTGTCGGCAATCTCCGGCGAGAGCGGCTCGCCTTTTTCAATCGTAGCCACCAGGCTTTCAAAGACTTTTTTGGGCAGCCGATTTTTCATCTCCTCCAGTGAGAAGACGTTCTCGCCAAAGATGCGCTCAATGTCCATGGGTTGAGGCTTGACCTCCTGGCGACCATTGACCAAAAGGCGCGTTTTGGTAGCGGCAATTACGTTGTAATCGAGCAACAGCTTGTTCATGGGAACTAGGTCTACTTAAAGGTTTAGGTTTAAGAGGATTCGAACACTTCGACCGGCAGAAGCTCTGTAGGCGCCACCGGAAGCCGCCGAGTTTCTTTAAAGGTGCTGAGCACAATGCTCGTAATCGTGCCATGCACGCCAGGCCACGACTGAATGCGCGAAAGGAGCCGCTCAAGCGTAGTAGTATTGCGTGTGCGTACTTTAAGGATATGCGAGCCTTCGCCCGTGATGGAATGTACCTCCAGCACTTCGTCTAGTGCCGTGGCACGCCGGATAAATTCCGGATAGTATTCAGACCCGTCCACAATCACCCGGATAAAGGCCGTAATGTCGAAATGCAAACGCTTGGGGTCCAGCACCGCATGATAACCCGTGATTACCCCCCGTTCTTCCAGCTTGCGCATCCGCTCACTCACCGAAGGCACCGACAGGCCCACTTCCTCGGCAATGCGGTTGCGCTTCATGCGCCCATGCTCCTGCAAGAGCTCCAAAATCCGGACATCGATCTCATCGATCCGTTCTACCGTGCTCATGATGCGATCGTTTAGGTTGATGATTAATTTAGATAAATAAGTTTTGTCAAGTGTAGTCTGTGTTTAAAAAAATACGTTGAACAAAAGGGGTTCCAGGATCAGATGTGGTGTAAGATAGCGCTTCTAAACAGAAGCGCGAGAGGTGCCTTAAAAATTTAAAAAGTATGTCGTTTGGGATCCTCAATCCCGGAAAAGCGGTTTGCACAAAGCGATTTGTGGGCCCGTAGCTCAGCGGTCAGAGCAGCGGACTCATAATCCGACGGTCGTAGGTTCGAATCCTACCGGGCCCACAAAGACAAAAAAACCCCTTTAAAGGGGCTTTTTTTGTTTAAAGAGGACGCCGCTTAAGATTTGGGCATTTCCTTAAGCTTTTTAAGTGTCTCATACACTTCGCGGTCATGGCGAGCGGGATCGACCTTTTCAAAAACGTGTGCCACGCGTCCTTCAGGATCGATGAGAAACGTTACTCGTTTGGCATATAACCCCCCTACACCCAGCACGCCGTAGGCTTTAGCAATCTTTTTGTCGTGGTCACTGATGAGGTCGAAGGGGAGGTTGTATTCCTTTTTGAAGCGCTCTTGCGTTTCGATGTCGTCCAGACTAACACCTAAAATAACGGCGCCTTGGGATTGGATTTTTTCATAGGCATCGCGTAACGTGCATGCCTCGGTTGTGCAGCCCGGGGTAAACGATTTGGGATAGAAATACAGCACAACCCAATGGCCGCGTAGATCACTTAGGCGAATCGTTTTGTTACCGGTCGCTTGGGCTTCAAAATCGGGTGCGCGTTCGCCCACTTTAGGTATGTCGTCTTGGCCCAAGCCCCAAAGCATCAGCAGACTAAGCATTAGCGGAAACATGGCGGCTTGCGGTTTAAATGCTTGTTTAAACCCCTAACAATGTGGCTAAAATTCGGTTTCCTATCAAGGTCTGTAAATTGGGCAAAGCCCGCGCAAAAGCGTTAAATTGCACACATCTAGATCCAGCCCTGCGGCAGCCGTGTCTGAGCTCAACGTCTTATCCACCGACGTGCGCTATTTGGAAGGCGTAGGACCGCGTCGCGCCGAAGCGTTGGCCCGTGTAGGGGTGACTACAGTGCGCGATCTGCTGCACTATTTCCCGCGTCGCTATCTAGATCGCTCGACCATTGTGCCGCTACGGCGACTGGACGAGCGCATGGGGCCGATAACGGTTGTTGGGACTGTACGCCTAGCCGGAGTCGTTGAGGGCAAGGGCCGCAAACGCTTTGAATTGATCCTGGAAGATGAAAGCGGGGGGCGCCTCAAGTGCGTCTGGTTTAACCGGCTGAGCTGGGTTGCAAAAGCCTTTAAAGCCGGGGATCGCGTGGCCTTTCATGGTAAAGTGCAGCGCTACGGTTATACCTTTTCCATGACGCACCCCGACTTTGACCGGCTCGATGGCGAAAGCGTTGCTCTGGCCACAGGGCGCATCATTGCACTCTACCCTGGTAGTGCAGTGCTGGAGAGGGTAGGACTTACCAGCAGAACGTTTCGTCGCATTTTGTATGCTTTTTTTAAAGCCCACGGCTTGAAGCTTCCGGAAATCCTACCCGCGTGGATGCGCACGCGCTATGAGCTTATGGATGGACGCGTGGCGCTTCGGGCCGTTCATTTCCCACGTAGCCAAAGTGAACTGGCGCAAGCGCGTGAGCGGCTTAAGTTCGAGGAGCTATTCTTTATCCAGTTGATGCTGGCGCGCACAAAGCAAATCCGTCAAACCGTGGCCGGTCCCATCTTTGGCCCGCCTGGCGAACGCTACTACCGATTCCTTAACGAGGTGCTCCCGTTTAGGCTGACGCAGGCGCAGCAGCGAGCGCTTGAAGAAATCGTGCAGGATACCCGGTCGGGTCGGCAAATGAACCGGCTTTTGCAGGGCGACGTGGGCAGCGGGAAAACCGTCGTGGCTATGGCTGCCATGCTTCATGTTGTGGACAACGGCTACCAGTGTGCCTTTATGGTTCCGACCGAAATCCTGGCTGAGCAGCATTATGCCAACCTGAAACGCTATCTGGAGCCGTTGGGTGTTGAAGTACGGCTGCTGCTAGGCGGCCAACGCAAGGCGCTCCGGGAGGAAATCCTGGCCGATCTGGCTGAAGGCCGAGCGCATGTGGCTGTGGGCACGCATGCTGTGATTCAAGAAGCAGTGCAGTTTCATCGCCTGGGCTTGGCTATTGTGGACGAGCAGCATCGCTTTGGGGTAGTGCAACGGGCCGAGCTGTTTGCTAAGGGGGAAAATCCGCATATGCTGCTCATGACCGCGACCCCTATTCCGCGTTCGCTGGCTATGACGCTCTACGGCGATCTAGACGTGTCGATCATCGACGAGCGCCCCGCCGGCCGAAAGCCGGTGATCACCTGGATTCGCTCCGAAAAGCGTCGGGGTGAAGTGTATGCCTTCTTACGAGAGCAGCTGCGGCAGGGACGTCAGGCCTACGTGGTCTATCCCCTGGTCGAAGAAAGCGAAAAGATGGACCTACAAGACGCAGAAAACGGCTATCGAAGGTTGCAGGAGCTGTTTCGCCCTTACCGGGTCGATTTACTCCATGGCCGCATGTTGCCCTATGAAAAGGAAGAGGCTATGGCCCGCTTCAAGCGAGGGGAAACAGACATTCTGGTGGCCACAACGGTGGTCGAGGTAGGTGTCGACGTGCCCAACGCAACCGTCATGATTATTGAACACGCCGAGCGCTTTGGACTAAGCCAGTTGCATCAGCTTCGAGGACGCGTTGGGCGTGGTGCTGCGCAAAGCTATTGTATTCTGATGGTAGATCATCGGCGCACGGCTGAGGCCGAAGCCCGCTTGCAAGTGATGGCCGAGACCGATGATGGCTTCAAAATCAGTGAAGTGGACCTAAAACTACGCGGGGCAGGCGACTTTTTTGGTACGCGCCAGAGTGGACTGCCCGACCTGAAGATTGCCGACATCACGCAGGACCAGCCGATTTTGATTAAGGCACGTGAGGCGGCCTTTGAGCTGGTCCGGCGGGATCCTGAGCTCGAAGCCCCCGAGCATGCTATGCTTCGCGCCTACTACGATCGCTTCTATGCTAAGCAGTCGTTGGGCTTTGCGCGGGTAGGTTAGTCTGATCGAATGCGCATCAGTCCTTCTTGGACCACGGCGGCTACAAGTGTACCGTCGCGCCGGAAAAACAGCCCTCGATTAAGTCCACGGGCATGGGCAGCAACAGGACTTTCCATGGCAAAAAGCAGCCATTCATCGACCCGAAACGGCTGGTAGAACCACATCGCATGGTCTAGGCTAGCGGCTTGCACATGGGGCTGAAGAAACGATAGCCCATGCGGCAGCATGGCCGTACCCATAAACCCAAAGTCAGAAGCATAGGCAAGCACGCTGCAATGGAGTGCCGGGTCATCGGGCAGTTTGCCTGCGGTGCGTAGCCATAGGTGCCGGCGGGGAGGTCGCTTTTCTGGGAAAAGTAAATTGGTGGGTTCAACAGGCCGAATTTCTATAGGTCGCTCATGCAGCAAAAAGGGGCGAAGGACTTCGGGGGCCTGTTCGGCCAGCTGCCGCCGCAATTCAGCTTCTGGCATGAGTGTTTCGGGGGGCGGCACCTCGGGCATGGGATCCTGGTGCGTTACCCCAGGCTCATCGATCTGGAAAGATGCCGCCAAGTTAAAAATGGGTCGTCCATGTTGGATGGCTGTTACGCGACGTGTGGTAAAGCTACGGCCGTCACGCAAGCGCTCGACCAAGTAGACGATGGGAGCGTTGGGGTCCCCTGGTAGAATAAAGTAGGCGTGCAGCGAGTGCACTTGCCGTTCTGCTGGCACGGTATAGGCCGCTGCCCGCAAGGCCTGGCCAAGCACTTGCCCACCAAAAACGCTAGGGCTGCCAATATCACGACTGGGTCCGCGAAAGATGTTTTCTTCAAGCCGTTCAAGCTCCAGCAGGTGTAAAAGCTGGCAGATAGGGCTGCTTGGCGGTTCAATGCACATAGCTGCCGGCATTTACGTCGATGGTGCAGCCGGTGGCGTGGTCAGCCATGCCGCTGGCCAGCAACACCACCAGGGGTACCAGGTCTTGGGGTTCGGTAAGTCGCTCCAGCGCAAGGTCTCCTAGCGCGATTGCTGGACCATAGCGGTCGATAAAGTCCTGGGCCATATCGGTACGCGTAAAGCCTGGGGCCACTACGAAGGCACGAATGCCGGCGCGGCCTAGTTTAGGGCTACGGGCAATGGAACGCGTGAGCGCCACAAGTCCGCCTTTAGAGGCTGCGTAAGCCATGTATTCGGGCGTGTCTCCCCGAAAAGCTGCTCGTGAAGCAATGTTGATGATGCGACCGCCACCTTGCCGTAAAAACTGAGCAATAGCCAGGTGGCAGAGCAAGGCAGCTGCCCGTAGGTTAACGGCCAGCGTCTGCTCCCAAGCGCGCAGCCACACTTCTGGGGAAGCCTGAAGCTCGATGCCAATCGCCACACCGGCATTGTTGATGAGCACATCCAGGCGGCCGTAGACTGCTAGCACCTCTTCGAACAAACGCTGGCAGGCGGCAACGTCGGCCAAGTCGGCCCCAAAGGCCTGAGCGTCACGACCCAGTTGTGCCGCGAGTCTTTCGGCCACCTCACGGTTTTGGTGGTAATGCACGGCCACCGTAGCCCCGGCCTGTGCCAGCCCTTCGGCCAGTGCCTTCCCAATGCCACGGCTGGCACCCGTTACGAGCACCACGCGACCGCTAAGATCCAGCGTCAAGGCCATACCTGTTTTTGGTGGATGCAAACTGCTTGCGCAATCTACAAGGCCGTAGACTTTTTCTCCAGGCCTGCATGTTGTAGTTTTTACGAGGAAAGCCGGCCGAGTATGCAACGCTTTACACTGCTTATTGGATGGAGCCTATGGCTGGCCGGGTGCAATCCTTTTGCGCCTGCGCTGGAAGAAGGTGATCCTTTTGCGGCTTTTATGGGCGATCCACGCACCATCGAAGGCTTTTTTCAGAATTTCCAAGTAGCCTATGAACTGCGTGACATCAGCCTCTACGAGCCCCTCTTGGACTCAGCTTTTGTGTTTGTCTTTTATGATCCCGATGCACAAGTTGAGCGCCAATGGGGTTTTACGCAAGAACTAGAAGCAACGCGTCGGCTCTTTCTGGGGACAAGTACCATTCAGCTGCGCTGGAATCAGATCCTTATGCAAGAAGTTTTCGACGAAGGCCGGCAGGCCCGGGTAGTGCGCTCCTTC
This sequence comes from Rhodothermus bifroesti, assembly GCF_017908595.1. Lineage (NCBI taxonomy): Bacteria > Pseudomonadati > Rhodothermota > Rhodothermia > Rhodothermales > Rhodothermaceae > Rhodothermus > Rhodothermus bifroesti. Next base: position 167,905 of record NZ_JAGKTL010000003.1, read on the forward strand.
AGTCTGCTGGTAACCCTCGAGCAGGGCAGCCTTTTCCGAAGTAGCGGCAATGTCAATTTTTTGCTGGTGCGGCCCGACACGCTCTCCCCTTGGCGATTGCGCCGCTGGCGTGACGAAAGTGAGCTGTAAGCGCAGCAATAAAAAAGCCCCGCCCAAAATCTGGCGGGGCTTTTTTGTTAGTGCTGTAGCACGAGGCTAAGAGAAAGCATGCGGCCAGGTTCGTAGACAGCCATGCCTGCCGCATAAGGATTGCGCAGGTAGGACAAATGCTGCCGATAGGTGCGGTTGAGCACGTTGTGCACGTCCAAGCGCACTTCTACTGGCCTGTAGCGATAGCGTACGCCCAAGTCGATGCGATACCACGAAGGCGTTGGGGTTTCGTTTAAGGTGGCATCCACCCTACCCTGACGGGCCTGATACATTAGGCTCGCCCAGCCCTGAAGTGCCTGTTGCTCGGGCGTATGAACTTTGGCTTGGATTGTCCAGGGTTGGATTTCAGCCAGGGGCGTGTGATGGGAGCGGTTTTCACCCCACGTGTAGCTGGTTTGCAGCGAACCCCAGGGTAGCGCCAAGCGTACCTCACCTCCAATCAATAAAGCACGCACGCTGCTGTAGGTCTGCCAGTTCATAGCATAAGCTTGCCGACGTTCCAAATAGACGTAGTTCCAGACGTGCGTGCCATAAAAACGCAGCTCTAGGTTTTGCCACTTGCTACTGGCTTGCAGTCCAGCACGTACAGGCTGGGCCAGTGTAGGATTGGCGACCCAATGGGGCTGGCCCATCATGCGGCGCAGCCCAAAATAAAGCTGTTCCACTTGCGGCGCCTCGCTGGCCAACTCGGCTTGCAGGCCCCACCAGAACGCTGCGTTCATTTTTTGATAGGCAATGCCAAGCGCCAACGGTACAAACCAGCGTTGCGTTTGCGCACGGGGATGCAGCATTCGAAACAGTTCCAGGCGCTCTTTGTCTCCGATGGCAACGTGGGTTAGCCCAATGCGACCGCTCATCGATAGGGCCTGCCAAGTAAACGTCCGCCCCATGGCACCGGAAAACACACGAGCCGAAGGAATGACGTTTTGCGTCATGGACATGCTCGCACCCATGATATTTTCCGCCTTCCAGAAACGATAAAAAAGTTCATAGTCGGTGTGCTGAGCAGTGCCTGTTAGACCGATGGTAAACGTGCGGGCTTTGGTTTCCATAGGCATCGTGGAGGCTGAGGCACGTAGGCCGTTATCCATCCCATGCCAGCTATAGTTTGCATACAGTCGATGGCCTGCAAAGGCGATGAAGGCGTGTCCCATCTGGTTTTCACGCTCGTCCATCGTCAGGTAAGGAAAAGCGATGTCACGGGTCACAAAGTACCCCCCGCCATATTGGAGCTTACCCTGACGGCCTTCTAGGTTGCCTTCAAGCCACTGGCCACGTATGTGCGCATCGCGATAGCCGTACAAGTCGCCAAAAGACTGGCCGCGACCTGTAGTGTAGGAACGCGGATTAAGCCAGCGTAGCGACAGCCTGTGGTTTTGCCCAGAAGCGCTAAGGGCACCCTCAAAACTGGATTCTGCCGCTAAGCGCGATTGGAACATGGCCGTAACCGACCAAGCCTGCGTAGGCGGCCGGCGTTGATAAGCCACGCGCCCACCGAGTCCCGACTGCAACGCCAGACCACTGGGGTCAATTGCTACAGCCATGAGCTCTAGTGGATTTACCCGCACCAGGGGCGGATCCATGCGATTAGGGCAGGCATTGTAGAACCGCTCACCATCGATGGTAACTTCAATCTCGCCCCGTTTGAATCCCCGCAAGTAAAAATCAGGCGTCAGCGCCATTCCACGGCGGATCAATCCTATCCCCTGATCTTCTACAATCCGATAGAGGGCTTCTTTGCCTATCGTAGCTTCACGTGTGCCAAGGTGCAGCACGCGTGCAGTGATCGTAACTGGTTCAAGCACAACCTCAAAGGCCACACGACTGGTATCGGTCTGGCCATAGGTGCTTTGTAGGGTGCTGGCTACAACAAAACATAGCAAAACACTCCACCCTAGACGGCGAAGCAAAACATGCGCAGCCATGATTTTCTTCACGTTGGGTTACTAAGCAACGGATTGAAAGGCATTAGAACCTGTCCTACAGCAGGTGTTCTACAGGCTGCGCGGCGGATGAAAGATATCTGCCGTTAGGCGAAGAGCGCAGAGAAAGGAGATATGAGGCACATGCCGTGTAGCCTGCTCAGGCATCCCAACCGTCGCTGGGGCGGGCAGTGGACCGTACGGCATCGTGCTGCCTGGCATGGCCTTGGACGCGTCGTTGCAACGCTGCCAAAGCGGCGTCCCCTCAGGGCTGTGGCAGGTGCATGGTCTCCCATGATGTGGGCAGGCCATGTGGTGGCAGGCTACCAGCGCATGCGCAGGTGCTTTGATGAAGCGCAGCGCCGACCATGGCCCAATGGGCCCAAGCAGCACGATGCTAAGCCCAAACGATAGCCAGCGAGCAGGTTTAAAGCGGCGCCACATGGCCAGCAGAAGCATTTCTGTTATAAAGGAGCGAAAAAGACGTTTTAGGGCAACTCCCTGAGGAAAATCTTGTGTGAAAAACCCGCACAACTTCAATGAATGGCACTTTACGCTTGAGGCTACGTATCAAGTCCCGCTGTCTTTGAGCACATTGGCAGAAGCTATGCGTCATCAGGCTTTAGCTTACGTCGATACCCATTTTGAGCGATTTGTAGCCGAGCTTCAAGACCTGCTTCGGATTCCCTCTATTAGTACCGATCCAGACTATGCAGGTGAAGTGCGGCGTGCAGCTGCTTGGCTAGCCGATCATTTTCGGGCACTGGGTTTCCAGACCGTAGAAATCTTTGAAACCGAGGGCCATCCGATAGTCTATGCAGCATACGAGGTTGGAAGCGACCGGCCTACTGTGTTGGTTTATGGCCACTACGATGTGCAGCCCCCGGATCCCCTAGAGCTGTGGACCTCGCCGCCGTTTGAGCCTCGGATTCAGGATGGAGTGCTTTATGCCCGGGGGGCTTCCGACGATAAAGGGCAGCTGTTCATGCACGTGAAAGCCGCCGAAGCGTATTTGAAGACAGCCGGCACGCTGCCTGTAAACTTAAAATTTTTGATTGAGGGTGAAGAAGAGTCGGGTTCGGTGCACCTTAGGCCGTTTATTGAGGCACATCGCTCGTTGCTTTCAGCCGACGTTGTAGCGATTTCCGATACGGCACTTTTTGCGCCAGGCGTCCCCTCGATCACCTATGGTCTGCGTGGGCTGGTGTACGTCGAGGTTGAGCTCACTGGCCCGGTGCGTGACCTGCACTCGGGTGTTTATGGCGGTGCTGTGGAAAACCCCATCAATGCCTTAGCACGGCTGATTGCAGGCTTGCACGACGCCCAGCATCGCATAACCATCCCAGGTTTTTACGACAACGTAAGGCCATTAACTGAAGAGGAGCGCCAGGCCTTTCGGGAATTGCCTTTCGATGAGCAGGCCTGGATGAAGGCTATTGGCGTCTCGGCGGTACGCACCGAAGCAGGTTATACCATTTTGGAAGCCATCACTGCGCGGCCGACGCTGGACGTCAACGGCATTTGGGGAGGGTATCAAGGAAAAGGGGCTAAAACGGTGCTACCGGCCAAGGCTGGCGCCAAAATTTCCATGCGCTTGGTGCCCGACCAAGATCCTGAAGATATTATAGCAAAAACGCAACGCTATTTTGAGCAGCATACTCCGCCTACTTGCCAATTACGCTTTACCGCCTTGCATGGAGGCCGTCCGGTGCTGGTGAATACCCGGCATCCAGCCCTGCAGGCAGCTGCTGAGGCGATGGCGCGCGTGTTTGGCCGTCGGCCCTACTTCACACGTGAAGGAGGGTCTATTCCTGTAGTAGCCGATTTTAAGCAGCTTTTGGGGCTCGATAGCGTGCTCATGGGCTTTGGCCTAAACTCGGATGCGATTCACGCCCCTGACGAACACTTTGGGCTAGATCGCTTCCGGCAGGGTATTGAAAGCATCATCTATTTCTGGCAATGCTACGGGGGCGCGTAGTGCGGTCTGGAGAAACAAAAAAATTTTCTCAACGGTTTGGACGCTTGGCCAAAGCGTTCGAAGTGAAGGTTTGCACGTAACGGCAATGATATTTGTTGCGCTGGGTGACACCGAGGCGATAGGAGCCAACTGTCATTTTCTCAAGCTGGATGGGACGGGGTTACTTTTGGACGTAGGGCTCGATCCGAACAAAGAAGGGCCTGCAAGTTTGCCTCGGTTTGAACTGATTCATCGCCAACTAGATTGGTACGTGGATCACGCCATTGTCACCCATGCACATCATGACCACATCGGAGCTTTGCCCGTTTTGCTGCGTGAATTTCCGCATGTGCTGGTGCACATGACCCGGGCTACGCGGCAGCTGGCTGAGTTGCTGCTACCGGCTTCAGCTCGACTGCAACGGAAAAGGCTTCTTGAGGGCCGCACAACCTTTTCTCCCCTGTTTGACGAAAAGCAGCTCGAAGGCTATAGCTACCTGTACCTGACGCATGAGCCTGGCGAAGCATTTAATGTGACCGGCTTGCGGGGGCGCGCGCCGATAAGCGCCCGGTTTTACTTTGCCGGGCATGTGTTAGGTGCCGCGGGAGTTTTGCTCGCCCATGAGGAAAATGGTCGCCGGCAGCATGTTTTTTATACGAGCGATACCAACCTACGGGCCCAAGCGATTCTTCCAGGAGGTGAATACCCCGAGACCTCTGTCGATGTGCTGATCTTGGAGTCCACAGCAGGCGCTGATCCAGAAGCCGAGCGCACCACCCGTAAACTTGAAGAAGAGCGCTTTGGAGAAGCTGTGCGGCGGGTGTTAGACCGGGGTGGCAGCGTGTTGGTGCCGGCTTTTGCCTTGGGCCGTGCGCAAGAGGTGCTAGCCGTAATCGACCGGCTCAAGCGCGAAAAGGTGCTGCCGGCCAGCGTGCCTGTCTACACCGCCGGTACGATGCGCGCCATAGCTGATCTGTACGACCGAACGCGTTTGACTACACCTCGCATTGATCCTTCTTTTGAAGTGTTTCGCGTCGAGCAACGGCGCTTTCCGCGCAAGCTGCGCGGGGTGCTCGAGGCCCTGAAGGAGCCCGCCATTTACGTGCTCAGCAGTGGGATGATGTTTGAACGCTCCCTGTCGAACCAGATGGCACAACTCATGGTGGAAGATGAACGACACGGGATTTTTCTGGTCGGCTTCTCTAAAGAAGGATCACCTGCGCGGCGATTGCTGGATGCAGCAGCCGCAGGAGCCGAAACCGTAGTCTTGGAGGAGCAGCGCGGTCCGCAGCCCCTCCGCTGTGAAGTTGCTCGTTTTCGTTTCAGCGGCCATAGCCACCGACGTGACCTGCTCAGCCTGGTCGAGCGCCTTCAGCCGCGGCATGTGCTCCTTGTGCATGGCGATGAGGAAGCACGCCAGTGGATGGCCGATAACATTCAATTTTTCTACCCTGAAGTGCACGTGTGGCTGCCGAGATCCGGCGAACCGCTGGAGTTGTAAGGCAGCCCCTAAAAAACCTAGACCTGTTGGATGGAGACCCTAACCGTTGTAGCCCCAACGCGGCCAGCGTTGTCGCCCGAACGCCTGGAGGCTTTTTGCCATGCGTTGCGTCCGCAGCTTCGCGGAAGGCTCTACACCGATGCCATGACGCGGGCACTTTATGCAACCGATGCCAGCATTTACCAGATAGAGCCTGTTGGCGTGCTTATTCCAGCCCATGTCGACGATGTGCAGGCTGCGCTAGCGCTGGCTTCTCGCTTCAGCATCCCGGTGTTGCCTCGGGGAGGCGGTTCGTCACTTGCTGGGCAAGCTGTAGGTGAGGCTTTAGTCATTGATTTTACACCGCACCTGCATCGCATTCTGGAAATCAATCCCGAAGAACGCTGGGCACGCGTAGAGCCAGGCTGCACTATGGAGCAGCTTAACCTCGCGTTACGGCCTTTGGGATTAATGGTGGGGCCTGATCCTGCCAGCGGTGCGCGGGCAACGCTGGGGGGTATGCTGGCCAACAATTCGACGGGTGCCCATTCGATACTCTATGGCAATATGGTTGAGCATGTGCGCGCCGTCAACGCGCTACTGGCCGATGGCACGCCGGTCCATTTTGAAGCACTCGACGAAGCCGCTTGGGCCGAACGCATGCGGCGCAATGACCCTGAGGGTCGGCTCTACCGTGAGCTCGACGACTTGCTGCGGGCAAAAGGCGACATCATTGCCCGCGATACGCCTAAACACTGGCGTCGCAACAGCGGCTATCGGCTGGAATACTTGCTTGAGGCCCGCTCCCGAAACCTGGCACAGCTGCTCTGCGGAAGCGAAGGGACGCTGGCTGTGGTCACGGAACTGACCATCGGGCTGGTGCCCCGTCCTAAGCGTACAGCCCTCGGTGTGGTGCACTTTGATACCCGAGAAGAAGCCCTGCGTGCTGTGACAACAATTCTCGAAACCAAACCTGCAGCCGTTGAGCTTTTTGACGGCGTGGCCATCGAAGCAACGCGCCATGCGCCTGGCTATGCTCCGCGACTGGCTACGTTTATCGTGGGCAATCCTGGTGCTGTGCTGATTACGGAGTATTTTGGAGAGAGCGAGACTGAACTGGTGGCCAAGCTCGATGCTCTAGAAGCTACGTTGCAACGCGCTGGCTATGGCTATGCCATTGTGCGCGCTCTGCAGCCCGAGCATATCCAAAACGTGTGGGCTGTTCGAAGTGAAGGCGTCGGGTTGGTGATGGGCGTCAAAGGGGATCACAAGCCCTTGCCCATGATTGAAGATGCTGCCGTTCCCGTAGAGCATTTGGCCGACTACGTGGCTGATTTAGAGCGCCTTTTCCAGGAGACCCATACGCAGGCTGTGCTCTACGCGCACGCCTCAGCAGGCTGCCTGCACATCCGTCCTTTCCTCAACACAAAAGATGCTCGCGAAGTGGAGAAAATGCGTGTGCTGGCCACAGGCTCGATGGAACTGGTTAAAAAATATGGGGGCGTACTGTCTTCCGAGCATGGCGATGGCATTGTGCGGGGATGGCTCAACGAAGCTTTTCTCGGTCCAGAACTTTATGCCGTCTATCGGCAAGTCAAGCAAATCTTTGATCCTAATGGCCTGCTAAACCCGGGCAAGATTATCGATACCCCACCGATGACTGAAAATTTGCGTATGGGGCCTACCTATCGCACGATCGAACTGGTCGAAGAACTGGACTGGTCCGAAGAAGGTGGCTTTGCTCGGGCAGTAGAGCAGTGCAACGGCAACGGCGCTTGCCGCAAGCTCGAAAGCGGCACGATGTGCCCGAGTTTTATGGTTACGCGCGACGAGCGGCACACCACACGCGGACGGGCTAACGCGCTGCGTTCGGTACTCTCAGGCGCACTGCCCGTTGAAGCGCTCACTGGGCGCGCCCTTTACGAAGTCATGGACCTGTGCATCCAATGCAAGGCCTGTAAAACGGAGTGCCCCTCAAACGTCGATATGGCCAAAATGAAGACCGAGTGGCTAGCGAAGTACTGGGAGGCCAACCGCGTGCCGCTGCGCGTGCGTTTGTTTGCCAACCAACCTCGGCTAGCCCGGTGGATTGGAGGCGGATGGAAAGCACGGCTGGCCAATATCGGATTGCGCAACGCCTTCGTACGCCGATTGATGGACTGGACGTTGGGCATCAGCGCCCAACGCCAATTACCGACATTCGCGCTAGAGCCTTTTACCACCTGGTTTCGGAAACAAAGCTGGCCGACTACGGGACCAACCGTGGTGCTCTTTGCAGATACCTTTAACAACTACCATCATCCCGAAGTCGCCCAAGCAGCCGCGCTGTTTTTTGCGCGTTTAGGCTTCCAGGTAATCGTGCCCGAGGAAAAGGCCTGCTGCGGTCGTCCCTTGATCTCAAAGGGACTTGTGAGTCAGGCCCAGCGTCAGGCCCTAGAGGCCCTGGAACGGCTTTATCCCTATGTCGAACAGGAATTACCCATTATAGGCCTAGAACCCAGCTGCATTCTAACGTTTCGTGACGAACTGCTCAGCCTGTTGCCAGGAGATCCGCGCGCACGAAAACTGGCACGCAGCGTCTTTACTTTCGAGGAATACGTGGCACGCTTGGCCGACGAAGGACGCCTGCGTGAGGTGCGTTGGACCGAAACGGCACGACGCGTCCTGGTGCATGGCCACTGCCATCAAAAATCGTTGGTAGGCATGGGACCAACGGCACGCATTCTGGCCCTGCCCCCAAATTATCGCGTAGAGGTGCTCGACACGAGCTGCTGCGGTATGGCAGGAGCCTTTGGATATGAAAAAGAACACGTCGAGATTTCTCTGAAAATGGCCGAGCGGCGCCTGGCTCCAGCAGTGCGAGCAGCCAGTGAAGACACCCTCATTGCGGCAGCCGGAACTTCGTGTCGCGCGCAAATTTTCGACACAACCGGCCGGCGCGCTTGGCATCCGGCAGAGATTTTGCTACAGGCGCTGACCTAAAAACTTGGCGGGGTCGAATTTTGACCCCGCTTTAACAATTTGGAAGCGCTTTTTTAACTTGTTTGGCGTACATTCGATCTTGTACAACACCGACAACCAACCGCTTTAGCGCGATGCAACTGCCTGAAACGCTTGTCGAGGCGCGGCCGTACTCGTTTTTTGAACAGGTCAACCGCATTTTTGACCGAGCCGCTGCCTATACCAAACATCCTAAGGGACTGTTGGATCAGATTAAGGCCTGCAATAGCGTCTACCGGGTGGAATTTCCAATTAAGCGGGATGACGGTTCTATTGAGGTCATCCGCGCCTATCGAGCTGAGCACAGCCATCACAAGCTCCCCACGAAAGGGGGCATTCGCTACGCGGAAACCGTGAACGAGGACGAAGTGATGGCGCTTGCTGCATTGATGACGTACAAGTGCGCTATTGTGGACGTACCCTTTGGAGGGGCAAAAGGGGGCGTTAAAATCGATCGGCGAAAGTATAGCGATGCTGAACTAGAGCGCATTACACGGCGCTACACGTTTGAGTTGCTGCGCAAAAACTTTATCGGTCCAGGCATTGATGTTCCGGCGCCAGACTATGGGACTGGGCCGCGCGAAATGGCGTGGATTCTGGATACGTACAATTCGTTCTCCTCGAATCCTTTGGAAGCGTTGGCTTGCGTCACAGGTAAGCCAGTGGGTGAGGGCGGCGTACGCGGTCGCAAGGAAGCCACGGGGCGGGGGGTATACTTTGGTGTGCGCGAGGCTTGCAGCGTAGAGGAAGACATGAAAGCCTTAGGGCTTGAGACAGGCCTTTCTGGCAAGACCGTCGTGGTGCAAGGCTTGGGAAACGTCGGCTACCATGCGGCCAAGTTTCTGGCCGAAGGGGGAGCGGTCCTCGTTGGGCTGGCGGAAATTGAAGGAGCAATTTACAATCCTGAAGGGCTCGACCTAGAGGCTGTGATGGCGCATCGCCGGCAAACCGGCTCGATCCTTAACTTTCCAGGTGCCAAAAACTTGGAGCGGACCGAAGATGCTCTGGAGCTCCCCTGTGACATTCTGGTGCCTGCTGCGCTAGAGAATCAGATTACCGCAGAGAATGCCCCACGCATTCAGGCCAAAATCATTGCCGAAGCAGCTAACGGCCCTGTTACGGTAGAGGCTGAAGAGATCTTGCTCAAAAAAGGCGTGCTTATCATTCCCGATGTGTATTTGAACGCCGGTGGGGTGACGGTTTCTTACTTTGAATGGCTGCGCAATTTATCGCACGTTCGGTTTGGGCGGCTGAGCAAGCGATTTGAAGAGCGTACTTTTAGCCGCATTTTGGAAGTGATTGAAGACCTAACGGGCAAAAAGGTCCCCATCGAACTGGTTCAGGAGGTAGCTCATGGGGCTGACGAAGAGGACCTGGTAAACTCCGGTCTGGAAGAAACCATGGTGACGGCTTACCAGGAAATTCAAGCAATTCGGCGGAAGCACAACGTTGACTTGCGCACGGCGGCATTTATTAGTGCTATCGAAAAAGTAGCCAAATCTTACATTGAGCTAGGCATCTTTCCGTGAGCAGGGTGTGGGGGACGGTGCAGCCCGCCGTCCCCCACGGCACGCTGCTACTTAGCGAATACGTACCTCTGGCAGCATCCAAGCCAGTGGTTGACCATGGAAAAGTCGAAGTGTTTCGAAGGCAGTGCGGTAGGTCTCCGAAAGGCCAGGCGTGTTGGCAGTGCGCAGTTCGAGACGGGCGGCTTGGGCTTCCAGGTGCTCTAGGAGCTGTTCCGCAAATGTCTTGGGCCGAGGTAGCGTGCGCACGCGGTAGGTGCCGGGAGCCAGTCCAGCCTTTGTTGCAGCAATTTCGATGGCACGGTCTAGCCCTCCCAACACATCGACCAAGCCCACCTGATGCGCTGCTTCGCCCGTCCAGACACGGCCGCCCCCCAGGGCATCTACCGAGTCGACCGGTAGGCCACGGGCCTCAGAGACTTTTTGTAAGAAAGTGCGATAGGTGGCTAGGATGGCTTGTTCAAGGCGTTGCAACTCATAAGGCTCGGGGGGCACTAGGCCAGAAAACATGTCGGCATAAGGACTGGTGCGCAGCAGGTCGAACGTAATCCCGATTTTGTTTTCCAATAGGCCCTGCGCGTTAAACAGGATACCGATCACTCCAATAGAGCCTGTGATCGTTAGCGGATCGGCTACAATGGAGTCTGCAGCGGTGCTAATCCAGTACCCTCCCGAAGCGGCCAACCCCCCCATAGAAACAATGACGGGTTTAACGGAGGCGGTTTGGCGGATGGCTTGCCACATGGCTTCGGAGGCTGCTGCTGAACCTCCTGGCGAATGAATGCGCAGTACAACAGCTTTGACGCGATTGTTTTCACGGGCTTCACGGAGGGCTTCAGCCAGCGTTTCGCTTCCTAAAAACTGTCCGCCAAAAAGTGGATTAGGATCCGTGCGGCTTTTGCCCGGCACAATTGTCCCGACAGCATATACCACCGCAATTTCCCCCTCGTTGCCGGTAGCTAGTCCAGCTTCGCGGTCAGGTACGCGCAGGTATTGGGTTAGTGAAACCTGGCGAAGTCGGTCCTCATTTGGGTAGCCCAAGTGGGTTTTCAAGCTGGCTTGAATTTGCGCTGCATCGCGCAGCCCGTCGAGCAAACCAGCAGCTACTGCTTCTTCTGCTGTGAGCAAGAGCTGCTCGGTAGCTAAGCGGTTTAGGGTTTCGATGGGGAGCTTACGGGCTTGGGCGATCGAGGCTAGAAAATGCTGATTGTACGTGTCAAGCAGCGCCTGAAGCTGCAGGCGGTTTTCGTCTGATAACCGCTCGCGCACAAACGGCTCCCCAGCGCTTTTGAAAGCTCCTGCACGTACGACGTAGGCTTCAACATCCAGCTGATCTAGCAGCCGTTTGTAAAACTCGGCGGCTAGATACAATCCATTAAACTCAAAGAGCGACTCTGGTCCGGCAAATACGCTATCGGCCACGCTGGCGACAAAGTAATCCGCTTCATCCATGCCAAAGTCTTCACAGGATGCAATGAGCATTTTGCCGCTGGCCTTAACCTCTTGCAAAGCTTGTCGAATTTCTTCCAGCGTAGCCCAAGGAGCTTCTAGGTCACGAAGGCGCAACCAGATGGCCTCGATCCGATGATCAGCTGCTGCTTTGCGCAACGCGTGCGTCAGGTCGCGCAAGCCGTAGGCAGGTTCATCAAGCAATAGGCGGCTTAAGGGATCTCCAGAGACCACCTCAGGAAGATTGCCGCCAAGCTCCACCACGAGCACCGAGCCCGCGCGAACCGTCGGTGGACGTTCGGCCAGCGAAGCCAGACTAAACAGCAGCAAAAAGCCAAAAAGCAAAACTAGTCCTAAAGCGATCAGGGTACCCAAAATGCTGGCCAGAAGGGCAGAAAAAAAGCGCATAGCTTTACGGTAAATGGTCCTAAAGAAAGCCGTTGTAGGTCTACGCACACGCCCTAGCAAGGTTACAAAGCCTAATGTCTGCGAAAGTAGACAGTGGCAAAGGCTTGCAAAGGGAAATTACGCTGAAATAACCACTTTTGCATTTTTGGCACTGGGCTTGTCGAAGTTTTAGAAAAGTAAACCTAAAAGTAGGTGGGATCATGCGTTGGCTTTGGATAGGTATCGGCTGCCTTTGGCTGACATTCGGCGTATTGCCGGTCCAAGCTCAGCGGTCGTCAGAAGGCGTGCCGCGTGCACCTTCCAAGGAGCGGGTGCGTGAGGCAAAGCCCCCGCGCAAGGCGTCGCGTCTTCCAGCTGAAGCACCGCGTGTTGGAGCAAAATCTGACAATGTTCCGGGGCAGGTTTGGTCCCGGCCTTACCGTGCCGCTCCCGTTTGGGTAGTGGCACCACCGCCACCATCGCCCAAGTATGTGGTAGCTTTCCATTTCTGGAAGCATCCAGCGCATCGTCACCGGCCTTTTCGGTATCGGCTGCGCCAGTGGTTGTATTGGGATGTGCGCGGTTGGGGACCAGTTCGGCCAGTGTGGCTTGAGGTTGAGGTAGTTTACCGCGCGCGCCTTCGGGCGGTTTATGCTGGATTTGTCGTGGTGGATTTGTGGGTTGAAACGGTGAGGTTTTATGATCGGGGGCGCTATTGGGGGCATGTGATCATGTTTCCACCTGCGCTACAACATCTCGAAGCACGTTTTTATGCGGACGGGCGCATGGTGTTTGAACGCATGGTGTTTCTTGGAGAAGGGCTGGAAGCAGGGCTTTATCTTATGGCAGGTCGTGGGGCGCAATGGGAGATGCCGGAGTTTATCGGGCGTGTGGATCTTGCGCGTGCTCGCGTAGAGGCCCTACCTGGAAGCGATGGCTGGCCGCAAATGACCGGAGCTTGGGTACCTCTGTTGCCGACTGATGGCGCTTGGTATGCTGTAGAAGACCCCAGGTCCTTAGCGCCGCGTGAAGACGTACAGCGCTTTACCGTCGAAGGGCAGCCGGTACAATTGTCACGACGGCTGGTACTAGAGCGTTTGGAATAGGCGAAACCGCATTTGCCGTTATGCGGTTGGAGATACAGGCCTTTGTATCTTGGTCATGTGAGGATGGTAGGCAATGCGCATGGTGCGGATAGGGCATGCGATGCGGCATCGGCAATTATCTCGCCGACCGCTGGCAGATCCCGCTGCCCCGCTGAATGCGCGGGAGCGTGAGATCCTGCGGTTGGTTGTCGAGAGTTTTATTGATACGGCAGGTCCGGTGGGGTCGCGTTTTCTGGCCCGTCGGTATCCTATCGGTCTGAGCCCAGCCTCGATTCGCAACACCATGAGCGATTTAGAGGAAATGGGCTATTTGGACCATCCTTACACTTCAGCCGGTCGCATTCCAACAGACTTGGGCTATCGAACGTTTGTCGATGCCTTAATGGAGGTGCCCAAGCTTACACCAGATGAATGCCGGCTGTTGGAGCGGAGGGTACGTCAAGTGAGCAACGACCCGGAGGAGCTGTGGCGGGAAAGCACGCGGCTTTTAGGGCAGCTTTCCCATCTGCTTGGCGTTGTGCTGACCCCCCGCCTGTCGACTGGGGTACTGGAACGGCTGGAGGTTGTACCACTTTCGTCGACCCGCGCCATGTTTGTGCTCAGCGTGCGCGGCGGCTTGGTGCGTACAATTCTTGCAGAGCTGCCCTCGGAGCTGAGCCGGCGTGACCTAGAACTGGTAGTCGCATTGCTGAATGAGCGCCTGGCTGGTCTGACCTTGGCTACCGTTCGTAATACCTGTGCCCAACGTTTGCAGGATGTAGAAGACCGAACCGGGCTAGTGCAGCTCATGATCGGCGAGGCTCCGACCCTGTTTGCTGAGCCGAGCGAAGGGCGCTTGCGTTTTGGCGGGACCCAGTATATCATGGGGCAACCGGAGTTTCGGCATGCGGAAGAGCTTCGCACCTTGTTCCTATTGTTAGAGGATGAAGAGGCGCTGGTTCAACTGCTGGAAGGTCCCGAGCTTTCGGAAAATGTTGAAATCGGTCGCGCGCAGGTTTCCATTGGCCGCGAGAACCCAGACGAAAAGGTAGAAAAGTTTTCGATCGTTACCGCCCGCTATCGCTTAGGCGATGCGGTGGGAACTATTGGCGTTATCGGGCCTACGCGCATGGACTACCGGCGCGTGATGGCGCTGGTGCAGGAAATGGCCACGCTGCTCAGCCGACCTGCAGACGAGGTGGTCAACTAATCCTGCAAAAAAACATTACGCTATGGAGCCCAAAGACGTGCAATCGCCGCAGACGCATACGGAACCTCCCTTAGAAAGTCAACTTTCAGATACAACTGCACCGGGGAATCTAAGCGAGGAGACCAGTGCCTTAACGGCGCGTATTCAACAATTAGAGGCAGAGCTTGCCCAGCTACAGGACAAGTTTCTGCGCACGGCAGCCGAATTACAGAACTATCGCCGGCGCGTTGAGCAAGAAAAACAACAGTTGTTGGAACTGGGCAAAGCTGCTGCATTGCGACCACTGCTAGATGTGCTCGACGACTTGGAACGCTCGTTAGCAGCTGCACAGCAAACCGAAGGTCAAGATGTCGAGACGGTTTTGCGGCAGCTTCGCGAGGGCGTTTCCCTGGTCTATCGCAAGTTTCTGGATGAACTGGCCCGTTTAGGGGTGCAGCCCATTGAGGCCACAGGCAAGCCGTTTGATCCTATCCTACACGAAGCGTTGCTGCAGCAGCCTGCCCCTGAAGGGGCGGTGCCAGGAACCGTGCTTGAGGAAATTCAAAAAGGGTATCTTCTAGGTGAGCGCGTGCTGCGCCACAGCCGTGTGGTGGTGGCTGCGCCGCCGGATGGGAAAGAGCAGCCCGTAAGCTAAAGGGCCTTTATGCGCGATTACTACGAAGTGCTTGGGGTGGACCGCAGTGCCTCACTGGAAGAAATCAAACGGGCTTACCGCAAGCTGGCGCTGCAATACCACCCCGACCGCAACCCCAACAATAAAGAAGCTGAAGCGCGTTTTAAAGAAATTGCAGAAGCCTACGCGGTGCTTTCCGATCCGGAGAAACGGCGGCGTTATGACCGGTATGGTCACGCCGGTCTGCGGGAAGGTGGCACTGCGTCGGGGGCGTCTCCTTTTGAGGATCTGAACGATATTTTTAGTGCCTTTCACGATATTTTTGGCGCCTCGGGTGCTGTCTTTGAAGAGGTCTTTACCGGGCAGCGGCGCGCACGAAGGCGTGAAAGCGGGCGGGCTGGGGGCGATGTGCACGTTAAGGTGGCTCTAACGCTCGAAGAAATCGCCGAAGGCACTGAAAAAGAAATTCCTGTGCGCAAGTACGTCGCCTGCCAAGCCTGTGGTGGAAGCGGCGCTGAAGGGGGCGTTGCAGGGTACACCACGTGCCCTACGTGCCACGGCACTGGTGAACTGCGTCAGGTTTCGCGCTCCATCTTTGGTCAGTTTATCAACATCCAAACCTGCCCGCACTGCCGAGGCGAGGGACGGGTGCTGCGCAACCGCTGTGCGGCT
Source organism: Rhodothermus bifroesti (assembly GCF_017908595.1). Taxonomy (NCBI): domain Bacteria; kingdom Pseudomonadati; phylum Rhodothermota; class Rhodothermia; order Rhodothermales; family Rhodothermaceae; genus Rhodothermus; species Rhodothermus bifroesti. The sequence goes on from NZ_JAGKTL010000003.1 coordinate 183,356, forward strand.
TGTGGCGGCAGCGGCCGCCAGATGGCTGAGGTGACGGTGCGCGTAACCATCCCGCCAGGAGCCGTAGCAGGGCATTACCTTACGCTTCAGGGAGCCGGGCATGCAGGGATCAACGGTGGGCCAGCGGGCGACCTGATTGTAGAAATCGAGGAGCTTCCTCACGAGCACTTTGTACGGGAGGGGCTGGACATCTACTACGATCTGTTCCTCTCTTTCCCTGATGCTGCTTTAGGCACCGAAGTGGAAGTGCCTACGCTGCGCGGACGGGCGCGGTTGCAAATTGAGCCCGGCATTCAGTCCGGGAAGATTCTCCGCATGCGGGGGCGCGGCTTGCCAGAGCTTAATAGCTCACGCCGGGGGGACCAACTGGTGCGTGTGCACGTGTGGACGCCCACAGAACTCACCGAAAACGAACGCCGAATTTTGGAGCAACTGCGGCATTCGCCTTCCTTCCAGCCCCGTTTGGAAGGCGAACGCAAATCGTTCTTTAGTCGGGTTAAAGACGCCTTTCGCTAAAAACGAAAGGCTAGATGCCTTCAAGGGAGCTTATGGCAAGCCTATCGCGTGGCGAAGCGTTCCGGCAAGTGATGCGACGCGTCCCGTCGCCCGTTACCGTAGTGACGGCGGCAACGGCTGAAGAAATGCGCGGCATTACCATCGGATCCTTTACCAGCGTATCGCTGAATCCCCCACTGATTTCCTTTAACGTCAGCCATCGGGCACGCATGCATGCAGTGCTGCTTAAGGCTGAGCGATTTGCCGTACATCTGCTGCGTGCCGAACAGGTCTACCTCAGCCAACGCTTTGCTGAACCTGGCCTAAGCGGTGCTGAGCAGTTTGCTGGACTAGCATACCGGGTGGAGGGCCACGGTATGCCCATTCTGGAAGGCGTGCTGGCCGTACTCTACTGCCGCCCTTATAGCAGGCTAGAGGCCGGCGACCACACAATCTTTGTAGGCGAGGTCTACGATCTGGAAGCCCACGAAGATGGCCTGCCCGTGCTGTATTACAACCGTGCGTACCGCGTTGTGGGTGAAACACTGGCTCCAGGTCCGGCCATCGATCACGAAACCCCAGCACCGTAGAGCGCAGCTCCAAAAAGGGCGAAATCGTAACGCGCCGGATCTTCAGCGCAGAGTTTCCGGCAGTTTTCTGTAAGCTCCTGAACAGCCCGCCAATCGTTTTGCGGTCGCGTCAACAACCCCCAAGCCCGTGCCTGGCGACCTACGTGCACATCTAAGGGCAGTACCAGCTGGCGAGGGGAAACCGTTTCCCAAAGCCCAAGATCTACCGGACCTGGGCGCACCATCCAGCGAAAATACAGCGCCAGTCGTTTACAGGCACTGCCGCTGGAAGGACGTGGCAGGTGCTTGCGCAGACGCGCCGGTGTTCCAGGCAGCGCGCATAAAGCTTGGCTTAACGCCTCGAGGGCTGGCGCGATATCGGGGGCTTCAGACGGCAGGTGCTGCGCGACAAAAGCAGCTACCGATCCATACCGACGCAGCAAGGCTTGTAGGTTAAGCGTGAGCCATAGCGCATCAACGGGCTGAAACGTGCGATGGCAAAACGCGGCAAGCCGATGACCATCGCGCTCTGGATCGAATCGACGGACAAAATGGTAAGGCTGGTAGTCCATGCAAGCGCACAGCACTTCGAGCTTACGCAAGATGAGCGTGCGGCGCCCCCAGGCAAGCAGGGCGGCATAGAGGCCGATCACTTCCTGATCGCCCGGATCGTCAAAGGCATGCACCACCGCAATAGGATCCTGGGCGATAAAGGCAGGTTGCTCGTAGCGAGCCACCAAAGCCTCTAAAAACAAAGCATCCATGCATTTTACCTCTGAGAACAAGGCGGCCCTTGGGCAAACCAGCTTAGCGCCTGGCGCAGCTCTACGTTGCCCCCGCTGATAATTACCCCAACGCGCTGGTTGGCGACCGCTACCTTACCTTCCCATAAGGCTGCCAACGCCAAGGCGCCAGTAGGTTCGACAACAAGCTTTAGCCGTTCCCATAAAAAATACATGGACTGCAGAATGGCTTCCTCAGAAACCGTAACCATGTCGTCTACATAACGCCGAATGATCGGGAAGGTGATTTGACCTAAAGAAGGGGTCCGAGCCCCATCAGCGATGGTGTCGGGATTGTGCACCTGATGCAGACGGCCTGTTTGAAACGAGCGGGTTGCATCGTCGGCGCGTTCAGGTTCTACACCAATCAGTCGGCACTGGGGCGCTAAAGCCCGCACACTCAAGGCCGATCCGGCGAGCAAACCCCCTCCCCCACAAGGCACCAAGAGCACGTCTAAAGAGCCCACCTCTTCGAGGAATTCTTTGGCCACGGTTCCCTGTCCAGCTACAACGTGGGGGTGATCGTAGGGAGGAATCAGCGTTAGGCCCCGAGCTTGGGCAATCTGGTGCCCTAATGCTTCGCGTGAGGTTTGCGCCGGGTCATAGTGGATGATTTCGGCACCGTAGCTGGCCGCAGCAGCCTGTTTAACAGCGGGGGCCGTGGTGGGCATAACGACCGTGACCGCAACCCCTAGCAACTGTCCAGCTAACGCTAAGGCTTGGGCATGATTCCCTGAAGAGTAGGTGAGCACGCCACGGGCACGGTCGGTTTCCGGGAGCGAAGCCAGGGCATAATAGGCCCCGCGAAATTTGAAGGATCCGGTGCGTTGAAAGTTTTCGCACTTGAGCAGCACGTAAGCCCCGCATAGCTTATCCAGCGTGCGTCCATGCATGACCGGCGTGCGGTGCGCTACGCCGTCCAACTGCCGGGCTGCCGCGAGCACAAACTTATAGGAAGGAATCATGAATATTTAATACATAAGGCTTTTTTGATTAAAAAATATGTTGATTTACAAAATTCTATTTAATAATATAGGAAGAAGTCAAAATAATCAAAATTAAATTAGGTATCCCTATGAGACCTCTAATTTGCCTACTCCTGCTCGGTAGTTTGCTGCACGTACACGCAGCGCAGGCCCAAGAGATTCACTTAGGAGCTGATGTAGTGAGCCGCTACGTTTGGCGTGGACTGGATTTTGGGGAGTCGATGAGCGTACAACCGGGATTACGGCTCACCACAGGTCCACTAACAATTGGCACCTGGGCTTCCTATGCCATCGCTACTCCAGGAGCTTATGCCAATGAGCACGACCTGTACCTTAGCCTCAATTTTGGCGCTTTAACGATAGGCGTGACCGATTATCACTTCCCAACTCCAGAGGGGCGGAAGTTCTTTAACTTTGATAACAACGGAAGAGGTGCACATTATTTGGAGCCTTTTGTGCAACTCTCTGGACCAGCGCAGGCGCCGTTCACGCTCTTTGCAGGGCTTTTTGCCTACAATGACCCTGATTATTCGGTCTACCTGGAAGCCCAATATCCCTTTGCTGTCAATGGGGTCCAGCTGACAGCAAAGGTAGCAGCTGTAGGGGGCAGGAGCAGCTTTTATAATACCGGCAGTGCGGCGTTGGTAACATTAGGGCTTTCGGCTTCCCGAACGATCCCTATTACCGAGCAGTTTGGACTTCCCGTTTTTGTAAGCTATATCCTCAACCCCAATCCCCGTGTTGAGCGGTCTTATCTGGTTTTTGGCCTTACATTGTAAGCAAACGCGGGTGCTCTGGTGCTTGAGGTATACCAGGGCGCCCGCGCTTTTCAGGATTCAGAAGACGGAGGGATTTCGCTACCTGGAAGCTCAGGGGGTGAAGGGGGACGGCGCTCGATAATCACGTCTACGTCGCTTACAAGCGCAGCAATTGCGCCTACTGCAGCCAATGTAGGGGCAAACAGTACAGCCGCTGCCGCACCACCTACGCCTACAGAAAGCGGAAACTCCAGCAACACCCGATCATCCTTTTTGAGAATCACCCTTCGGGCATTCCCTTCCTCAATAATCTCCTGAACGCGCTCGAGCAGTTGCGTGCCACGTACCCGAAATTTTTCAAACTGAGGGCTGGTTGTCTTCATCGCTTGATCAAAAAGGCGCCTCTTGCTTAGAGGCACAATACGTGCAGCCCTGCTTGAGGTTGCGCCTCTTTTGGAAAAGTTCGGTTACGACTCAGTTGACCGTGGTATACTGTCGAAATTCAAACCAGAGCAGCATACCGATGTCGGTTGGACCTAAGGGACAGCCTGCCTGAGCATACGCCAGCCAAACGCGCCGGTAAAGCAGGTGTACATAACGCTGTAGCACTGGGGGCAATGCAGCTACTGCCCGGTGATCAAAGGTAAATTCCATAAGTAAACGACGCATTGCGTAACGACAAAGGAGTGATGTATAGGGAAGTGATCGACCAGAAAAGCCTTGTATTAAGGCCTAGATGGCACTTCTATGAGCCGCTTTTAGTCCATCTAAAGTAACCGCAGTTTATAAAAACTTTTAGGGGGAGCAAACCCTGGGCCCCATTGGAAAATATGCACGCTCTCTAAGCTAGGCTGCGTGCAGCAAGTGCAGATGAAATGCCTGGTCTCCGTAGGCTGTCGCTGGATAGCTGCATCCGATTGCAGGGTAGGGTTGTGCAGCGCGAAAGGTGTGTTTTGATGGCTCCCAGTATGCTTACGAGTGACGTTGCCTCTGGCCTGAAGCCTTGGAAACCTCGTGCCCCCTTGGCTATTATGTACCGTCTCTGTGATATAGCTCAAAGGTGGCATGGAATCGCTGGATCCGGCTGTTCGAACCGTATGGACGGTCAAATTGGCACTTTGGACCTTGGGCGGTGTGTTGCTAGCGTTGGCCTATGAAATTACCCATCTTTTTCGGCCTGATCGCTGGTTGCCCTGGGGCTTTTGGATAGGCGCTGTGTTAGGGATTGGGGGGCTGTTGTGCTGGGTAGTGCCACGACTGCGTTATCGGTTTTGGCGCTATGCCCTACTTCCTGAAGAGCTCATTCTCGAGCGAGGCATTTTCACGCGTGTGCGCACGATTGTTCCGCTGCGACGGGTCCAACATTTGGATGTGGCTCAGGATCTGATTGAGCGCGAGTTTGGGTTGGTCCGGGTGGTGCTGCACACGGCTGGCGCGCGCTATAGCACCATTGTCTTGCCCGGATTGCGACCGCAGCAGGCAGCGCAGCTTCGCGAGCGCATTAAACAACATGTGTTGGAAGACGTGCTCTGATGACTGCGTTTGAGGAGTTCTCAGGGCCTATGCCTGAAGCGCGTCGGCTGCATCCGCTGACGCTGCTGGTACGGCTGTTGATGAGCCTGCCGGCGTTGGGGGTATTGTTGCTGCCTGTGCTTTGGGGAAGGGGTGTAGACCGCAGCGCAATTGCTACGCTTGTGCTTTATGGATGCATTGCCTGGCCGCTTATCTTGGCGCATTACCTGCGCTTTCAATATGCTTTAACACCGCGTGAGCTCATCCTGGAAAGCGGTTTGCTTACCCGCCGGCGGCGTAATATTCCCATAGAGCACATCCAAAACGTGCAAATCGAGCGCAGTGTGCTGGCGCGTTTATTAGGGCTAGCGCGCGTTCGCATTGAAACCGCTGGTAGCAGCGAGACCGAAGGCGAGCTGGCTTTTGTCAGTTTGGCCGAAGCCATGCGCCTTGAGGCGCAGCTTAAAGCCTTGCGCGAAGCTTTGCCTGCCGTTTCTGCCAAGGCACAGGCCGCGGAGCCTTTGTTTTCCATGTCGCTGGGTCGCCTTTTACGCTCTGGGGCGTTTCGATTTTCGCTGATTTTTTTGGCCGGTTTGTTTTCAGCAATGGAGTATTTGAACCTCAGCCCTGAAGAGCTGGTCTACGGTATAGCGCGGGGGCGTTTACGCTGGGTTCAGGATGCTTTTGCCCATGCACCGCTGCTGGCTACACTGGCCACGCTCCTTGTAGCAGCCCTATTGGGATGGGTTGGGGGCATTCTGGTGCATGGAGCGCGCTACTACGGGTTTCGACTTTGGCAGGAAGGCGATCGGCTTTACCGTCAAAGCGGTTTGTTGACGGTGGCTGCTGTTGTTATTCCGCGTCGACGGGTGCAGGCGCTGGTGATCCAAACGAATCCGCTCATGGCCCACTTTGGCTGGTTTGCTTTAGAAGCTCGGCTGATGGGGTTGGCCCAAGAACAACGGGGGAACCAGCTTTTGGTGCCCCTGGGGCGGCTGCACGAAGTGCAGGCTGTAGCGACGCAAGTGTGGCCGCTGGCGTTGCCTGAAGCTTGGAAGCGGGTCTCGCCTCGCCATGGGCGCCGCCTGGCTGTACGCTACCTGCTTGTTGGTGTGCTTGGTTTGGGTGGAATGCACTTGCTATGGGACGTGCAGCTCTGGATTGGGATAGGCTGGGCTGTTGGATCCCTGCTTTGGGCGTGGTGGCAGTATCGCGGACACGGCTATGCCTGTGATGCACGTTTCCTGTTCATTCGTCGTGGGGTTCTCCGCCGCCAGATCTGGTGTTTGCCTTATGCTAAAGTGCAAACGCTCTCGCTACGGCAATCGCTTTTCCAACGGCGGCTAGGACTGGCCACCATGGTGGTTGACGTGGCTGGCGCTTCGCTATGGGATGGACCTGTGCTGCGCGACCTTCCCTTGACAGAAGCTCAAGCCTTGTTTGAACTGCTACATGTACGCTTGCAGGAAGGCCAGCAAGCCTTCAAGGGAACGTCTGAGACATCTCGCCCTGTTTAAACAGCAACGTTATCATCCTGCAGCATCCGGTCCATGCCAACATATATCCCTACCGCCCATGCCTGGCACGACGTCCCTGTCGGCCCTGAAGCACCGGATTGGTTCCACGTCGTGATTGAAATCCCCCAGGGCAGCAAAGTGAAGTACGAGCTGGATAAAGACACGGGGCTGATTCGGGTCGATCGTGTCCTGTATTCTTCGGTGATTTATCCGGCTAACTACGGTTTTATCCCGCAAACACTGGGTGAGGATCATGATCCGCTTGATGTGCTGGTGCTCATGCAAGAGCCTGTAATGCCCCTAAGCCTTTTGCGGGCGCGGCCTATTGGCATGATGACCATGCTCGATCAGGGGCAAAACGACGAGAAAATCATTTGTGTGCACTTGGACGATCCAGCCTTTAATGGTTTTTATCACATTCGAGAGCTTCCCGAGCACCGATTGCGTGAGCTGCGCCGATTTTTTGAAGACTATAAAAAACTTGAGGACAAGGAGGTGCTGGTGCAAGAATTCTTTGGCCCAGCAGAAGCTCGGGCTGTGGTAGCTGAAAGTATTCGGCGCTATGCCACAGAGGTTATGCCAACGCTAGCCCGCACACCGTAGCCTATATCCTGAAGATGCATCCCCTGCTGCAGCCTGGAACGGTTTGGTTGGACACCGCACTTTCGGACGAAGAAAACCAGCAAAGCCTGCTTTTTGTGCAACCTGTGCACGTATTGCAGGCCGACACCGCCGACCAAGTTCCGGCATTGCTGCAGGCATTGGACGCTGCAGTAGCGGCTGGTTATTACGTGGCGGGCTATATAGCCTATGAAGCAGGTTATGCGCTTGCGCCTGTGCCGCTGTCGGTTCCTGAAGATACAGGACCACTAGCCTGGTTTGGTGTCTATGCGCAACCCCATGGTCTAACAGCCGAAGCGGCTTGGGCACTGCTGGCCGAGGCAGAAAGCTATCGGGTGCAAAACCTACGCCCGTTGCTCTCCTTGACCGCTTATCGAGAACGCGTTGAGGCCATTCGCACTTTAATTCGTGAGGGTGAGGTCTACCAGCTTAACTTCACGCTACCGATTTTTTTCCAGTTCGAGGGAGATCCACTGGCGCTTTATCGCAGCCTGCGGCAGCAGCAGCCGGTCCCATACGGAGCTTTTTTGAACACGGGTGAGCGTTTCGTGCTCAGCTTTTCTCCTGAGCTTTTCTTTCGGCGTTGTGGAGAGCGGATCATCACGCGGCCTATGAAAGGGACCATGCGCCGGTCAGAGGATCCCGAAGAAGATCGCGCCTTGGCTGAAGCGCTGCGGACCGATCCGAAGAATCAGGCTGAAAATCTGATGATTGTAGACCTGTTGCGCAACGACCTCTCGGTCTGTTGCCGACCAGGGTCGGTCGTTGTGCCACAGCTGTTTCACGTTGCCGCCTATCCTACGCTTTGGCAGATGACGTCTACGGTAGAAGGCACGCTGCGTCCTGGCGTAGGCTATGCGGCGCTTTTCCGGGCACTTTTCCCATCGGGATCGGTAACGGGGGCGCCAAAGCTACGGGCCCTGCAGCACTTAAGGCACTTAGAGCCAAGCCATCGGGGGGTGTATTGCGGAGCGATTGGGTATGCTGCGCCAGGTGGCGAAGCGGTCTTCAACGTTGCTATTCGCACACTCGAGCTGATCGGTTCAGAAGGGCGTTTGGGCGTAGGGAGTGGAATTGTATGGGATTCTGACCCAGAGGCGGAGTATGCAGAATGCCTGCTCAAAAGTCAGTTTCTACGCCTAGCGGCTGAGCCGTTTGCTCTGATTGAAACCATGCGGTGCACAGCAGGCGCGATCCCCTTGCTCGAGGCGCATCTGGAACGGTTGCGTCGTTCAGCAGCACGGTTTGGGTTCCCGCTGGATGAGGCTGCGCTAAGAGCACGCCTACGCCAGGTGGTGCAGGCGCTGGATCCTATGCAAAGCTGGCGCTTGCGCTTGACGTTGGACGAGCGTGGACACATGAGGTTGACCAGTACGGTCTTGGAGGCTGAGGCTCCCCGTCCTTGGCGGCTCTGTGTGGCTCCATGGCGCCTTGACGCCGCCGATCCACTGCGTTATCACAAAACCACGCGCCGAGCTGATTACGAGGCAGCCTATCTGCAAGCGCGTGCCGCTGGCTACGATGAGGTCATCTTTTTGAACACCCGCGGAGAGGTGTGCGAGGGCTCTCGCACAAACATCTTCGCCCAAATGGACGGTCAGCTCTACACGCCTCCGGTGCGCTGTGGGCTACTGCCTGGCGTGTACCGGGCGCATGTGCTTGCAACGCGGCCAGAAGCTGCCGAAAAGGTGCTCACGCTCGATGATCTGCGGCGGGCTGAAGCCCTTTACGTGTGCAACGCGGTACTTGGTTGGCAGCCTGCAATACTTTGTCCTGAAGCCTAAAGTCCTATGGCCTCTCAGCCGGTAACCCTAGAAACTTTAGCCGCGCTGTTAGACAGCACGCCGCCGTTTGATGGGCTGACGCCGGCAGCGCGTCGGATGCTTTTTGAAGCGGCCCTGCTGGTATCCTATGAAGCAGGCGACGTGATTTTGGCACAAGGGGTTATCCCCGCTCATCCTCGCTACTTGTATCTGGTCGTTTCTGGGGCAGTGCAGCAGGTCGATAAAGACACGGGGCGTTTGGTAGATCACTGCGAAGCAGGTGATGTGTTTGGGTATGACGCACTCTTGCATGAAGCCCCCCTACCTTACGAAGCGCGTGCGTTAGAACCTACGCAATGTGTGCTGATTCCTGAGGCGGCCTTCTTTCGGGTATACCGATCTTGCGAGGCCTTTGCCGCATTTTTTGAAAAGAATCTGCAGCTGTATGCGCACCGTTTGGGCAGGAGCCGAATGGATATGGCTGGTGCCCAGGTGCTGCTTACAACCCCTTTACGTGCTTTGGTACATCGCGCACCAGTTGGGTGTGCACCTGAGACAACAGTGCAGGAAGCGGCTCGTCGCATGCGCGAAGCGCGCGTTGGGTCCATACTCGTGTTGGATACCGATGGGCGTGCCCTGGGGATACTGACCAATAGCGACTTGCGCGACAAAGTCGTGGCCGAAGGACGCATGCCAGACATGCCCGTAAGCCAGCTGATGAGCACGCCGCTGATTACGCTGCCAGCTTATGCTCCGGTGATGGAAGGGCTCATGACTATGGCACGCCACCGCCTACACCATTTGGTGCTCACGGAAAATGAAAACCCAGATTCTCCGGTGGTGGGGGTGATTTCTGGGCAAGATATCGCCCATGTGCGCGGGCATGACCCAGTTGCTACGCTGAAGCGCATCGAAAAAGCCGATGCGATAGCAACGCTGGCTGTTTTGCGCCAAGAAGCCTTTGCCTTGTTACGCCAGTTGCGCCAACAAGGCATGGCTGCTACAGATTTGCTCTACCTCGCTGCAGAGTTAAGCGACCGCATCGTTGTGCGGATCTTGCAACTGACCGAAGCGCAGCAGCCTGACAAAGCGTTAGCCATCCCCTGGGCCTGGATGGCGCTGGGTAGCCAAGGGCGACGAGAAATGGGCTTTCAGACAGAGCAGGCGAATGCCCTAATCTATGCCGATCCATACAGCGAGCAGCGAGCACGTTGGGCAGAAGACTGGCTTGGGAAGCTGGCGCACCAGGCCAATGAAGCACTGGAAGCGGTAGGATTTGCTCGTTGCTCTGAGGTTATCGCCAGCAGTCCGCGTTATCGGCAATCGGTCAGTGGCTGGAAGCATACGTTTCGACACTGGATCGATAATCCCGACGAAAAAGTCCCAATATCCCTGTTTTTTGACCTTAGAGCCCTTTATGGGGCTGCAGCATTGGTTGAGCAGCTGAAAGTGGATCTGCAGCAGACTTTGCAGCAAGCACAAGGCTTTCTCGCATGGATGATGCACAATGCCTTACGCAACCGCCCACCTTTGTCTTTCTTTGGACGGTTTCTCCTGGATCGTTCAGGCAAACAGCAGCCTGGGTTCGACATCCAACAGCGCGGCTTAATGCCCATTACGGACCTGGCCCGCGTGCTGGCGCTGGAGGCCGGCTACGTGCATGCAACAGGAACGCTCGACCGGCTGCAGGTAGCAGCGCAATTGCCAGGGGTGAAGCAAATCGCTCAAGACCTGCAAGAAGCCTATCGATTTTTGGTCGAACTCCAACTCGACCATCAGTTGCAGCAAATCGAAGCCGGCCAACCCCCAGACAACCTCATCGCTCCTGAAGAGCTCACCAGCGGGCAACGCAAAATGCTTAAGCTTGTATTTTCGATCATTCAAGAGGCCCAAGAAGCCTTGGCCACGCGCTACAGTGCCCACAAGATTCGGTGAGCGCTTGATTTTCTGCCCTGAATCCGGTTATTTGGGCGCCTATACCTTAGGTAAAGCATAAACCCTGAAATCCAGCACATATGACCACGCCAAGTGCTGAACGCGGGCAGTGGAGCTCGCGCGTTGGTTTTATTTTGGCTGCCGCAGGCTCGGCTATTGGCCTAGGTAACATTTGGCGTTTCCCGTACATTACCGGCCAGAATGGCGGTGCTGCGTTTGTGGTCATCTATCTGTTGTGCGTTGTGCTGATTTGCCTTCCCTATTTGCTTGCTGAACTGGTCTTAGGGCGACATACCCAAAAAAACCCCGTAGGCGCCATTCGCCTGTTGCGGCCTGGATCTCCCTGGATCGGGGTGGGCGTGCTGTGTGTGCTTACCGGCGTAGGGATCCTCAGTTACTACGCGGTCATTGCTGGATGGACTTTTGGGTATATTTTTAAAAATTTGCTTTTTGCACATCTGGACTTTGGGCATTTTGTAGCCAGTCCTTGGATCGTGGTGCCCCTATTTGCTGTGTTTTTAGGATTGACAATGTGGGTGGTGTTTGGGGGTGTAGAACAGGGCATTGAGCGCTGGTCAAAGGTGCTTATGCCGCTTTTGGTTTTGTTGATGGCTGTGCTTATTGTGCGCAGCGTGACCCTACCTGGAGCAGAAAAAGGGCTGGCTTTCTATCTCAAGCCAGATTTTTCGAAAGTAACCCCTGGCGTGGTGATGGCTGCTTTAGGACAGGCCTTCTTTTCTTTGAGTTTGGGCATGGGGGCGATGATCACCTACGGCTCCTACCTTTCCCGACGGGAAGACGTGGTGGCTTCTGGAGCCTATGTGGCGCTGTTTGATACGCTCGTTGCGCTCATGGCCGGATTTATGATTTTCCCTGCAGTGTTTGCTACTGGTCATGATCCAGCCAGCGGGCCGCGTTTGGTGTTTGTTGTGCTTCCGGAGATTTTCCAGACCCTGCCTTTAGGGGGGCTGCTTGGGGCATTGTTTTTCCTACTGCTGTCAATTGCAGCGCTTACGTCCACCATTTCCCTTTTAGAAGTGGTGGTAGCCTATTTTGTGGATGAGCGTCGTTGGAGCCGAAAGCGTTCGGTGTGGGTTGTGGGTGTGTTGACGTTTTTGATTGGCCTACCCTCAGCCTTATCACAGGGTACGGTTGAAGGGTTGACCCGAATGGACTGGCTGGTAGGAGAAGAGGGCTTTTTAGGACAGCACGACTTTCTCAGCATCATGGATGCGTTGTGGGGAAACTTGGCGTTGGCCTTAGGAGCGCTACTGCTGAGTGTTTTTATCGGTTGGGTGTGGGGAGCTGAGAAAGCTGCCCAAGAGTTGCAGCAAGGAAGTCAGATATCCCCGGGATTGTTGCGTATTTGGCAAGTTTTTATTCGCTACATTTGTCCGGTGGTAATTCTGATTATTCTAGTAAACGTGCTCCGTGGCTATCTGGGCTAGTGTGGCAGGGTGTTTGCTGAAGCGTGAGAACCCTTTGCGGAACCTGTAAGGCCAAGTGATCGTCAACGGTTTGCACCAATGGTAAATTGTTATGCCCCTTGAACCAACCGAGGGCGCTTGCCCTCACCAGCCTTGGACGCCGACGCACCGCCATCTCGCGCTGCTTTTCTTCTGTTGACGTTTTCCTTGGCACTGGCGCCGGAGCCAGTAATCCTTGCAGCTGAGTTTGTGTTTTTGGGAGTTTGCGTACTGGTTTCGGCATTGCTTTCGGGCGCAGAGGCAGTCCTGCAAGCGCCTTTGACAGCTTCTGTTGCCCCTGAGGCGATAACGCGTCGCCTGCAAGCCTTACGGGCACGACCGCGCCATTTGTTGTTGACGCTGCAATTGTGTAACCTTTTGGCTAATTTGGGCGCGGCCCTAATGGCCGTTTTGCTGGTAGTGCAGCTGTCTTGGTCCGCGCATTGGTCCTCTGTTTGGGTGCTGGTAGCGACGCTTTTGGGGATAACATTGCTTTTATTGGTTCTGGGAGAGATTACGCCCCGCCTGCTGGCTAGTCGTTATGCCGCTGTGCTTGTGCATCGCCTGGTTGGGGTGCTCTGGGTACTGCAGCGGCTATTTTTCCCAATTGCAGACTTACTGGTACGCCTGTCGCAGCAGGTACAGCAACGGCTTCGGGTTTCGGAGCGACCGTTATCTCCAGAAGAACTGAAAGCCTTGGCTGGGCTAAACGGTACAGCGGGTGCATTAAGTGAAGCAGAGCGCGCCTTACTGGCCTCGATTTTAGAGTTTGGTGAAACCACCGTGCGAGAGGTGATGGTGAGCCGGCTCGATATTGTGGCATTACCCATTACGGCTACTTTTGGAGAAGCCTTGGCCCGCATTCGAAGCAGCGGCCACTCGCGGCTCCCCCTTTACGCAGAGCACCTGGACAATATTGTGGGCATTCTTTACGCTAAGGATCTCCTGCCTTATTTGGGACAAGCTGACTTGAATCAACCTTTGGATTGGGCACGTTTGGCACGTCCGCCTATGTTTGTGCCGCTCAGCAAAAAGCTTGACGATCTATTGCGCGATTTTCAGCGGCGTAAAACGCATATGGCTATTGTAGTCGATGAGTATGGCGGAACGGCCGGGCTGATTACCATGGAAGATGTGCTTGAAGAAATTGTCGGTGACATTCGCGATGAACACGACGAGCGCGAGCCAGCGTTGTACGTTCGGCTGGATGCACAGACCTACCGTGTCGATGCGCGCATGAACCTTGACGATCTGGTCGAACTGCTGGGCATTTCCCTGGATACGGAATCGTTCGATTTCGAAACCTTAGGAGGGTTGATTTTGCACGTGCTTGGCCAAATTCCCAAACCCGGCGATGAAGTCACGTATGGGCCGTTACAGCTGCGCGTGGAAACCGTCGATAACCACCGCATTGGTCAAGTATGGGTGCATGTAATCCCTCCGGAAGTAGCCACTTCGCCTTCCGGACATAAACCTGAGGAAGAAGCTTAAGATGCTGCTTCTATTGTTTTTGGTTGGGACGGCGACGGCACCGAGGCCTTTTCTCGCGGAAGATCCCCGCCTTTTGTGGGTTCAGCTCCGCTACACGCAGCCGACTTCCCCAACGCGTGCGCAACCAGCTGACCCTTGGTTGGCTTACGACAAAGTGCAACACGCGGCCATTTCTTTTCTGTGGACCCTGAGTACGCAGTATGCCCTAGTGCAAAAAATAGGCTGGGCAGAACAACAGGCACTGCCATTTGCCGCTGGCGGTACCGCTCTTGTAGGGGTAGGTAAGGAACTGTATGACTGGAAAGTGGGTGCAACGCGTCGCTTTAGCTATCGCGACCTGGTGGCCGACGGCGTCGGGATCCTATTGGCTGTCGGTTTCATTCTCTTATAACCCACCATCATCGGGGCTAAGGCCTCAGCGACATGCGCGAACTTAAAGAGTATTGTGGCATCTTTGGTGTCTATAATGCGCCGAATGCAGCCCGCCTGATCTACTACGGCCTTCATGCTTTGCAGCATCGCGGACAGGAATCGGCAGGGATTGTTACCGCTACCTATGACGAGGTACGCCGAAGGCCGGTTATGGCTGTGCACAAAGACTTTGGGTTGGTGCTCGACGTGTTCAGTGAGCCCTCGATTTTTGAGACAAAACTATTGGGGCGTGCCGGTATTGGCCACAACCGCTATTCTACCAGTGGCTCAGCCACCAACCGGGCCAATATCCAGCCTTTTGTGGTGCACTACCGTGACGGCAATATTGCCCTGGCCCATAACGGCAACCTTTCAAACGCCCGTGAGCTGCGCCAGGCGTTTAGCGAACGGGGAACGCTCTTTCAGACCACCAGCGATAGTGAGCTCATCCTGCACTTGATTGCGCAAAGTCGCCGCCAGCAACAAATCGACCAGATTATCGATGCGCTCACCCAAGTTGAAGGCGCTTTTTCGCTGCTTATTTTGACCGACACCAGCTTAATCGCAGTACGGGATCCTAGTGGCTTCCGGCCATTGGCCTTAGGACGATTGCGCAACGACGACGGGTCGTGGGCCTACTGCGTAGCTAGCGAAACTTGCGCCTTTGACCTGATCGGTGCGGAATACCTGCGCGATATTGAACCTGGTGAAATCCTGGTAATCGATCAGGAAGGCTGTGCTACCGGAAGTTTTGCCCGTTACTGGCTACCTCGGCGCTACCGGGTGAGCCAGTGCATCTTTGAGTACGTCTACTTTGCTCGGCCTGACTCCAAGGTTTTTGGGGAAATGGTCGATAAGGTGCGCCGCAAGCTGGGTAAACAACTGGCGCATGAGGCTCCAGTGCCGCGTGTAGCGCCCGAGGAAAAGCCCCCGATCGTCATCTCGGTCCCCGATTCTTCGAATACGGTTGCTTTAGGCTATACCACCGAATGCCAAAAGCTGGGCTATCCATGCCGCTATGAAATTGGTCTCATCCGCAATCACTACGTAGGACGTACGTTTATCGCCCCTGGCCAGGACCGACGCGAAATGAAGGTCCGCTGCAAGTTCAATACGGTAGAAGGCGTTTTGCGCGACCGCATTGTGGTGGTGGTGGACGATTCCATCGTGCGCGGTACAACCTCGCGCTTTTTGGTGCACATGATCCGGCAGGCCGGTGCGCGTGAGGTACATCTGCGCATTGCCTCGCCACCCGTAATTAGCCCTTGCTTTTATGGCATGGATTTCCCGAGTGCCGAAGAGCTCTTGGCAAACAAGTTTGGCAGCATTGAAGAGATGCGGCGTTGGCTTGGCGTCGATTCATTAGCCTATCTTTCGGTGGAAGGGTTAATGGAAGCTGTGCACTCGGCTCATCCCAATGGGCTGGGGTATTGCAACGCTTGCTTTACGGCCAACTATCCGGTGCCTGTAGAAATGGGCGTGACCAAAGAGGAAAACGAGTGGTGATCCCTTAATAGCCGGCTGCTGCGCCTTCTCCTCGAGGATCCACGCCAGCCAAATACACCCGTTCGGTGTAAGGCCTTGGGGCTAGCGGATCTGGATCGTAAAGTACCTGGATGGCATGCGCCCGACCGCTCGTCCCTTCACGCTCAAGGACGTTCCAACCTCGCCGCTTCAGATTTTCGATCACATCCATCGGGAAGCCGCGTCGTTCATAATAGAGCACGGGTGGCCATCCTTGGTGGTGGATGCGCGGCGCCAGCACAGCCTGCTGGATGTTCATCCCGTGATCAATGACGTTGAGTACCAGCTGAAAAACGGTCGTCACAATGGTTGCGCCGCCGGGTGTGCCCAGCACCAAAAACAGGCGTCCCTGGGGATCTTCAATGATCGTTGGGGTCATTGAAGAGAGCATGCGTTTGCCTGGCGCGATCGCGTTGGCTTCGGATCCGATCAGCCCGTAGAGATTGGGCACGCCAGGCGCCGCGCTGAAATCGTCCATTTCGTTGTTGAGAAAAAATCCAGCCCCGTCAACCACAACCAGGGCGCCATAGGAGCCGTTCAGCGTGGTGGTGACGCTAACCGCATTCCCTTCTTCATCTACTACGGAGTAGTGCGTGGTTTCTTGTGACTCGAAGGCCAGTGGGTCGCCGTGCAAACGGCAGTGCGTGGTGTCGGTCTGCTCCAGGCGAAAATGGGCCATGCGCTGCCGCATATAGGCCTTGCTCAGCAAGCCTTGCACCGGAATGGTTACGAAGTCGGGATCCCCGAGCCAGTAGGCCCGATCGGCATACACGCAACGCATCGCTTCGGCCATTAAATGCAGCGTAGCGCTACTGCCAAAGCCCATGCGGCTAATGTCAAACGGCTCAACGGCATTGAGCAGCTGAATGAGTCCAATACCCCCAGCTGAAGGAGGCCCCATCGATAGTATGCGATAGCCGCGATAGGTGCCGACTACGGGAGGGCGCTCAACCGCACGGTAAGTCGCTAGGTCTTCATGCGTGATCAGACCACCGCCACGTTGCATTTCGGCCACGATCAGGTCTGCTGTCTGGCCGCGGTAAAAATCGTCTACGCCTTTGTCGCGAATGCGCCGTAACGTTTGGGCTAAGTCTTTTTGGATGAACCGTTCACCTTCTCGAAAAGGCTGGTCCTTGGTAAAGTACTTGCGCGTTGAAGGATAACGTAGAAAAGCCGTGCGTAAGGCGTTGAGCTGGGCAGCTTGCGTGCGCGTAAGCTGGAAGCCCGTTTCGGCCAAACGGATGGCCGGTGCAAGCACCTCGCTTCGAGAAAGACGACCATAGCGGGCGTGCGCTAGTAGCAGTCCAGCTACCGTGCCAGGCACCCCAACGGCCAGGTAGCCTTCCTGACTGCGCTCGGGCACAAAGCGCCCGTGGGCATCCAAAAACATGTCGCGTGTGGCAGCACGAGGGGCCGTTTCACGAAAGTCGATCGTGGTCGCACGGCCATCAGCAAATCGGATAACCATAAAGCCGCCGCCCCCCAGGTTGCCAGCTGAGGGCAATACGACAGCCAGCGCAAAACCTGTGGCCACGGCAGCATCAACAGCATTGCCCCCGCGTTGCAGCACTTCCAACCCCGCTGCTGCGGCTGCAGCATGCTCGGCAACCACTAAACCCCGATAGGCCCGGTACGGATAGGGGACTTCCCCAACCTGGGCACTAGCACCCAGCGCCAAAAGCATCCCCCAAAAGACCAGGGGAAAGCACTGCTTCATACCAGATTTACAATAGGTTATGGGAATTTTCGAAGCGAAAAGGGAGCTTTTGTGATGCCTGGCGTAGTCAAAACGTAAAGCTTGCGCCAAAGGCGCATGAAAAAAGCGCATTTTACCCCTTTTGGAGCATTTGATCTTTAAAGCGCAAGCCCGGTATATTCCTTGCCCCTAACTGCCCTGCCGTGTGTAATTAAAAAATAAGTAGTTATGCGCTACCGTATTGATCAAGCAATCCGGGCATTGACGGTAGGCGCTGGCGTGGTCAGTCTGCTGGTGTATGCCATATTCCGTCTGCTTTAATCGGTTGCCGACTGGAGATGTAGACCGGGCTGGCGATGGAGAAATTCGTGATACAGCTCCAGTTGGCGGTTGTGCAGAGGGATCGCGTAGCCCTCAATAAATACGTACCGTACCTGCGTACGTGGTTCAAAGGGATCGCCATCGGTCACAAACAGCGTGGCTTTTTTGCCTGCTTCTAAGGAACCGATCTGATCGGCTACACCAAAAATTTCTGCTGGATTGATGGTGACGGCCCGAAGGGCTGCTTCGCGTCCCAGGCCATAGGCAGCGGCAAATCCGGCGTGATAGGGCAAGTTGCGGACGTTTTCGGCTTCTCCGGTGCGGAGTGCGATTTTGACACCAGCCGCGTGCAGCAGCGCGGCATTGGCGTAGGGTTTGTCGTAGCGGTCTGATTCACGGGTAGGTAGGGCAAGCACAGGGCCTACCAGGCAGGGGATGCCGGCTGCGGCGATTTTGTCGGCCACGCGCCAACCCTCGGCTACGCCGCTAAGGATAACACGCTTCAAGCCGCGTTTTTGGATCCACTCTAAGGCTGCAAGAATATCGGGCGCCAGGTCGACCTTGAGAAGCAGGGGCATTTCCCCGCGTAACACGGGTAGCAGTGCCTGCATTTCTGGCACATACAGGGGTTGCGGGTTACGTTCGGGATTGGCACGGTAAGCCGAGTCGATGCGGGCGTAGAGCATTGCTCGATCCCAGATTTCGTCGAGCTTCTGCATCGCTTCTCGAAAAGCTTTTTCAATTTCTTCCGGCTTGCGCCGATCAAAAGGGCTGCGGCGGCCTTTGGAGGGAAACTGCAGCACCATGAGCCGAACACCGCCTAGGTGCATGTGCTCGGGTGTGTAGCCAAACAGGTTGATCAGTGCGGCGGTGCCTGGCAGCAGGCCGCCTTCGGGTTCGGTGAGTACGGTAGTGACGCCATTGACCCGCGTTACAGGGATAAGCACGGAGTTGGGGTTCACAGCCGTGAGCGCTTCGAGCTGAGGGTTCAGCTCGCCCAGCTCACGGTAGTCGCGCGTTTCGGGGAGTGATTCGATCTCGGTCAGGCCCAAACGCGTACCGCTATCAATAAAGCCCGGATACACTTCCAGACCAGTGGCATCGAGCACCTCTGCCTCAGGGGGAATGGGAATGTTCTGCCCCAAGGCTTCAATGCGATCCCCGCGAATAATGAGCGTTCCATTTTCAATGATGCCTTGGGTGATGGTGACCAGTCGGGCATTGGTTAAGGCAAACACGCCTTGCCGCGCCTGCGGTGTGCTAGAACTTTGGGCAGCGGCTGGTCCTGTCATCAGCCCGAAGAGAAGTCCGTAGAAGCACAGCCGTTTCATGGTGCCTGCGTGATTTCGGTGAGCAATGCGAAGAAATCTGTGTCTTGTAGGCAGCGTTCGTGGTGTGTCTGAGGCGTGATCGCCAACTCGACAGGCTGCTCGGGATCGACACGCAGCCGCATGTCGTCGGGGTCACGGTCGGCGTCAAAGCGCACGATCCCATCAACAATGGTTTTCTTGCACACAGCGTAGATGGAAAGTGGGTGCGCGCTAAAGAGGGCTAAGTCGGCATCTTTCCCAACCTCAATGGAGCCGACGCGGTCTTCAATGCCAAGCTGGCGGGCAGGATTGATCGTGATCAGTGCCAGCGCCTCGTCTTCACTAAGGCCGCCATATTTCAGCGTTTTGGCGGCTTCATGGTAAAGATGGCGGTTAAGCTCTGGAGAGTCGGAGTTGATCGAGGTGATGACGCCGTTACGTGTAAGGATTGCGGCATTGTAAGCGGTGGAGTAGTACACTTCAAATTTATAGGCCCACCAGTCGGAAAACACCGAGGCCATAGCCCCAAAGGCAGCCAGCTCAGGCGCTACTTTGAAGCCTTCGTTTACGTGTTGAAAGACAACGCGACGGATGCCAAAGTCTTTCAGCACACGCAGGAGCATCAGGATTTCATCGGCACGGTAAGCGTGGCAGTGAATGAGAATGTTGCCTCGGAGAATTTCGGCCAGTACTTCAAGGCGCGCGTCATAGGGGGGAGGCACAGCCCTGGGATTGCGACGACGTTCTTGTTCATACCGATCCCAGGCCTCGCGGTAACGTTGGGCTTTGTGAAAGGCGTCGCGGATGACGAATTCAACACCCATACGGGAGAGCGGGGGGACGTTGCTGTTGCGGCCGTGCACGCGCGTCGGGTTTTCGCCTAAAGCGAACTTAATCGTTCGCGGAGCGCCTTCCATACGGAGTGCTTCGGGGTCCGTCTCGCCGTAGCGATGTTTGATGGTCACGTTCTGTCCGCCGATAACGTTGGCTGAGCCGTGCATGACATGGGAAACTGTGACGCCGCCAGCGAGCGCGCGATATAGGCGAATGTCATAGGGGTTGAGCACGTCTCCCACGCGCACCTCGGCCGTGACCGGGTTGGTGGCTTCGTTGACGTTAGAGATGGCAATGTGGGAATGCGCATCAATGATGCCTGGCATTACGTAAAGACCGCTGGCATCGATGACCTCAATCCCAGGGGGAGCTGTAAGGTTCTGACCAATGGCAGCAATCTTGCCATTACGGATCAAAATGTCGGTGTTGGCAAGTGTACCCTGGGTAACGGTAAGTACGGTACCGTTGCGAATGAGCAGGTCACCTTTGCGCTGCGCGTATGCAGGAAGCGCAGCAAGCACTGCAGAAAATCCCAGGGCAAAAACCCAGTGTCTACGCATAGGCTAAAGCGTTTTTTTACCTTTGTGGCGATTCGGTTCGGTGGCAGCGGAGCGGTAGAGTACCGTAACCAGGAACGTCGAGGCTTCCTTCTGCAGTCTGCCCTGTCAGCGTTAGGCGTGCTGTTACCTGGCCAAATGCGCTGGTAAAAAAGCCAAACGTCAGTTGCTGGCCTTGTAGCCGGAAGTTTTCCAGGGTGGCTGGTTGCGGCAAGGCGCTGCTGGAGATGGTACCGCTCCCCTGGCGAATGCGCAACGTGCCGTCGACGGGTCCATCTGGCGAGCTGACGGTGCAGCTCCAGGTGCCGTCGGCCGTTGGTAGTGGGGTTTCGGTTGGGGGACGTCGGGCTTCCTCAGGTGCTTTGATCTCGAAAAGTTCACCGGCTACAAAGACGTAGCGAATGCGCGTTTTTTCGTTAAACAGCGGACCATCGGTGATCACCAGATTGGCCAGTTTCCCGGGTTCAACCGTTCCTACGGCTTGATCTATACCGAGCAAGCGTGCAGCATCGATGGTCAAAGCCGCCAAGGCAGCCTCTTCCGAAAGCCCATGTTTTCCCATCGTGCGCAAATGTGCAGCAATTTTTTTCGGTTCAACGTCGCGTGTTGAAAATCCAAAGCGCAAACCGGCTGCATGCAGGCGGCTGGCTGTCTCATAGTATTTGATGCGCTCAAGCGCTTGTCGTGCTTTCAGGTTTTGCCTTTCGGCTTCGGTATTCCGATAGTCTACAACGCGCAAATTTGGACGATACTGTGCAGCTAAGGAATCATCAGAGGGCGCGATTGCCTTAGCTGCTGTATCCCGCGGCGCTTCAGGGAGGTTGAGCGTGAGAAATAGGGGTATGTTTGACGCACGGAGCTTTTCAAGGATATCGAAGCTGCCAGCCAGACCAGCCAGTACAACAGGGAAATTCAGTTCTCGATGCAAGGCCAAAACGCGGTGAAGATCCAGTGCGTCTTCCGTGTAGAAAAACACTGGTTTTTTCCCTTCAAGCACAGGGAAGAAGGCGGCATGCACGGCGTCGTAAGGAGGCGGCTCTAAGCCCGAGGGATTGGCTGCGTAGAGCGCGTTGAGATGGTGGCGGCGCGCTGCTTCGCGATAAAGCTGACGAAAGCGGGCCAGCACGGCCATATCGGTGGCCGGATAAACGCCACGGGCGGGCTCAAGCTGCACAAACAGCGAAGCATCACTGCGGTAGATCATGGCGTCTGCCGAGCTGCCGCGTAGAAGAACCAAGGCGCCGCGCCCGGGAAGCATGCCTTCGCGGGGTACGACATGGGCTAAGGTAAAGCCCGCGCGTCGCAACTGCTCCACCGAGGGATCATCGGGCTTAAGCAGCACGCGTACGTCACGCTCCGGGGTTAGTCCTGCGCGTTCAGGAGGTGGATTGCCTGGATTCGCAGACCGCTGTGGGGGTGTTTCCTCCTGTTTCGGAGCCGGAATGCCTACATGGGAAAGCCCATCAATAAACCCTGCATATACAACCAGCGAATCGCCTTGAATGACAAACGCATCGGGAGGTACACTAACGTTAGGACCCACAGCCTCGATAAGGCCGTTGCGCAAGACCACGGTTCCCTGAGGAATAATGCGGCCCGGTGCGACAACAATGCGGGCTTGCGTGATTGCATAGGTACGGGTTACCACCGGGGGGGAAGGAGCTGATTCGGCAGCGCGATTTTGTGCCTGGGATGCGCTCGGAAGCGCTACCAACAAAATAAACCCAATCCTTTGGAGCAGCATGATCGTGATTTTTTGGCACAAGGACTAAACGGTAAGCAATCGGTAAAATATACAGTCACAGCTGCAGCTTGTCTATACATCAAGGGAGAAAGCAGGCTAGACTACGAAAGAATACGTAGCGTATTATTCAAACTGAAAGGTGAAAAAATTTCTGCTTATGTTTTAGAGTGGAATAGGATAGATTTTACTGCGAAACTTTCTCTTTTAAGGTTCATTTATATCTTCGTCATAGTATTACAAATTTTATCTAATCTAGAGGTACGCCATGTATAGCACTAAGGGGATTGACGCTGTAGCCACGATTACGGAACTGCGCTCAAAGACTTCAGAGCTCGTGGAGCATGCAAAAGGTATCGAACGAGGCATTCTCATTCAGAAGAACAATGAGCCGTACGCTGTGCTTATTAGTTACGATTTATATCTCAAACTTTTGGGAGAACAGGTAGAAGCTCCACCGGTCTCGACGCGTCGTCGTCGGTCCCGAAAGACCTCTGCAGAGGGAGAAGTCTCTTAAGCGCGGTCGTTTTAGCGTATCGCTAGGAGTTGTTTTAAAGCTTCTACACGGGCCAGCATTGCTTCTCGATCCATGTTTTGCAGTGGCTCGGGGAGCAATTCGCGGCTCGTGCATTCTAGCGCAGCTACCAGGGTTTGCAACTCGATCTCCAGGGGGTAGGTAGGCGGTAGGAAGTCGTCTACTACCTCCTGGAGGATTTGCGGGGTCACTTCCTCGAGGCCTTGTGCCGCAGCCCGAAATTTAGCACGGGTTAACAAGGCTTCTAGTTCAGCGCCACTGAAGGCCCGCTCACCCTTTCGCAGGGCCGAGGGTACTTCTTCGAGCGAGAGAGGGATTCCCGTGCGGCGTAGCATAACTTCAAGCAGCTCATCACGCTCTTGTTGCGAAGAAGGATAAAAAAGTGCCAAGTGTTCTTCGGCCCGTCCTTGACGCTTGAGGTCAACAGGCATGAGATCGGGTCGTGCAGTGAGTAAAAAGAACAAGATGCGCCCGCGGTGGGCCGGGTTGCTCATGAACGAAGCAATTTGTGCAAACACGCGCTTTGACACACCTGAGTCGCCTTCTGCCTCGCGATGGCCTAAGGCGGCATCAGCCTCGTCGATCATGACCGCTACAGGCGTCATGGCTTCAAGCAGGGTGAGGATCTTTTCGAGGTTCCCCTCAGTGACGCCTTGCCACTGCGAGCGAAAGTTTTTGAGTCGGACCATAGGAATGCCAATTTCACCGGCAAAACAGGTGATCAGAAATGTTTTGCCGGTGCCAACCGGGCCCGTTACCAAGTATCCCATGGGAAGCACCTCGTAGCGACCCTGGCGAAGCGCTTGGGCTGCTGCACGCAGGTGGGCTTTGGCCCGATGATGGCCGGCTACCATGTCGAGCGTGTACTTCGTTTCAATAAACTCTAGAAGCCCATAGGCCTCGGCTTCGATGAAGGCTTTTTTCAGCGCTACCAGACGCTCAAAACTCAGCGGCGTGTGGTTTTCCAGCACATCAGCCAAAATGGTTCGGAGCTGAATAAGGTTGAGTCCTGCTGTATGGTGGGCCAGCACAGCGGGGGACAGCTCGGAGCGTTCAAGAAACGCTTTGGTTTGGCTACCTAGATAGCTTTCGATAAAGCTTTGCCGCACCTTTTCGTCGGGTAAAGGCAGGCGCAGCGCAGCGGTGTAGGGATTTTGCACCAACTGGCGGTGCAGATCGGTTAGGTTCTCTGTGATCAGGCATAGTGTAAAATCGCTTTGCAGCAGCAGGGGGTCATGCGACCACTTAAGCAGAAAAACCAACGCATCGCGATCTTCGCTGCTAGCAAAGGCGCCCTCTGTGGCAGGCACAATGGTTTCGGCATAGTCAATGATGCAGGCGATGCGGCGACCTTCGGCTAGGCGCAGCCGGAAGTAACGTTCCAGCAGCGTAAAGACCCGCACAGGGTCGCGTGGAAGCTGTCGGGCGTAGCTGCTACCATACAGTTGATCAAAGCCTTCCAGTGCACGGAAAAAGTCTTCGCGCGTAGCTGGGTTGGCAAACTGCAAGCCTGTCGAGCGGTCATAAAAAAGCACCAGATCGCGGGGCGCAAACAAATCGTCGCGCAGAAAGTCCCGCAACGGGACGTAACGAAAGCCATCGGGTTCGGGTAGCGGAATTAAATCGCGCACGTTGCCGTGCAAGATGAACTGGTTCGTTGTTTTCGTAAAGTAGCGGCGCGCCAGTTCTTGTACCCATTCCGGATAGAGCGGAAGCAGCGCGTCTACACTGGCTGGGGTTAGCGTGTTCATGGTAGGTCGCAAGATTAGAGCATGTACGCTGCTTACGAGCAAAGCATAAAAGCTGATTCACGAGGATACGCCCATGGCGTGGTCAAACTTGTGCAGGTAGTCTCTAAGGTTAAACTTTAGCCTATGCTAAAGGCTCTTTTACCTTTAGGGAATCAGTATTGGGGGCAGTACAAAAATAAATGTGCCCCTCCCTTATAAGGGAGGGGCGAAGAAGGAGGGAAAAAGTGTTGTTTAGGCGATGGTGATTTCAGTATTCAAATACACATCCTGGATCGCGTGCAGCAGGGCAACGCCTTCTGACATGGGGCGCTGAAAGGCTTTACGTCCTGAGATGAGCCCCATACCCCCAGCCCGTTTGTTGATTACGGCTGTGCGCACCGCCTCTCGCAGGTCGTCTTTTCCCTTAGACCCTCCCCCGGAGTTGATGAGGCCGCAGCGGCCCATGTAGCAGTTGGCTACCTGGTAGCGTGTTAGGTCGATGGGGTGTTCACTGGTCAGCTCGGTGTAGATGCGCTCGTCCAGCTTACCGTAGCTTGAGTCGCCGGTATTCAGGGCCTTGTAGCCGCCATTGTGCGTGGGCTGCTTTTGCTTAATGATGTCAGCTTCGATGGTTACGCCCAGATGGTTGGCTTGGCCTGTAAGGTCTGCAGCCGTTTCGTGGTTGACACCGTTGACTTTGAAGGCGTTATTGCGCAGGTAGCACCAAAGAATCGTCACCATCCCCAGTTCGTGGGCATAAGCGAACGCTTCGCTGACTTCTTGAAGCTGGCGACGCGATTCCGGTGAACCAAAGTAGACCGTGGCCCCTACCCCCAGGCAGCCCATGTTCCAGGCGTCCTTAACACGGGCAAACAAAATCTGGTCGTAAGTATTGGGGTAGGTGAGCAATTCGTTGTGGTTGAGCTTTAAAATGAAGGGAATCTTGTGGGCGTACTTGCGGGCCACGGCCCCCAACACGCCAAATGTTGTGGCTACCGCATTGCAGCCGCCTTCAATAGCCAAGCGAACGATGTTTTCGGGATCAAAATATTCCGGATTTTTGGCAAAGCTGGCGCCTGCGCTGTGCTCAATGCCTTGGTCGACAGGTAAGATCGACAGGTAGCCCGTGCCGGCCAGCCGGCCTGTATTGAACAGCTCCTGCATGGCGCGGAGCACCCGCGGATTGCGATCGGAGTCCTTCCAGACCCGATCGACAAAGTCCGGTCCGGGCAAATGCAGCATTTCTTTAGGGATTGTGGTACACCGATGCTCGAGAAGGTATTCGGCTTCGTCGCCCAACAGCTCGGCAATACGGGACGTTGTGACCTCAACCATGATGGCTTTCGGATGGTTTGTGTTCGGCGTTGATGGACTATAAACATAATACCCGAAAGGGGATAAAAACGATTCCTTAAGCACGCTTCTTCGCAAAGCACCCGTGAAGGAATGCGCTTTCGGTGCCTTAGGCTCTGGTCAGTCGCACCTCAGGGGGTAGCCGCTCAGGTTCAAAGAGCACTTTGGGCAGCCAAGAGGCTAAAAGCGGTGCAAAGAGCAAGCCACGTGAACCCAGCGCTGAAAAAAGCCAGACCCGCCGCCGGCTTGGTAGAGGGCTAAGTACGGGTAAGGGTTGCAAGGGACGAATAACGCGTACGCCTACCCAGGCTTCTTTAAATGTTGCACGTGCTATAGCAGGTACCCAGTAGGCGGCTTGTTCCTGCAATTGAAGGCTTTGGGCTGGTGAGGGCGCTAAGCTGGAGAATGTGAGCTCATAGGAGCTCCCTACATGCAAGTGATCTGGCCCAAAAACCACATGGACGTTGGCTACAACCGGCGGTAAATGGCCGAGTTCTGGAAGGCTGCTGAGCGCGATCGCTTGTCCCTTAACCCCCTGAAGGGGCAGCCGTGCCAGTTCTGGGTGGCGCACGTAGCCATAGCCTGGAGCAAGCACGACGTAGTCAAACGTATACGCTGCGCCGTTGGCTGCCTGGAGCACGACTTCCGTGGCCGTTTCTTGCCAATCAAGGATTTCTACGCCGCGATGTACTGGTACGCCAGCATGCGCCAATAAGCTTTGGATCAACGTGGCGACGGGAACCAGAAGGCCGCTGGGGATCCACAGAGCTCCATAGGGGGCATGTACTTGCGGAAAGTGGTCGCGGACGGCTTCGGGCGCAAGCCAAGAGGCCCACTGTGGGTAGCGGCGCGCTGCTTCCTGAAAATCGGTATATTGACGCGCTTCAAAGGCCACCCGCAGCAGTCCTCGTTGCACACGTACGCCAGTGGCCTCGAGCAAGCGCTCTAGCGCCTGAAGCGCTTCTTCATGGCGCCAGTTGGGGCGTGCACGCCGCGTCATGAGCGGATGAACCAGTCCGCCTTGGGCACGAAACGCTTCGGCTTGGGACGAACTTGCCTCAAAAACGGTTACAGTTGCATAAGGTGCAAGAGCGAAGGCTGCACACGCGCCCGCAAGGCCAGCGCCCACAACAGCAATCCGAGGTGAAGCTTGCATGATTTTCCCACTACGATTGAACCCGTAGCAAGGGCGACGTTATACTTTAAAAGTGTCCTCTGTCCGAAAAACTTGCTACATACGCCATGTCACAGCAACCGGTTTGCATCGTAGGCGGCGGCGTGATTGGCTTGGCCATTGGTTGGGAACTGGCCCGCCAGGGAAAGACGGTATTGCTGCTCGAGCGAAGCCAGGTAGGCCGTGCAGCTTCGTGGGCTTCGGCCGGTATGCTGGCGCCTGACGCCGAGATTCAGTTTGAAGAGCCTGAGCTCTATCAGTTTAGTAAAGAAAGTTTACGGCGCTGGCCCGACTATGCACAGGCACTCGAAGCTGCTAGCGGTCTTTCGATCGACCTGCGTACGGAAGGTGCGCTCATGGTGGCACCCGACCGCGACAGTGCTGAGGCCTACCGCCGCATCTATCGCTTTGCGAAAGAGCAAGGGCTCAACGTCGCGTGGTTGAGTGGGGAAGAGGCGCTGGCGTTGGAGCCGTTTCTAGCACCACGGTTGGCCGGGGCGATTCATGCACCGGAGACCTATCAAGTCGATAACCGACGGCTGGTCGAAGCCTTGCGCATTGCTTTTGAAAAAGCAGGCGGACAAATCCGTGAGCAAACACCTGTGGTCGCCATTGAGCCCGATGTGAAACGGCCGGTGGTACGCACCGCTCAAGGAGAGCGCATTGAAGCCGAAGTGGTGATCTTAGCTGCCGGCGCTTGGTCAGGTGAAATCGAAGGGTTAGGCTGGAAGCCGCCGCTGCGGCCGATTAAGGGACAGGTCATTGTGCTAAGCATTGAACCTCCTTTTGGGCTGCGTTATGTGGTCCGTGGACCAGATGCCTACCTGGTACCTAAGCGGGATGGGCGATTGATTGTGGGGGCAACCATGGAAGAAATGGGATTCGACACGCGCGTTACGGCCGGAGGGCTATACCGACTGCTGGAGGGCGCTTGGGAGCTCGTGCCTGGCATTTATGATCTACCTGTACAGGAAGTTTTAGCTGGACTCCGACCTGGAACGCGCGACAACCGACCGCTGCTGGGCTACGGAGCACCAGGCACGGTGCTGGCTACCGGACACTACCGCCACGGCATTCTCCTGACGCCAATCACTGCCCAGGAAATTGCCCACCTGGTGCTTACTGGAGAAACCTCCGACTGGATAGCCCCGTTTTCCCCTGAGCGATTCCTAACGGCTTCTGAGACCTTGCCATGAGTGCGCTGACCGAGTCGATGCCCATTGTACTCAACGGTGAACCGTATGAAGTGCCGGCAGGTATGTCGATTGCGGACCTGCTGTGGCATCTAGAAATGGATCCTGAGACGGTGCGCGGCATTGCCGTAGCGGTCAACGACGAAGTGGTGCGCCGCGCGCAATGGGCCGAGGTGCGCCTTCAGCCTGGCGATCGGGTTGAACTGGTAACTGCCCGCCAAGGCGGATAATCCTACGTTAGCCATGAAACCTTTGCCGATTGAGGGGGACGTACTGCAGCTGGCCGATGAGCCGCTCCGCATTGGGCCCCTAACGTTACATTCGCGGCTGCTGATGGGCTCCAGCGGCTATCCCAATGTGCAGACAATGCTTGAGGCGCTCAAAGCTGCTGGTGCCGAGCTGGTGACCGTAGCGATTCGCCGCATCAATCTTAAAGACCGCTCCGAAGAAAGTCTGCTTGCCCTACTAGAGCGTCACGGCTACACGGTGCTGCCCAATACGGCGGGTTGCTACACAGCCCGAGAGGCGGTTTTGGTAGCTGAACTCGCCCGCGAAGCCTTAGCGACCAATCTGATCAAGCTCGAAGTTATTGGCGACGACGAAACGCTGCTGCCTGATGTCGAACAGCTCCTAAAAGCAGCACGGGAGCTTATTGAACGTGATTTTGTGGTACTGGCCTACACGAACGACGATCCGATTACCTGCCGCAAACTAGCCGATCTGGGTTGCGCAGCCGTTATGCCTTTGGCTTCCCCAATCGGGAGTGGCATGGGGGTGGTCAATCCGTACAACCTGCACCTGATTCGCGAGCTCATTGACGATGTCCCTCTAATTGTTGATGCGGGCATCGGCACAGCCAGTGATGCTGCCATGGCTATGGAGTTGGGCTACGATGGCGTACTGGTCAACTCGGCGATATCTCAGGCCGAGCATCCCGTGCTCATGGCCCGTGCTGTTCGCTATGCGGTCGAAGCTGGCCGGTTGGCCTTTAAAGCCGGACGTATGCCCCGACGCTTTTATGCCCGACCCTCTTCACCGCTGGAAGGGCGCGTAGGGCATTAAGGCTCATGAACGTTTCGTTACCTCGCTTGCTGTTGATTGCCGATCGGTTCACAGATCCAAAGCGGGCTGATCGGGTGGCGCAAGCTGTTGCTGCTGGTGTGGCTTGGGTGCAACTTCGTGACCACAGCGTCGATGTCTTTACCTTTGCGCGTGTTGCCAAAGAATTGGTAGGCAGGCTGCGCGCGCTGCGGCCTGAGGTACTTGTTACGGTGAACACGCACGTGGCTCTTGCTCAGCAGCTGGGTTTGGGCGTGCACGTTGGCCTGCGGGGGCCCTCGGTAGCCGAAGCGCGGCGCCAAGTGGGTTCCCAGCTGCTTTTGGGCTACTCGGCGCACGATGTGGCTTCGGCCCAACAGGCGGCTTCCGAGGGCGCCGATTATGTGGTTTTTAGCCCGGTTTTTGCTACCCGCAGCAAACCTGAACGTCCCCCTGCCGGACTAGAGGCGCTAAAAGCGGTCTGCCAGAATGTATGCATCCCTGTAGTGGCCTTGGGAGGGATTACCCCAGAGCGCGTGTCAGACTGTTTGCAACAGGGCGCCTACGGCGTGGCCGTCGTCTCCGCTATTTTGGAGGCCCCGGATCCTAAGCAAGCCGTTCGGGCGTTTTTAGATGCATGCAAAAGCCTAGACCACACGCTATGCAACCCCAAACACGACCCCTTCCCCCTGTAGCCCTTACAATTGCAGGGAGCGATTCGGGTGGCGGAGCCGGCATTCAGGCCGACATTAAGGCCATGCAGGCGAACGGCGTGTTTGCCGCTTCGGTCATCACCGCCATCACGGCGCAAAACACCAAAGCCGTTACGGCGGCTTTTGAACTGCCATTGGACTTGATCGAAGCGCAGATCGATGCGGTGTGCGAGGATTTGCCCATTGCAGCTACCAAGACGGGCATGCTCTCTTCGGCTGCAATTATCGAGCTGGTGGCCAGCAAAGTGGAGGCCTGGCAACTACGCCCGCTCGTGGTCGACCCAGTGATGATTTCCAAAAGTGGTTATCCCCTTTTGCGACCTGATGCAGTTGCCACGCTGCGCGAGCGTCTCCTGCCGCTAGCCACATTGGTCACGCCCAATGCTCACGAAGCTGCGCATTTGACTGGAGTAAAGATTCAGACCATAGAAGACCTTTATGAGGCCGCTCAGCGCCTAAAGGCTATGGGGCCTGAGGCCGTGCTGGTCAAGGGGGGCCACCTGGCGCAGATGGCTGAGGCGGTCGATGTACTCTACGATGGGCAGCGCTTTGAGGTTTTTCGGGCACCCCGCATCGATACGCCCCACACGCATGGGACCGGTTGCACCTATGCCTCGGCCATTGCGGCCAACTTGGCCCGAGGATTTTCACTCCTAGAAGCTGTGCGTCGGGCCAAACAGTATGTGACTGAAGCCATCCGCCATGCCCTACCTTTGGGCAGCGGCCATGGCCCGACCCATCATTTTTATTTTCTGGAAGACTTTAACCGCTTTCCTATAGGTCCGGCAGAACCTGCTCCGCAGGGTCGCGTATAACGCGATGCATTTTCACAGGCGGCAGCTTGCCCGCGCAGGCATGCTGCGTGTATTTTAACCGCCCACAACCGGTGTGCCCGTAGCTCAGCTGGACAGAGCGTCTGACTACGGATCAGAAGGTCGGGGGTTCGAATCCTCCCGGGCACGCCAGTAGCCCAGTCCAGTGGTGGACTGGGCTTTTTTGTTCAACCTTGCTTAAGCTCCATGGTATCGCCAGCATTTTCACGTAGCCAAGCCGCTGCGTTATGGCGGCAGGCTCGTAAGGCGCATGCCCAAAGCCGATTTGCTGAAGCGGCACAGCATTACCTGGCCGCTGCTCGGCTGCTACCAAAACATCCCGATAAGCAAGCTGCAGCCTACCTTGAGGCAGCGCATGCGCTTCGCCTGGTTGGGCGCTTTCGGCAAGCACTTCGCCTCTACGCACGTGTGCAGGCGCTAGCACGTAGGCTGGGCGATGCCTCGCTAGGCATGGATGCCCGTGTGGGCGAAGGGATGGCCCGAAGAGCCTTGGGCGACTTGCAAGAGGCCATCGGTTGCTTTCGCGAAGCACTGGCCTATTACCAAGCGCAAGGGGACACTGAAGGCTATGGCTATACGCTCTGGAGTTTAGGTGGGGCATTGCGCCTAAGCGGTGATTTTGAGGAAGCGCAGGATTGCTTGCTTGCAGCCCTAGAAATCTTCCAAGACGAGCAGCCCTCGACGGCCGAGGGGTACGTCCGCTGCGCACTGGGCGGTTTAAGCCGCATGCGAGGGGAATACGACGCCTCTTTGGCCTATTACCAGGCGGCCGAACGCATCCTCGAAGCATGCGACGATTTGTTTGGTCGTGCCTATGCGGCTTGTGGAATTGCGAATGCCTACCGCATGTTGGGCAAGACCGAAGCTGCCCATCACTACTTTGCGCAAGCCCAACAGCGCTACCAGCAGATCGGGGACCGGGTGAGCTATGCCTACACGCTTTGGGGTGAGGGAACGCTGTTGAAGATGACAGATGCTTTGGCGCAAGCCCGCGAGCGTTTCCGGCAAGCGCTACAGCTTTTTCGGGCTACAGGCGACGATCGGGGTATTGCCTATGCTTATTTGGGATTAGCTGAGCTGTTTCTTTTGGAAGGTCGTGCGCCCCAACGGGCACGACAGTACTTAGTGGCTGCACGCGATCGGACAGAGCAGCATGGGTACAGGTTTGAGCGGCTTCATGCTGAGCTGCTATTGCACCTTTCGGGTTTGGAACCCCGAGCAGATGGGCTTGAGGCCTTGCGCAATGCCTATCGTCGCTGCGGTTCGCATTGGCTTGAAACCACTGCTGGCACACTGCCCTTGAACATCCCCTAAACAAGCCAGCCAAGTGCACGTTCTACGGCCCGTTTCCAATTTTGGTAGAGGTGCTCGCGTGTGGCAGCGTCCATACGAGGCTCCCAACGCTGATCATAAGTGCATAAGGTGCGCAGGGTGTTCAGGTCGGGCCAAAAGCCAATGGCTAGTCCAGCCGCAAAGGCCGCTCCTAAGGCGGTGGCTTCGGCGAAGGCAGAGCGCAAGACAGGCAGGTTCAACACATCGGCCTGGAATTGCATGAGCAGTGCGTTGCGTACCATGCCGCCGTCTACTTTGAGCAACCGGGGAGCAAAGCCAGCATCTTGGGTCATTGCCTCTACTACGTCGCGTGTTTGATAGGCGGTAGCCTCAAGGGCAGCTCGGCAAAGGTGTTCTTTGCGGACGTAGCGGGTAAGCCCAATCACCAATCCACGGGCATCGCTGCGCCAATAGGGGGCAAAGAGGCCGGAAAATGCGGGTACCATGTAAACGCCTCCGCTGTCGGGCACGCGCTGGGCTAAGGCTTCAATTTCGGCTGCTTCCGTGAAAAAGCCCAGATTGTCCCGCAGCCATTGTACTAAGGCCCCGGCGATAGCGACGGACCCCTCCAGGGCATACGTGGCGGGTTGGTTGCCCAACTGGTAGGCTACTGTAGTCAGCAGGCCATGCCGAGAGGGCACGGGTTGCATTCCTGTGTGGAGCAGTAAAAAGCAGCCGGTGCCATAGGTATTTTTGAGTTCTCCGAGTTCAAAGCAGCCCTGCCCTATCAGTGCAGCTTGTTGATCTCCCAGGGCAGCGGTGAGCGGGACTTCTGCGCCTAGGGGGCCGTCTTTTCGCGTGAATCCCCAGGGCTCTGGTGCACTGGATGGGACAATGCGCGGCAGCATTGCTTGGGGGATATCCAAAGCGCGCAGAATGTCTTCGTCCCACGCCAGCGTATGCAGGTTCATCAGGAGGGTTCGGCTGGCGTTGGTCACGTCGGTTACATGCACGCCGCCTTGGGGACCACCGGTAAGATTCCAAATGAGCCAGCTTTCGATGGTGCCGCACAGCGCCTGGCCGTTTCGGGCAGCGCGTTCAAGTTCAGGAAGACGGTCGAGCAGCCAGCGTAGCTTAGGGCCAGAGAAGTAGGTGGAAAGGGGCAGGCCTGTCTGTGTGCGAAAGCGGTCTGTGCCGCCGTCGCGGGCTAGCTTCTGGCAGAGGGCATCGGTACGCGTGTCTTGCCAAACAATCGCGGGAGCGTAAGGCTGGCCGGTGCTTTGATCCCAAACGACGAGGGTTTCGCGCTGGTTAGCTATGCCAATGGCAGCGATTTCGCGGCCGTTTAAGGCAGCCTGCGAAAGGGCCGTACGGATGACCGATTGGGTGTTTTGCCAGATCTCCAGCGGGTCATGCTCTACCCAGCCTGGTTTTGGGTAGTGTTGCTTATGCTCTTGCTGGGCCAGGCTGACCAGCTGCGCTGCACGATCGAAAATCAAACAACGTGTGCTGGTGGTCCCTTGGTCAATCGCAAGGATATAGGAAGCCATATTATAGGAGCACGTAATACAAGAGCGTGACTGTTAGGATGCCAGCAAGCCCCTGAAAAAGGGTAGCCAGCGAAAAGGTGCGCAAGGCTGTGGTCATGTTCATACCCGAAAACTGGGCAACCACCCAAAAATAACTGTCGTTGAGGTGCGAAACCACCATAGCCCCGGCACCCATGGCCAGTACGACCAAAACGCGGGCCAGCTCAGACGTTAGTCCCATTGCCGGCAGCAACGGGGCCATCAAAGCCGAAGTGGTAATGAGCGCGACGGTTGACGATCCCTGTGCACTTTTGAAGAGGGCAGCAATAAGAAACGGCATCCAAAGTCCTAGGGGATGTGCTGCCAAGGCAGCGCCGAGCTTGTCCCCTAAGCCTGTAGCCTGCAGCACATAACCTAGAGCTCCTCCAGCTCCAGTAATCAGGAGAATGCTCCCTGCTTGGGTGAGTCCGTCGGCAATCCAGCGCTGCTGCCGCATTTCGCCAGCGGGCGCTTTAAACATCAAGGCTAGGAGTACGCCTATAAGCAAGGCAATCACAGGGTGACCAGCAAAAACGAGCGTAGCGTGCACCCAGCTTTTGTTTGAAGGCGCTCCAAAAGCGAGCACAATCGATCGCAGTGCGATGAGTACCACGGGGAGTGCGATCGGAGTTAAGGCTTTTAAGGGCGATAAGGGCGTATCTGGCTCAGGCGCTGAGGGTCCCTCAGGCATTTCCGCTGAAAAACGCGTCGCATAGCAATGGGCCCACAGCAAACCCACGGCAGCTGCAGGGAGCGAGGTAAGTAACCCTAAGAGGAGCACCAAGCCTACGTCAGCCTCCAAGGTGGCAGCAGCTGCTAGGGGTCCTGGGGTAGGTGGGACAAAAACGTGGGTTGCGTAGAGGCCGCTGGCCAGGGCCACAGCTAGTAACGGAATGCTATATGTTTGTGAGCGTAGTGCTCGAAGTAGTGGGGCCATAAGTACAAAGCCAGCGTCGCAAAAGACAGGAATAGCGATTGCCCAGCCGCCAAGCGATAAAGCCAAAGGGGTACGCGTTGGACCGAGCTTGCGCAGCAGGTAGTGGGCTAAAGCGCGTGCGCTGCCGCTGCGCTCGAGGGCAACGCCCAGCACAGCTCCTAAGGCAATGACCAATCCGATACTTTCCATGGTGCGGCCAAAGCCTGTAATCAAATGCGTTACGAGTTCTGATGCTTTCAGGCCGCCAGCAAATCCTACAGCGAGGCTGCCAAGCAAGAGCGCTAGAAATGGGTGCACGCGGAAGCGCGCAATGCTTACCACAAGAGCAGCAAAAAGTAGCCCCAAGGCCAGCCACAGCATGTCCGATAAGCCTTTGTTTTGCCCTTAAAGTAGGCAATCCCCCGAAGCATTGCCACACAGCATAGGCTGCAGCAGCTTAGGGGAGCAGCTGCTGTGCTGTTTCGTGGTCCGTAATGAGCACCTTAACATAGCCGCCCCGTAGGGCGCCTCGGATAGCCTCGACTTTAGCGGTTCCACCTGCAATGCCCACTACGCGCGGGATGCGTTTAAGCTCTTCCAGCGTGATTCCGATAAGATGACGGTCCAGGGAAGTGTGTACGGGTCGCCCTTGGGCATCATAAAAGCGCATGGCAATGTCCCCCACGGCACCGGCTTGGACGAGTTCCTGGTAGAATTGCGCAAGCTGTTCATCTTTTTGATAAAAGATCGGGTTGGTAGTTAGGGCTCCAATGCCTGTGTAGGCGATGGTCAGTTTGGGAAACAGCGCCAGTGCTGCCTGTACGTACCGGTCGGAGAGAAGAATTTCCTTGGCTTCTGGGCGTTGCACAATGCCTGGAGCAGGGAGGAGGGTGACCGATGCCTGGAGCAGCTGAGCTAGGCGTCGAGACAGATCCGCTGCGTAGGCTTCCGCTTCTGGGGGGCCGATGCCGCCTAAGGTTTGCACGACGTGCACCCTGGGGATGGGAAGCGCCTGCAGCTGCTGTATCATTGCCTGTAGCGTCGTTCCCCAGGTAATCCCAATGATGTCACCTGGCTGGAGGGTACGGTGCAGGTATTCGGCTGCTGGCCCGAAGTGCTACAGGACAACCCATCACAGTGTACACAACGCACATCGGTCGCCCGCGCCTAGGGCAAGAGCTGCACGTCGTACTGGTTGATAACGGTCGAAGCCGTCGGTTAGGCCTGCCGCTGCAGTGCTGGCTTCGCGATGGCAGGGGTTTGGTCTTTGGGTGGCCGGCCCCTCAAAAACTGCCGATATTGAGCAGACCCTGGTACATGGCGTCCATGGCCCACGAAGGTTTACGGTAGTGCTCGCCAACGCATAGCAGTTGGGAATGCTCAAGACGCGCCTGAAGCTGGTCACGGATGGCCTTGTTCTCAGGCTGCGTAGGACGTCAGTCAGCCAGTTTCTTGCTTTGGAGCCAGGCGTAGAGATGGTCCGCTATTTCCACATTATTTAGATCAGACATAGGAAAATGCGTATTGCCTCGAATGCCAATAGCGGGGAGTTCAACCAAGGTGACATCACCCCCATGGCGATTTACCGCGTCTCTCCAAAGCCGCGCCAGCGCAAGGAAAGCCCGCCATTGATCTTGGCCCGGGTACGCACTGGGTGTTTCAGGAATATTATCGCCGTAATAAACCAAAATGGGGATTGGGGTTAACTGCCGAAACTCTTCCAGAGGTGCTGTGGTGGGTGCGGCTAGTCCACCAGAAAAAGGTATCGGATCTGGGGTTTCTCCTTCTGGAAAGACGAAGCCGCTGGCAGGTTCAAAAGACACGATAGCGCGAACGTTGGGGTTTTTCATGGCTAGGCGCCATCCCAAACCACCGCTTTGGGAATGCGTAACTAGGATGCCTGGCCCGATGCGGTCAAACAGGGCCGAGACGGCCTCGATAAGGACCTGAGGTTCATAGGGCCCTGTATTCGGCGTCATCTGGCGGAAGAACTGGTTGAGCGCTTCAGGGTCGCGTGAAAACTGCACGTTGGGGAAAAAGTCTGGCCAGATGCCGAGGCGGAAAATGCCAAACCAAAGTTGCTCGTCAGGGGTAGCCTCCAGCATTGTAGGTTGCGTGCTGCGTCCAGCGCGTCCCCGGCGAGGTTGATCGATCAAGTAGACTGCAAAACGCCGACGTAAAAACAAATTTTGAAAGCCTTCGCGCCCATCTGGTGTGGTTTCCCAGGTCTTTGCCGATTGTCCGTGCCCATGCCAGAAGACAAGCGGTAACTTTCGGGCACGAACCGGGATCTGATAAAACACATAGGCATGATCCCCGTGTAGCGTTTGTCCCTGAGGATCGGGGCCAGCCGGGTTGTAAGCCCCTTGCCGAATAGGATCAAAGGTGCCAGGGGCAGCGACAACAGTACCTCCTACAAAAAAGCTTCCCTGCTCCTGCACAACTAAGGGCTCAGCTTTCCGGTTCAAATCTTGTGTGCTGCAGGCACAAAAAAGCATAGCGATAAGGACAAGCTTCACCCGCATGGCTATTGGCCCAAAAGTCGCGTAAAGGTCAAAGCGCCTAACTTCCAGTTACCTTGTTCCTGCACATACACTTCGGCCACCATGAAGGGATTGGTAACTTCATTGCCTCCAACTACAGCATCTAAACGAATGCGGTTGAGTAGCAGTGCTGTTGTGGGAGACAAAAAGCGCACAGATACCTCAAAGATCTCGGCATGTTTGTAGTGAATACCGCCACCCCGAATAACCTCAAGCTCTTGATCTCTGGTTAACGTTCCCCCCATGTGCACAAAAACAGCCTGTGCATGAAAGAGCGCAGCGAGCGAGTCCACTTGACGCTCGGCCATCCATTCCCACTTCTTTTTCGAGAGGTTGATGAGTTCTTGCTCCAGAGTGCCTAACGGTTGGGCATAGCTATAGGGTGAGCTTAGGCAAACAACACAAAAAGCGAAAAGAGCTGCGCGTAAGGTTTTCATAGCCAGTCATTAACCTTTTGCCAAGCATTGCCAAAAGTTAAGGCCTAAGGAGGTCAACAAGGGTAGAAAGATTTTCTTAAATGCCTATAGAATTTTCCAAACCTTGGCGTGTCTAGGCCTAAAGCTAGGCTTAGGCGCAACCGTGATCCTTAGCGCAGGATAGTGCAGATCGCATGGATCACCAAAGCGGTTTGGCAGGGGGGTAGTTACTTAGGGCTAGCTTTTCGCTGTTAGCATTTTGGGGCTGAAGCGCGCATCTTGAAGATGGCTAGCGTGCCGACAGGGTTCTGGATAACGTGCCCGAGCAGGCGGCGTCGGAGAAATGACGCCGCGTATAAAGGGCTTCTCCAAACGAGAGAGAAATGGTTTGCTTTGGGATGGCCGCTCATTGGGGCATTGCTATTGGGGGTTGGTAAAAGACACAGCAGGCCTTCCGGTAGCAGACCAAGGCACTTGGCAGGATTGGCCCAAGCTAGCGGCTGATTGCGCTTCGTTTGGGGATGAGCGTTTCAAACAGGCTAAAATGGTTCATAGGGAGGCTGTACCACTTTGGGTAGGGTCTGTTGGCTTGTAGACTGCAGACCATACGGCTCGCCACCTGGAGGGCTTGCACCGAAAAGGATGATGGTCCTATTATTAAGACCAGCAATCGGAAGCGCTTTTGCACAAGACTTTCAAGTGCACTGCGTTGCTGGCACTTTGTAGTTCTCTGTAAACCTAAACGTATTTGCTGTACGCCACAATGAATCGTAAATCGACGCGTTCTGGGGGGTGGTTGGCCTGGATCGAACGTAGCGGCAATGCCCTGCCTGACCCTGTGAGCCTTTTCTTTATCCTCATTGGCTTGGTGATGGTCATCTCGGCCTTGCTGGCCACTATGGGTGTAGAAGCCACACACCCAGGCACAGGCGAGACGATTCGGGTGCAAAACCTTTTCTCTGCAGAACTTATCCGCCGGCTTCTTATGGAAATGCCCCGCACGTTTGCAGGCTTTCCGCCCCTTGGACTTGTACTGGTTGTGATGCTGGGCATTGGCGTAGCGGATAAAACCGGACTGATTGCAGCCGCGTTGCGCGGGATGCTCCGGCGCGTGCCGCCCAAGCTGCTTTCGGCAGCTGTGGTGTTCGTGGGCATTATGTCTTCGCTGGCTGTCGATGCTGGCTATGTGGTCGTTATTCCTTTGGGTGCTTTTGTTTTCTGGGCTGCGGGGCGCCATCCGCTGGCCGGGCTGGCTGCTGCTTTTGCTGGGGTTTCGGGTGCTTTTTCGGCCAATTTGCTTTTAACGTCTTTAGATCCGCTGCTGGCCGGCTTTACGCAATCGGCTGCCCAGCTTATCGATCCAAACTACATTGTACGTGAAACGGCCAACTACTACGTCATTGTGGCCCTTACTCCCTTGCTTACGCTCGTGGGCATGGCTGTAACCGAATGGATTGTGGAACCGCGCTTGGGACCTTACCAAGGCCAAGCCGATGTGGCTGACCTGCCCGCGGAGTTTAGTCCCGAAGAGCGACGGGGTTTGCGCTGGGCTGGGCTTGCGCTTTTGGGTGTGCTTGGACTCATTGGCTTTTTGGTGCTGCCTCCGGGGGCGCCGCTTCGGGGCGAGGATGGGTCGCTGGCGCCGTTTTATGGTAGCATTGTAGCCATTATGTTCCTGTTTTTTCTGATTCCGGGCTTAGCCTATGGTATTGCCACTGGACGTATCAAGAGCGATCGTGATGCGGTACGCATGTCTTCGGAGGCAATGTCGGATATGGCGCTGTACATCGTGCTCGCCTTTGCTGCAGCGCACTTTATCGCCGCCTTTAACTGGTCCAACCTAGGGGCCATTCTGGCGATCAAAGGTGCTGAGCTGCTCAAAAGTTTGGGCTTAAGCGATGTGCCCCTCTTGGTGGGCATTATTTTGGTTTCGGCCACAATCAACCTCTTTATCGGTAGCGCAAGCGCTAAGTGGGCACTGCTGGCGCCAATCTTTGTGCCCATGTTTATGCTCTTGGGTTTTTCGCCGGAACTGGTGCAGATGGCGTATCGGGTAGGCGATTCGGCTACGAACATCATCACCCCGCTTTTGCCCTACTTCCCACTGATTCTCACGTTTGCACTGCGCTATGACCGCTCGGCTGGTATCGGCACGCTCATCGCGCTGATGCTGCCGTATGCGCTGTCCTTTCTTTTGGCTATGACGCTTATGCTCATCCTTTGGATTCTTTTGGGCTTGCCGTTGGGGCCAGATATTCCTTTGCGCTATGAGGTCATTCGCTAAAACCTGGAGGATGTCACCATGCGTGCACTGCGTTGGATACTGATTGTTAGCTTTCCTTTAAGCCTTTGGGCTCAGGACCGGGCAGGTCTAACGCCTCTGGAAGTAGCTCGACTGCAGATGGTAACGGCCGCAGTGTTTTCGCCCGATGGCCGGTATGTGGCCTATGCGGTTTCTGTGCCTGCAGACCCCTTACAGGAAAACCGTCCTGCTGCAACGCATGTGTATGTATGGGACCTTGAAGCAGGGCAGGTCGTCAAAAGTTTTACCCAGGCGAGCGTTTCCGAAATAGCTTTCCGCCCTGGCGCAGGTACGGTCACGTTTCTGGCTTCTATAGAAGAAAACGAGCCGCGCAGCTTGTATGAACTTGCGCTTACGCCGGAAGCTACGCCGAGGCGCTTGCTGCGGCATGAAACAGCCGTTTTGACGTATCAGTGGGCACCT
Source organism: Rhodothermus bifroesti (assembly GCF_017908595.1). Taxonomy (NCBI): domain Bacteria; kingdom Pseudomonadati; phylum Rhodothermota; class Rhodothermia; order Rhodothermales; family Rhodothermaceae; genus Rhodothermus; species Rhodothermus bifroesti. The sequence goes on from NZ_JAGKTL010000003.1 coordinate 223,654, forward strand.
GATGGGCAGCGTGTGGCTTTTGTGGCGCCTGCGCGGTCAGATACCCCACGCACGCCCTTGCCTGTGCGGCCTATTTTTTATGAGGAAGTGCAGCCGCAGCGGCTGGGTTTTGTGCATGACTTGCAATCGGGGCGTTCGGTGCCGTTGGCTGTAGAAGGGTCGTTTTATTTGCTGGCTTGGAGCCCAGATGGTCGGCAGCTGGCTGCTTCGGTCGCGCCTACGCCGTTGGTGGACGACATGTACATGGCCCAGCAAGTGCACGTCTTCGATCCAGCTACCGGAGCAGTGCGGTTGCGCTTGGCCAATGAGGGCAAAATCGGCGCCATCCACTGGAGTCCAGATGGCCGCTGGCTGGCGCTCAAGGCAGCCGATCACCTGCATGATCCTATTGACGGCCGGCTGATGATCGCTTCGGTTACAGAGGGCGCTCGGCCTCAGAACGTCTGGCGGGATTTTGAGGGGCAGTTTGAACAAATTCTCTGGAGCGCGCCCGATCAGCTCTACGTGCTGGTCAGCGTAGGTGTCGAAAAAGGGTTGGCCGTGATACGCCCTGACGGGAGCGGGTTTCGCTATCTTGTGGCACCTGGGATAGCCAACTGGGTAAGCTTCGATCGCGCGTCAAATGGCTTCGTGGTACTTGTGGGCAACACAGCGCAGCACCCAAGCGAGCTTTACGTCTGGCGTCCAGGCATGGCGGCTCCGGAGCGGCTTACAGATCATAATCCATGGCTGGCTGAGGTGCAGCTGGGCGAGCAGCGTGTGGTCCGCTACCGGACACGCGACGGTGCTTACGAAATCGAAGGCATCCTTATGCTGCCCGTAGGCTACCAAGTTGGCCAGCGCGTGCCGCTGATCGTGGTGGTACACGGAGGTCCAGAGGCCCACTATTCAAACGGATGGCTGACGACGTATGCTGCACCTGGACAGATGGCCACCGGACGCGGCTATGCGGTTTTTTACCCGAACTATCGCGGCTCTACCGGTCGGGGCTTGGCCTTCGCTATGAGTAGCCAGGCAGACTTGGCCGGGAAGGAGTTTGACGACATCGTCGACGGTGTCGACTACCTGATTGCCCAGGGCATTGCGGATGCTGCGCGCGTAGGCGTCACTGGCGGCTCCTATGGGGGCTATGCCACGGCTTGGATGTGCACCCGCTATGCACACCGGTTTGCGGCCGGGGTAATGTTCGTGGGCATTAGCAACAACCTTTCAAAATGGGGCACAAGCGACATTCCCAATGAACTCTATTTGGTGCACTCGCGCACGCGCTTTTGGGAAAGCGATGCGAAATGGCTCGATTACCTGCGACGTAGCCCAGTCTATCACGTAGACCAAGCACGCACGCCGCTGCTCATCATACACGGCGCTGAGGATACGCGCGTGCATCCAAGCCAGTCGCTAGAGCTTTATCGGCATCTTAAAGTGCGGCGGCCTGAGCTGCCCGTGCGGCTTATCTTGTATCCTGGTGAGGGACATGGACTCTTGCGCTCGGCGGCTCGTTTGGACTATAGCCTGCGCATGATGGGCTGGTTTGATCACTTCCTTTTGCGCGGAGAACGAACGCTGCCGTCGCTAGAGCTTCCTTCTGAACTCATGGAAGCCAGTTCGCCGTAACCCTATGCCCTGCCATAGGATTACGTTTGAACCTAGCTTGGTCGTTTCTTTGGACCCGCTGTCCTGATGAGCGTGCACGGCCGCTACTGATGCTTGCACTCCTAGAAGGGCTATCGGCTTAGAATGCGATAGGGCACGGAGAAGGGCTTGACAGGTAACGAGGCGTGTATTATAATGGAAACGTTTCCATCCGAGCGCTTTATTTTTTTGGTTGGAAATGGAAACGTTTCCATTTTGCACCATATGGCTGTAACGATCCGAGACGTGGCGCGCGAGGCTGGGGTAGCTATTGGGACTGTATCGCGCGTATTTAACAATAGTGGCCCGGTTAAGGCCTCAACCCGAAAGCGGGTTGAAGAGGCTGCGCGTCGCTTGGGCTATGTGCCGCATGGCGCTGCGCGCAGCCTGATTACCCGGCGTACCCAAACGCTAGGTGTTTTGCTGCCCGACTTATACGGAGAGTTTTACTCGGAGCTGATTCGCGGTTTAGATCAGCAGGCACGGCAGTGGGGTTATCATTTGTTGGTTTCGGGGATGCATGCCGATGCGCGCGAAATGCGCGCCTTGGTACGGGCTATGCGGGGGCGGGTGGATGGTCTGATTCTGATGGGTCCTCATCTGGAATCGGCCCTGTTGGCGGAATACTTGCCTTCAGGTGTGCCGGTTGTATTGATAGGTAATCGGGCAGATTTTCCTTGTGATACTGTGCGGGTGGATAATGTGGCGGGTGCCCGTATGGCTGTTGCGCACCTCATTCAGCTGGGTCATCAGCGCATTGCCTTACTGAGTGGACCGCTAACCAACCAAGAGGCTCGGGAGCGACGCGAAGGGTATCGCCAGGCGCTTCAAGAGGCTGGTCTGGCGCTGCTTCCCATGTTAGAGTTGGAAGGCGACTTTACTGAAGCGTCGGGTTATGGACTAGGGCAAAAATTGCTTTCTCGTAGGCCTACAGCCGTTTTCGTATCGAACGACGCCATGGCCATAGGGCTATTGCGTTGGTTGCACGAGGCAGGGGTGCGTGTACCTGAGCAGTTGGCGCTGGTGGCTTTCGATGATATTCCTATGGCCCGTTACACGCGTCCGGCCTTAACCACAGTACACAGTCCAATTTATGAGCTCGGTGCTCGGGCAATAGATCAGTTGCTTCAAGCGCTTAGTGACGGCGCGCAGCACGTCCCTCAAGAAGTGGTGTTACCTGTGCACCTTGTAGTGCGTGAGTCTTGCGGCGCCGGACAAGATCGGTTTCATCCTATACCTTAATCCGCTCACCAACGCTTAAGGAGGTCCTTCGATGAAAACCGCTACAATGCTCAGCTTGCTTAGCCTTTGGGCACTGCAAGCTATGGCACAGCCTGCGCGCACCCACGACATCTTGTGGGCCCGCGACGTAGCAGGTGCTGCGCTGACACTCGACGGGCGGCTCGATGAGCCGGTCTGGCAACAAGCTGAAAAAATTGATCTGCTCTGGAATAATCCGACATTTTTTGCACCTGGCGGTGGTTGGGATAACTTTTTTGATTCTTTCACGATTGAACCTACCGATCCTGTCCACGGCACGCTCTACGTACTTCGGGATGGGAACAAGCTCTGGATAGGTGTGGTGGCGCAAGACAAGTCGATTGGGGGAGATCCGGCCAATGATTTCTTCCGAAATGACGGGTTGATTATTGCCATTTTAAACAAAAACCGGCGCCAGACGGCCTACAGTGGTCCTCATTACACCAAAGATGTGAACGTTGACGAATTCTTCTTCACTTGGCGGGGCAGCAGCAATCCAGGGGATCTTCCTACGCTAAACTTGGGGGGACGAGGTGGAGATTTGACCGATGACCGGACGGTGTGGGATGGGGCGGCCACGGTGGACGGCAGTTCGAACGACGATGCCACCGAAGACATCGGCTATACCTTGGAGTTGTGGATTGACTTATCGAAGCTAGGCTTCGACATGACGCAGCCGGAGGGAGATCACGTTCCGATTTCGTTTGCCCTTTACGATTATGACTACGCCTGGCCGGCTGATCCTGCACGTCAGTATCTGTCGCGGGCCTGGTGGCAGAATCCTTGGGGGAACGATATGCCCCATGGCGTCGGCTATGTACTGGGTCGCCCGGACGTGACCGTGGGCTCTGGAGCAGTGCCTGTAGTGAATACGCCAGACCTGCGCATCCCTGTGATGCCGCTAGGCGCAACGCTCACGATAGACGGCAAACTCGATGAGTCGGTTTGGATGCTACTCGAGCCGACCTTGTCGTTGCAGTACCAGATGCCGCCGGAAGCGCTGGATGCGTTGCCCGGACTCTTTGGCCCCTATCAAACGCACTGGTTTCGTCCAGGGGGTGACGCCCCGGAGGCGCCACCTGTCGTGGATGCTACAGCAGGACGCATTTACTTGGTAGCCTCAGGGACTACGTTGTACGTCGGACTGGATACGGACGATCAGGCGATCAACGGAGACCTAAGCGATGGCTTGCGGATTAACCTTCGCGCCAAGCAAAACAGCCGTCCAGGGGCGCCTTATGTGGTCAAGCGTTTCCGCATCGGCATTGATTCTACTGGCGCAGCTGTCCTTATGGATGAGGCCCAGCCAGATACTGCCGGCAACACGCCGGTTCAGGCAGCGGTGCATCTGAAAGGCACCTCCACTGTAGCGGATCCTTCAGATGTTGACGAGGGCTACCAGCTCGAAATTGCTATAGACCTCACCCAGATTCCGGGCTATGAAGAAGGCCTCGGCGATGGGACGTTGGGGATAGGCTTTACCTTCTTTGATGGCGATGCCCTGGATCCGGCGGATCAGAGCTATAGTACGTTTGTCTGGTACATGAATGAGGGGAATGCGGACATCTGGGGAGGGCCTACAGCGCTGGCATATGTGGATCCACTTTGGGTCGTGGCTAACGAGTCGTGGTCGGCCGAGTTGCCGCCCACGCTGCAACTGCTCGGCAATGCGCCCAATCCATTCCGGAGCCAGACCCGGATCGCCTACCTCGTTCCCGAAGCAGGTCAGGTCGAGCTCGAGGTGTTTGATTTGCTTGGGCGTCAGGTAAAAACTATTGCAGCAGGCTATCAGCATCCTGGACGCCATGAATTCGTCCTGGATGCTACCGGTATGGCTGCAGGGCTTTACGTGTATCGCATTCATTGGCAAGCGGGTGCGCGCCGTGCGCAGGCAACAGGCCGCTTGATTCTTGGGCATTAACGTAAAGCGCTCCGGGGCTATGCCTAAAGGCGTGCCCCGGAGCGCCTACCTTATCACAGCGATGCGTGTCAGGCTTCTGGCAAGTTTATGGCTGGGGTTGGTAACGCAGGCCGCTTGGGCGCAAAGCGGTAAGCTGGCCGGTCGCGTCACCGATGCTCAGGGTACGCCTCTACCTGGAGCCACCGTATTTGTGGAAGGCACTACGCTGGGTGCAGCAGCCGACATCGAAGGCGATTATGTGGTACTCCGGATTCCGCCTGGTACTTATCGGGTGCGTTTTAGCATGGTCGGCTATCAGACCAAGCTTGTAGAGGGCGTTGTCATTGCCTCAAACCAAACCACAACGCTCAACATCTCGCTTGAGGAGGCCTTGCTGACCGGACAAGAGGTAGTGGTGGTAGCCGATCGGCCAGTGGTCGATGTGACACTGACCAGTACCATGGCCACGGTGTCGCGACAGGAGATCGAGCAACTTCCCGTTCAGCGTCTGGAAGATCTTGTTAACCTGCAGGCCGGTGTGGTTGATGGACACTTTCGGGGCGGCCGTTTAGGCGAAGTGCAATATCAGGTCGATGGGGTGACCGTCAACAACCCCTTCAATAATCAGTCGATGCTGACCCTGGACCGATCGGTGCTGCAGGAAGTGCAGGTGATTCAGGGCACGTTCGATGCCGAGTATGGCCAAGCCCTTAGCGGTGTGGTAAATGCTGTGCTGCGAAGTGGTGCACCCGATCGCTATGAATTTATGGTAGAAGCTTTTGGTGGCGACTACCTAAGTCCAGGTAGTGATTCTATGTGGGTTCGCACGGCGCAAGGCCGGATGCGGGTAGCCCGTTTCCCTTTTATTGATCGTTTTGATCCCCAAAGCATCCGCAACCTGCAGGCCAGTTTTAGTGGTCCTTTGCCCCTAGTGCCGCATACCACCTTTCTGCTCAACGGCCAGCGTTATGAAAACCAGGGACATCTGATGGGCCAGCGGCGCTTTCGGCCGCTGGCCGACGACAGTACGAACTTCGAGCGTGGCATTTTTGTGGAAAACGGAGATTGGGCTATTGTGCCGATGCAGTTTGAGCGACGCTGGTCTTTCTTAGGCAAACTGAGCAACCGCAGCTTAAGCAATGTCGTGCTCAACTATCAGGCCGTTGGCGGATGGGTGCGTCGCAAGCAGTACAACCACGCCTTTCGCTTTAATCCAGATGGCACGCGTACCATTCGCGAGTTCTCCATTTCCCATGGTCTGGACGTAACCTACACGCCTACGCCTACGACGTTTGCCGAGCTTAGCTGGCGACACAACGTTTTTGACCATAAAAACGTGCGGTTTGAAGACGTGCACCACCCGCTTTACTTCGAATACGGGGCGCCACAGGGCAGTCCAGTCTATGAAGACGGGGCCGTTGTGCAAGGCGTGGATCTAGGGCGTTTTGTGCAGCACACCAATGCCCTTGTGGTCAAGCTAGCTCTGACCAGCCAGGTGACCAAAGTACATTTGGTGAAGGCCGGCCTTGAAGTGCAGCCGTTCATCTTAAAGTTTGGCGTTCCAGGCCTAATTACGCAAGGAGATATTGGCGGAAGGCAGGGCCTAGTGGTGCGTGAGGATTCTATTGGAGCACGGGTGCTGACGTACAAACCGGTTCAAGGCGCCGCGTTTGTGCAAGATCGGGTGGAATGGGGTAACCTGCGCATTCGGCTTGGCCTGCGGCTGGAATTCTTTGATGCCAATGGGCGCGTGCCCAGCGACTGGGAAAATCCTGCCAATGCCATTCCTGGTGCCCCACCTTCGCGCTTAGTGCCTACATCGGTCAAATGGGCGATTGCCCCCCGGCTGGGCGTGTCGTTCCCAATCTTGGCCAATGCCTCGGTCTTTTTCTCCTATGGCCATTTTTACCAGATGCCAGGGCTGGGGCTGCTGTTTGACAATGCAGACTACACGATCCTGCGGGATTTGCAAGCCGGAAATGTCAGCTATACGGTCATGGGCAACCCAGACCTAAAACCTGAATTTACAGCACTCTATGAGTTTGGCTTCAAAGCAGCCTTAACGGCAGACTTGGGTGTGGATGTCAATTTGTTTTACAAAGACATTCGGGACCTGCTGGGGGTGGCTTTTCAGTCGACCTACACGGCTGCAGAGTATGCCCGATTTACGAACGTGGATTTTGGTCATGTGCGAGGCTTTACGCTTTCACTGGACCAGCGCCGACTGGGGCCGCTGAGCGTGGCGATCGACTATACCTACCAAGAGGCTTTAGGCAACAGTAGTGATCCACGCGAAACAGCCAATCGGGCAGCGGCTGGCGAAGATCCGCGTCCGAGGCAGGTGCCGCTCAATTGGGACCAAAGGCATACGCTAAATGTCAGCGTATTGCTTAGCCAAGCTGAGCGCTACGCGCTAACTGGAATTTTACGTTTGGCCTCAGGACAGCCCTATACCCCTACGCTGGGCTCTGGCTTTGGGGCTGAGCTGGAACCCAACTCGGGCCGTAAGCCCTCGGCTGTGCTCATCGACGTGCAGGCGGAAAAGTATTTCCGCCTGGCAGGGTTGCCGCTTGTGCTTTTTGCTCGGGTGTTCAATGTGCTCGATACGCACTATTTCAACGGCTTTGTGTTTGCCGATACCGGAAGTCCGTTTTACACGCTTAACCCGATAGCTCAGCGTAACCCGGATCCAGCCCGCTTGTATCCGCCTCGACGGGTAGAGTTTGGCATTCGGCTTCAAGGAAGTTGGTCAGCAAACGCACGCTAATAGCACAAGCATGATGTTCAAGCACTGCTGTGGTTTGGTGGCATGGTCTATTGCTTGGGTTTGGGCAGCGCATGCACAGCACTTGGAACCGGTAACACCACCCCAGTGGCGTAGCCAAATCAGTGCTGAGCGCATGGGGCTGCACGATGCCAATCGCATCCGGACCATGTTTTACAACTTTGGCATGGTGGGCAACTTTGAGGTTAATCCCGATCTAAGCGTTTTCCACTCGGTTGAGGTGCCCAAAGGCATTGGACTGAATTATTCGGATGGCATTACCCCGTTTGTGCTTACGCGGGTAGCAAGGGCTTCGAATCCAAACGACTCGATTTATGTGATGCTCACGGGCTATCGGGAGCGACAGGCGGTCGACCCCTTTCACCCCGGGCGCCAACTCCGCTTTGAGCCTCGGCCAGGCTTTTTTGAACCAGATCCTATGATTAACCGAGGTCGCTCGATAGCAGTCTCGAACGATCCCCGTACCTGGCCAGGTGCTGTTGATGCTGCGGGCAATCCCCGCCAGGGTGTTTCGCCAGAGCAGTGCTGGTATGACAAAATCAATGATCCGGACGACCCCGGCTGGTGCGGCTCTTGGAATGGCTACTTTGGCAAACGCCCTAATGCCGATCAGGAGTCGTTTTTTGTGATGGACGATAATTTCTACGCCACCTTTGATTTTTACCCAGATGCTCGGGACCAAACGCGGCGCGGTCTTGGCCTGCGGGTTGAAGTGCGTGGCTTTCAGTGGTCTAATCCCCAAGCCCAGAATGTCATCTTCTGGCACTACGATATCATCAATGAAAGCACGACGGACTACCCGAACATGATCTTCGGGCTTTACATGGACTCGGGCGTAGGGGGCTCGCAGCTCTCATGCGACGGGGTCTACGAAAGCGACGACGACAACGCGTTCTATAATACCGAGCTGGGATTGAACCTGGTCTATACGTGGGATAAAGGTGGCCATGGCGTCAGCCTGCGCTCCACCTGTGAACCTACAGGCTACGTGGGATATGCCTATCTGGAAACTCCTGGAAATCCCTTTGACGGTTTCGACAACGACGAAGATGGCATCACCGATGAACGCCGCGACAGCGGTCCAGGTCAGCGTATCGAAGGCCAAGAGGCCATTCGGGCTTATGTCATGCAGCATTACGACCTGGCACGGTTTGAGCGGGCTTATGGTCCACTAGAAAACCGACCTGCGTATCTGGCAGGCGTTTGGTGGACGGGCGACGAAGACCTTGACTGGGTTTGTGAAGCACACGACACCGGTGCTGATGGCATTTTTGCAGATCCAGAGGAAGGCATCGAGCCAGATACGGGCGAGGGGGACTGCATCCCTACCGAGGGGGAGCCCAACTTTGACCGCACCGACATTACCGAAAGTGACCAGATCGGCCTGACTGGCTTTAAGATGAACCGCATTCGTCCCGGTACCGGCTCACCGGCTACGGAGACCGACAACATCGTCTTTTTCATGGATCAAAACGAATGGCCTAAGCGGCTCTATCAGCAGTTTACGCATCCTGACCCGGCTGTTCGTTTCGATCCTCCCCTAGTGCTGAACTACAACATCGGCTTTCTTTTTGCTTCTGGACCTTTTGCGCTTAAGGCCGGTCAGCGAGAACGGTTCAGCTTGGCGCTAGCTTACGGAGAAGACCTAATCGACCTGGAAAGCACCGTGCGTGTTGTCCAGTCGATCTACAATGCCAACTATCAGTTTGCTACTCCGCCTCCAGCGCCAACCGTTCAGGCTTATGCTGGCGATGGTTTCGTAACGCTCATGTGGGACAATCGGGCCGAAACAGCTGTCGACCCGGTCACAGGTGAGCGCGACTTTGAAGGCTACCGGATCTACCGGGCCACCGATCCTAACTTTCTCGATGCGCAGCTTATTCGGGATGCTCGGGGTGGGGGACCCGTGGGTAACGGACGGCCGATTGCCCAATTTGACTTGATTAATGGTATTCGGGGTTTTTCGGAGCTGGCGGTGCAGGGCGTGCAGTACTGGTTGGGCGAAGACAACGGCATTCGGCACGTTTGGACGGATTCAACAGTCATCAATGGTCAGCTCTACTACTACGCCGTAACCGCCTACGACCGGGGTGTGGGACCGCCGTTTAACTTTTATCCTTCCGAGAATGCCATTTCGGTCTCGCGCACGGTTCGCGGCGGTACGATCCTGCCACGTAATGTGGTGGCTGTAAGGCCTAATCCCCCGGTACCCGGATATATTCCAGGTGCGGTAGTCGAAGGGAGCTTGCGTCAGCTATCTGGCCGTGGCGTGGGTACAGTGCAGCTGCGCGTAGTGCACCCCGACCGCGTTCCCGAGGGGCATGTGTTTCGCTTGACGTTTGACGCCCCCACCGACAGCATTCGCGCCCAGTCTTATCGGTTGGTAGATGTTACCACAGGTGAAGTGCTGTTCGAGCATGGACGAGACCTTGAGGGGGCGGGCACGGGACCAGTTGGAGCTGGTCTGCTCCCAGTCATTCAGACAGCCCTCTGGCCTGAGGTCGATACACTGGCCAGCGGATTTACGGCTGAGAGCCAAACCCGTGTGCGCCTGCGGCCTTTGTATCAAAGGACGCGCTCCCCAAATCTGCGCCGACCTGGCTACCCAGAGGACCTGCTCATTGTGTTTGCCAACGAGCCGCTCGACACGTCACGCGCGGCCATTGGCATGCCGGCTACGCCAGCGCACTTCAAGGTGATCACGGCCGACGGCAGGTGGCAGTTTGATTTTCGCTTTCGGGATGTAAACCGAGACCGCACGCTCAGCGCCGACGGAGAGTTTATCGAAGTGCTGCTGCCGGAGCGCGAAGGCGGCCCCTTGATCCCTACCTGGCGCATCTTCTACGATGCTGCGCGTACGCCTGCTGACGCTATGCCGCCCGGTCAAGGTGACGTGTATCGACTCCGCATGCGGCTGCCGCTAACGGCAGAAGACGTCTTCGAGTTTACCACCCAAGGGGCCTACGTGGATGCTGCGCAGGCGCGCGATCAGCTTCGCGAGCAGGAGCCGTATGTTGTTCCCAATCCCTATGTAGCCGCTGCGGCTTTTGAACCTGAACGCTTTGCTGTAAGCGGACGCGGTGAGCGCCGTCTGGAATTTCGCAACATTCCGGCAGGTGCCACAATCCGGATTTACACTGTGCGTGGCGAGCTCGTGCAGACCCTCCATCACGACGGCTCCAGCATCGGTATGGTGCCCTGGGATCTACGTACCAAAGACAATTTGGAAATCGCGCCGGGGCTTTACCTCTTCCACGTTGAAGCACCAGGTGTGGGCGAATACATTGGTAAGTTTGCTGTCATCAAATAGCAAAACCGACCTTCAAGCTTATGAAGCGTGGCTATTGGATTGCTCTGGCAGGAGGGCTGATGCTGAGCAGCTTGAGTGCCTTGGCGCAGACGAAAGTGGCTACCACGATCGGGCAAGTGCTTTTAATTGAGCCCAGTGCACGCGCGGCAGCTATGGGAAACGCAGGTGTCACCGTAACGGTCGATGCCTTTGGTTTGTACTTTAATCCAGGACTCCCAGCTACGTTGGAACGCTCGGCCGTTGCCATAACCTATAGCCGCTGGTTGGCCGATTTGAACTACACGTATACAACAGCTTTGGTGCAGTTAGGGTCTAGTGCGCTTTCGCTGGCACTTACTACGCTAAACTCGGGCGAAATGGAGGTGCGCACGGTTGAGCAGCCGCTGGGTACGGGTGAGCGCTTCACGGTCGAGCAGCTGGTGTTGGGGTTGGGCTTCAGCCGCCGCTTGACGGACCGCTTTAGCGCAGGCGTGCAGGTTAAGTGGCTACACGAGACGATCTGGCATAGTAGCCTCTCAGCGTTGGCCTTGGATGTAGGCGTGTTTTACGAGCTGCCCTTTCGGGCTTATTTGGGCGCCAGCTTATCGAACTTCGGCACGCGGGGGCGTTATGATGGAAGGGATTTGCGTGTGCGCTACGATCAGGACCCCAATCGCCATGGAGACAATAGCAACCTGCCGGCCGCTTTGCACACCGAAAGCTACCAGCTCCCTATCCTGTTTCGGGTCGGGATGGGGTTGCCGCTCGAGCTTGGATCGGGGCAGCAGCTGCTGCTTGTTGCCGATGCATTTGAACCCAGTTTCAACACCGAAAGCATAAGCCTAGGTGCTGAATGGCAGTTGATGAACGTGTTGGCCTTGCGGGCGGGTTATCAAAATCTCTTTGAGCAGGATTCGGAGCTGGGATTAACCTTGGGTATGGGTCTGTCGTACGAAGTAGCGAAGCTGCGCTTTCAGTTTGATTATGCCTGGGCTAGCCATGCCCATTTGAGCGCAATTCACCGGTTGAGTGCCAGCATTGCCTTTTGAGCCTCATTAAATCACAAAGCGCGTCTATGTGGCAATGGCTCGGCTTGCTGCTCGTATGGGGAGGACTGCTGCCCACTGCTTGGGCCCAACAGGCCACATGGACGCTGTGGGAAGGGACCGCAGGGGCAGCCTATGAAGCTGCTTCAACGGGCAGTTTTTGGGGGGGCGACACCTTGGTCCTCAGCGGTCCTGGCAACCGATATTTGCCGCTGCGCACGCTTGCCGATGGACAAGCAGTAGCTCGGCTGGTCTTCCAGCATGTTGAAGGAGGATTTTGGCAGCTGGTCATGTATCAGCCTGAGCGCTTAAGCGACTTGCAAACGCCCGACACGCTTCGCTTGTGGCTCAACGCGCCAGCTGCACTGCCGGGCGTTTGGTTGCCTGAAATTGCCCTAATCGATCAAGAAGGCCATGCAACGGCTACAGTGGCGCTCAGGGCAGCTGCAGGGATAGGATGGAACGCGGTCCGTAGCGGCTGGCAGGCCGGTAGCCAGACAGACCTGGCGTTGTCGGTGCGCTACGTGTCGGCGCTTCCGGCTGAGTTGCCACGCTTAGGCTATCCTGAAGACCTTTGGATCACGTTTGCCGATGCTCCCCTCGATACCTCGCAGGCAGCTGTTGGCTTACCAGCCCATCCTGCCCGTTTTATGGTGCAAACCTTTTCCGGAACGCAGCTGCCGTTTCGATACCAGGAGCTCAATGGCGATCAGACGCTCAGCGCAGTGGGTGAATATTTCGAGGTGCTTACCCCAGAGCCAGAAACAGGTCGGCTGCGCCCTACGTGGCGTGTAGAAGTTATCCGCACCCCGTCCCGTCCCCCCAGCCTAGGTGATCGCTACCTGCTGGCTGTAGATAACGACGGGATCGATAGCGATCCCAACAGCTGGCAAATTTTCCGGATTGCTTGGAGTGATTTTGGCCCCCTGGGTCGTTTTGATCCTGCTCGCGTAGCCGGCTTCCGCCTGCAAGCTGGTGCAAAGCCCACGTATGGGTTACGTGAGCTGTGGATCGGGCGGGTTGAAGCTGTTAGCCATGATCTTGAAGGGACGCCACTGCCACCGCCCCAAGGCGTGCGTGCGGTGGCCGGCGATTCCAGTGTCGTACTTTATTGGGAGCCGGTAGCTGGTGCTGTGCGCTACCGTGTCTACCGCCAAGATGAGGAGGCGTTGCCTTTTCACTTGCTGGCCGAAGTCGTCCCACCCGAAGATTATGCCGACCTAGCGGTTCGTAACGGCCAGACCTATACCTACGTGCTGCGCAGCGTGGATGCTCAGGGGCGCGTGAGCTCCGACAGCGCTCCAGTTCAGGCTACCCCTCAAGCCGGTCTGGAAGATGCGTTTTTGGAGCTCGTGCAGCGCCGAGCATTTACCTACTTTTGGCAGGAGGCCAACCCGACCAATGGCCTTATCCGAGACCGAAGCCGTCCTGAAAGTCCAGCCAGCATTGCGGCCGTGGGTTTTGGGCTTTCGGCGTTGACCGTGGGCATTGATCGGGGTTGGATTTCTCGGGACCAGGGGCGCGGGCGGGTCCTGCGTACACTGGAGTTTTTCTGGAAGGCACCTCAGCATGCGGCTTCGAATGCAACGGGCTACCAGGGCTTTTTCTATCATTTTCTGGACATGCAAAGCGGGCAAAGGGCCTGGCAGTCTGAACTCTCTACGATCGACACAGCCCTACTCCTGGCTGGAGTGCTTCACGTGCGGCAGTACTTCGATGGTCAGGAGCCAGAAGAAGTCCGCATTCGTGCCTTGGCCGACTCGCTGTACCATCGCGTCCGTTGGCGCTGGTTTGCTCCCCGCATGCCGCTACTGGCACTGGGATGGACGCCGGAGAGCGGCTTTCTGCCTTATGACTGGACCGGATACAACGAGGCCATGATCCTTTATCTGCTGGCCCTTGGCGCTCCCGCAGATTCCTTACCGTCGGCAGCTTGGCAAGCTTGGACGCAAACCTACCGATGGGCTACGCACTACGGCTACAGTTTTGTGGAATTTCCACCCCTTTTTGGACACCAATACAGTCATGTATGGATTGACTTTCGGGGCATTCAGGATGCCTACATGCGCCAAAAGGGCATCGATTACTTCGAGAACAGCCGTCGGGCTACGCTAGCCCAGCAGGCTTATCACCTGGCTAATCCTAACCGTTATCCGAACTACGGCGCTGACGAGTGGGGATTGACGGCTTCGGATGTGCCCGGAGGTTATCTAGCTCGAGGGGCACCACCGCCCCAGAACGACGAAGGTACCTTGGCCCCCACAGCCCCTGCCGGTTCAATTGTATTCACACCAGAAGCCTCCCTCTGGGCTTTGCGCACCATGTACCGCCGTTACCGCAACCGCTTATGGGGGCCCTATGGTTTTCGGGATGCCTATAACGTGCAGCAAAACTGGTTTGCAACCGACTACCTAGGGATCGATCAGGGTCCAATAGTGCTCATGATCGAGAACTTGCGCACAGGTGCCATCTGGCGGCGCATGATGACGCACGAAGCCATTGTGCAAGGATTAGCACGGGCAGGTTTTCGTCCTGTATCTACATCCGCTGCTCCACTTGGCACCTGCGACCCCCAATCGCTCCGGTGTTTCCCTAATCCGTTTACACGGCGTCTCGAAGTGCAGTATGTTCTAGAAGGGGTAGCACGGGTTACCGTGTACGATGTGCTGGGACGTGTGGTGGCGGTTTATGCACCGCATTGGCAACCATCTGGTTTGCAGCACATGGTGCTAGAGGCTACGAGCTGGCCGGCAGGTCCCCTACTGCTTGAGCTGCGTGGGGACTCGATGCGAGCAAACTGTCTACTTATTCATCTCAAACCATAAATCTAATGACCTATGTTGCGCCTGTACCTGGTGCTCCTGCTTACGCTGATTGGCTTTACGACGGCTCGGGCCCAGTCGCTAGAAAAAGCCCGGGAAGATTCTCTGATCGAAGCGCTGCTGGCCCGCATGACGCTTGAAGAAAAACTTGGGCAGCTCACCCTCTACAATGGAGGGTTGGCGCAAACAGGACCGGTTGTGATGACTGCTGATCCAGATGCTGTGCGTCGTGGGAGGGTTGGGGCTGTTATGAATCTTTTTGGTGCGGAAGCAACCTGTGCGCTGCAGCGGCAAGCTGTTGAGGAAAGCCGGCTAGGCATTCCCCTCCTGTTTGCGTTGGATGTAATTCATGGCTTTCGAACGATTTTTCCTGTACCCCTGGCCGAAGCAGCCACGTTCGATCCCCAGCTGGCTGAGCAAACTGCTCGTGTAGCCGCGCTTGAAGCTTCGGCGGCCGGGCTGCACTGGACGTTTGCCCCTATGGTCGACATTGCGCGGGATGCACGTTGGGGGCGCATTGTAGAAGGCAGTGGAGAGGATCCCTACTTAGGATCGCTCATGGCAGCTGCCCGCGTACGCGGCTTTCAGGGGAAGGATCTGCGCGAGCCCTCCACCATTATGGCGTGTGCAAAGCACTTTGTAGCTTATGGTGGTGCCGAGGGCGGTCGAGACTACAATACGGTAGACCTCTCTGAGCGTACGCTTCGGGAGGTTTACCTGCCCCCGTTTGAAGCTGCTGTTCGGGCAGGGGCCCTTTCTGTGATGTCGGCCTTTAACGAGATTGGCGGCATCCCCGCTTCGGCCGATCGGCGGCTGTTGACCGATGTACTTCGGGGGGAGTGGGGTTTTGAAGGTCTGGTGGTGAGCGACTACACGGCTATCTGGGAATTGCTTTTTCATGGCATTGCGGCCGACAGTGCCGAAGCAGGTCGTAAAGCGCTTGTCGCTGGGGTCGACATGGACATGGTTAGCGGCATTTACGTGCACAAGCTGGCCGAGGAGGTGCGGTCGGGTCGGCTACCAGAGGCAGTCGTGGATGAAGCGGTGCGACGCGTGCTTCGGGTGAAATACCGGCTGGGACTTTTTGAAGACCCCTACCGCTATTGCCGTGATCCGGAGCGTGAGCGGCGGTTGTTGTTGGCCGCGGAGCATCGGCGTTTAGCCCGTGAAGTGGCTACAAAAGCCATCGTGCTGCTTAAGAATGAGGGCAACCTGCTGCCTTTGGCCGATACGCTACGTACGCTGGCCGTTATTGGCGCGCTGGCGACCGATTCAGCGAGTGTGCTGGGACCTTGGGCAGCAACGGGTCGGCCAGGCGAGGCCGTAACGATCCTTGAAGGCCTTCGGGCAGCTTTGCCCCAGACACGGGTACTCTATGCCCCGGGCTATCCTGAGGCGCCGCCAGGCGGTTTTCAGGAAATTGTTGCCACTGCTTTAAGCCCCGACACCAGTCGGTTTGCGGAAGCCGTGGCGGTAGCAGCGCAGGCCGATGTGGTCCTCTTAGTGCTCGGTGAGCACCGAGAGCTCAGCGGCGAGGCTGCCAGTCGGGCTTCGGTAGCGTTGCCTGGGGCTCAGGAAGCGCTGGCCCGACGCATCTTGGCGACAGGGAAGCCCGTGGTAGTGGTGCTCATGAACGGCCGGCCCTTGGCTATTCCTTATCTTGCCGAAGCTGCACCAGCCATTTTGGAAACCTGGTTTCTGGGCTCTGAGATGGGGAACGCTGTGGCAGATGTACTTTTGGGTCGGGCTAGCCCAGGTGGCCGCTTACCGGTATCGTTCCCACGGGCAACCGGTCAGGAACCCCTTTATTACAACCATAAACCAACGGGTCGACCGCCGCGTGCAGAAGAAAAGTACACCTCAAAGTACCTCGACGTGCACTGGAGCCCGCTGTATCCTTTCGGATACGGCCTGACCTATACCACGTTCGCCTATCGAAATTTGCGCCTGAGCTCTAGCCGCTTAGGTTTGCAGGATACGTTGCGCCTTACCGTGGAAGTGACCAACACGGGAACGCGGGCAGGAGAAGAGGTAGTGCAGCTCTACGTGCGCGACGAAGCCGCCTCGGTCACCCGTCCGGTGCGTGAGCTCAAAGGCTTTCAGCGCGTGGCACTTGCACCGGGAGAAACAAAGACCGTGACTTTCGAGCTGCCCGTCGAAGCCCTGCGTTTTTGGGGCTTGGAAAATCGATGGGTGGTGGAACCTGGATGGTTTACGCTGCAAGTGGGACCTTCGTCGGCAGAAGGCCTCGAAGCCCGATTTGAGGTCTTGGCCCAAAGTACAATTCGATCAAGGTGATGAAAAGATTTCCATGGGGATGGATTGGCGTCCTTTTGGTAGGGCTTGGGGGAATGGGTTGCAGGCTGGAGCATGACAGCCCGCAAGCTTCAGATGCGTTTTTAGATACGCTTCAGGCCCGTACGTTTGCGTTCTTTTGGGAAACCGCCCATCCGGAGACCGGACTGATTCCCGATCGCTGGCCGACGCCTTCGTTTTCAAGTATTGCCGCTGTCGGGTTCGGCCTGAGTGGTTATCTGGTAGGCGTAGAGCGCGGCTACATCACCCGCCAGCAAGCCGCCGAGCGCATCTATCGCACACTGCGCTTTTTATGGGAAGCACCCCAAGGTCCAGCTGCCTCCGGTACGGCTGGCTACAAGGGGTTTTTCTACCATTTTCTGGAGATGGATACCGGACACCGCTTCCGGGATGTCGAGCTTTCCTCGATCGATACCGCGTTGCTGATGGCCGGTGTGCTAGCTACGCAGGTTTACTTTGACGGCAGCGATACGCTGGAGGTGGCTATTCGGGCTTATGCCGACTCACTTTTTCAGCGCGTAGAGTGGGATTGGATGCAGCCGCGGGCACCGCTCATTGCCATGGGTTGGTATCCAGAACGCGGTTATCACACGCACGACTACACAGGCTACAGCGAGGCGATGCTGCTTTACGTGCTGGCGCTGGGCTCACCGACGTTTCCTGTAGCACCCCAAGCTTGGCAAGCCTGGACGCAGACCTACCAGTGGGGGACGTTTTATGGACAGACGTTTGTGCAATACAGCCCACTTTTTACGCATCAGTATAGCCATGTATGGATTGATTTTCGAGGTATTCAGGATGCCTACATGCGCCAAAAGGGCATCGATTACTTCGAGAACAGCCGTCGGGCTACGCTAGCCCAGCGTGCTTACGCCATAGATAACCCAGGCCGCTGGCAAGGCTACGGTCCCGACCTATGGGGGCTAACCGCCTGCGACGGCCCGATAGATACCACGCTGGTGCTTAGTGGGCAGGAACGCACGTTTCGAAGCTATGCAGCGCGTGGCGCCAGTTTGGTTTACGTTCTGGACGATGGGACTCTTGCCCCTACAGCTGTAGGAGGTTCACTGCCCTTTACGCCCGAGCTAGCGCTGGCCGCGCTGCAAACCATGAAGGCACGCTATGGCGAAGCGCTGTGGGGACAATACGGCTTTCTGGACGCGTTTAACCCGACGTTTCAGGTGACCGATGTGCCCCTTAAGCATGGACGGGTCATTCCTGGCTTAGGTTGGTTCGATACCGATTATCTGGGAATCGACCAAGGCCCTATCTTGCTTATGGCAGAAAATTACCGAAGTGAATTGCTCTGGCGCCTGATGCGTCAGAGCCCTTACGTTGTACAAGGCCTACAGCGGGCTGGGTTTACCGGTGGTTGGCTCGAAGAGATAACCCTGCCTGAACTGCGCGTGGTCATTCACAACCGACAGGAATAACAAGCTGCGCTATGGGCGATTGGCCCTATTCGCGTGCGGCATATTCCCAAGCGCCATTGGTGAGGGCGGTCGTCCTTTTTTGCCTAGCCGGAATAGCTGCTTGTCATGAACCGGAGCAGACCGTGCAGCTGACCTTTTGGGCTTTTGGCCGTGAAGGAGCACAGGTAGCTCCCCTGCTTGAATCCTTCGAAGCAGCGCATCCGGGCATCCAGGTCTCCCTCCAGCAAATCCCTTGGTCGGCAGCTTACGAAAAACTTGTCACGGCCTACGTTGGAGGACAACTGCCCGATGTGGCCCAGATAGGCAATAGCTGGCTGCCCCAGTTTGCAGCACTGCAGGCGTTGGTGGAGCTAACGCCGTGGGTTGTTCGGGATCGGCTGGATACAGCGGACTACTTTTCAGGCATCTGGGCAACCAACCGCTTACCCCAAGGGCTGTATGGTCTTCCTTGGTACGTAGACACGCGCGTCCTTTTTTATCGCACCGATTTACTGAAACAGGCTGGCTATGCCACCATGCCGCAAACCTGGGCTGGCTGGGAGCGCCTCTTGCACCGTTTGGTGGCACCTCCGGTCAATGCTCGCTTTGCGTTGGCATTGTTGCCGGATTGGTCTCCCGTAGTCATTCTGGGGTTGCAACAAGGCGCCACACTGCTGGGAGGCAACGGGCGTTACGGCAACTTCCGGGATGAGCGCTTCCGACGTGCGCTGGCGTTTTATGTGCATCTGGTTGACGCACGTTTGGTCCCGCGCTCTGGTGCTACGCAGCTGGGCAACCTGTACCATGAGTTTGCTCGGGGACAACTGGCGATGTTTTGGAGTGGCCCTTGGAGTGTGGGAGAGTTGCGGGCGCGGTTGCCCGATTCACTGGCGCTGCGTTGGGCAACCGCGCCGCTACCTGGACCTGAGGGGCCGGGTGTTTCGTTGGCTGGTGGATCAAGCCTGGTCATTTTCCAAAATACCCGTAATCTAGAAGCGGCTTGGGCCTTGGTGCGGTTTTGGGCACAGCCAGAAGTGCAGCTGCAGTTTTATAGGCTAACTGGCAATCTGCCACCACGTCGCTCGGTGTGGCAGCAAGCAATCCTGCAGCGTGACCAGCAGCTTGAAGGTTTTTGGCAGCAGCTCGAGCGGATCGAGCCGTTGCCAGCTGTCCCAGAATGGGAAGCGATTGCAGCTCGCATTCATTACTACGCCGAAGCCACGGCAAGTGGTCTTTTGGGACTCGACGAAGCCCTAGCACGCCTGGATCAGGAGGTAGACCGGATACTGGAAAAAAGACGTCGGATAGCCACCGTACCGCGATGAAGCGCTCCTGGACTGAGTTGCGAGCTGCTACTTGGTTTTTAGCCCCAGCGCTGGCGGTGGTGTTGCTTTTTTTGTTTTTGCCGGCTCTTGCTGCCTGGATGCTTAGCCTAACGGATTTTGATCTCTACACCTTTGCCGAGCCGGCAGCCCTTCGATGGGTAGGATTACGCAATTACCTGGCTTTGTTGCAAGACGGGCGCTTTTGGAAAGCACTGCAAAATACCCTGATTTTTGTGGGTCTGGGCGGACTGCTTACGCTCTGCTTAGCCCTTGGGGCTGCCTTGTGGATTCATCAACGATTTGTGCGTTGGAAAGCTTTCTGGCGTATGGTCTACTTTGCGCCTGTTGTGACTTCGCTAGTGGCTGTGGCTATCGTGTGGCGTTACCTCCTGCACGCGCGCTATGGCTTAGCAAATCAAGCGCTTGCTTGGTTAGGGCTGCCACCCATCGACTGGCTAGGGGATCCACAGTGGGCACTTCCCGCACTCATCTTGATGGCGGTGTGGAAAAACTACGGGTATGATTTGCTCATTTTTTTGGCTGCACTGCAGGCTATCCCTGAAGAGCTTTATGATGCTGCCCGAATGGACGGGGCCAGCGTGTGGCAACAGCTGCGCTACGTGACGCTGCCTGCCCTCCGTCCGATGATTGCCTTGGCTGGACTCATTACGGCCAATGGCTACCTGCAAGTTTTTGCCGAGCCGTACGTGATGACGCAGGGTGGTCCGCTAGACGCCACGCTAACGCTGGTGCTTTTGCTCTACGAGCAGGGTTTCCGGTGGTGGCGATTAGGCTATGCGGCTGCCTTGGCCTTCGTGCTGTTTGTCTTGATGCTCGGCCTTTCCTGGATGCTCTGGCGTCAACATAGGTCATGAATTACCGCTGGATACGCTTAGGCCATCACCTTCTGGGCTATGCGGGGCTCGTCCTGCTCGCTATGTGGACGCTGCTGCCCCTGGGATGGATGGTTGCCGTTTCGCTTATGCCTTCTGGTGCAGCCAGCACCTCTCCGGTTCCCTTGTGGCCCGATACCCCTACACTGGTCCAGTACGCAACCCTTTTTGCCCACTTTCACATGGCCCGCTACTTGGCCAACAGCCTGCTCATTTCGGGAAGTATTACGCTAGGAGCCCTGTTGCTTAACGCCATGGCAGGCTATGCCTTTGCCGTGTTGCGTTTTCGTGGTAGGGAAGCGCTGCTGCGCTTGCTGCTTATGGCCTTACTCATTCCCATCCACATCACCATCTTGCCGCTTTTTTTGATGCTGCGGGCTATGGGGCTAATCAATTCGTACCTCGGCGTCATCCTGCCTAACCTGGCCAGCGTGCTGGGCATTTTCTTGATGTATCAGTTTATGCGCACCTTACCGTTGAGCCTAATTGAAGCTGCGCGAATGGATGGCGCTTCAGAGTTTCAAATCTTCTGGCGCGTGGCCTTGCCGCTTAGCCGTCCCATGCTGGCGTCGGTTGGGATGCTTACGTTTTTGGGGGCTTGGAATGACTTTCTGTGGCCATTGGTAGTGCTGACGCAGCACACGCACTACACGTTGCCGGTTGCATTAGCCAACTTAGCGGGCGAGCACGTGCAAGACGTCGAGCTGATGATGGCTGGGTCGGTTGTCACCATCCTGCCAGTCCTGTTGTTGTTTCTGGGGTTGCAGCGGTTTTATCTCCCTGTACTGCTTCGGAGTGGTCTAGCCGGATAAACCCATGTTGTTTGCTTTACCTCAGTGGCTTGATGAGGCCAATTGGATCAACCGCAGCGGTTGGCTGCTCCGTCAAGGAAAGCTTTGGAGCTTTTTGGGTGATGATGGCGGGGGTGGTCTAGGCTGGGAACAAATGCTGCTCACGCGCTGGCATCCAGATCCGGCTGCGCCAGAAGTAGGGTATTTTTTCTACATACGGGATTTGGAAACGAGGCGGTACTGGTCGGCCGGATTGCGTCCAAGCGGCTGGCAGCCGGAAACGTACACCCTCTACCAAGGACCAGAATGCTGGCGGCTGGTGCGTCAGGATGGGGGCCTTGAGCTTATGCTGGAGGTGTGGCTGTGCGAAATGATGGAAGTGCGGCGGCTGCGGCTCATCAACCACACCAGCTGCACCCGCCACCTTGAAGTGACCAGCTATGCCGAGCCTGTACTGGCCGATCCTTACGTTGACGCATGTCACCCTGCGTTTGGGAAGCTTTTTATGCAGACGGCCGCCCTTCCTGATGGACTGGCAGTTTGGCGCCGCGCGCGCAGTCCTGAAGAGCCCAGTAGGACGCTGGTCCATTTAATCTACGGTCACGAGGGCAAACTAACCTGGGAGACCGATCGACGGCGTTTTTTAGGACGCGGGCACACACTAAGGATACCGGAGGCGCTCTCAGGACCGTTTCGGCTGAGCGAAACTACCGGCAATGTGCTTGATCCGATTTTGTGTTTACGCACCCAGATCGTGCTTAGGCCTCAAGGCAGCAAAGAATTACATTTTGGCATGGGCATGCTTGAAGATCACTATGCACTGCCCGTACACCTTGAGCAGTTCCGCTGCAGCCTAACGCAGCTTGGCCCGTCGCGCAAAGGACAACGCCGTAAAATTTTTGCTGCAGTGCAGCATTTTCGGTCCGCTCCTTATCGAAGCGCAACACCGGAAGGCGTCGGGCCGCTTCCAACAGCGCCGCTGGTTTACGACAACGGCTGGGGGGGATTTACAGAGACGGGCGATGCATACGTGGTGCGCTTAAGGCCTAAGACTGAGGGCACCCTAGCGCTGCCACCAATGCCCTGGGTGAATGTGGTGGCTAACGAACAGGCGGGTTTCATCGTGACCGAGCGGGGGGGAGGCTACACCTGGACGCGAAATAGCCGGACAAATCGGCTGACGCCTTGGTACAACGATCCAGTGGCTGACCCTTGCGGCGAAGCATTGTATCTGCGCGACGAGGTGGTAGGCGTCTATTGGTCACCACTTCCGGCACCGGCTCCTGTCGCAGCACCGTATGAGGTAACGCATGGCATGGGCTACACCCGCTTTCGGCATCACAGCCAAGCACTAGCGCAGGAAGTTTGCTGCTTTGTGCCCCGAGGCGCTCCTGTTAAGCTGATTTGCCTGCGCCTGCACAATCAAAGCCTGCAGCCACGCCTGCTTTCGGTTTTTTATGTAGCCCGTTGGGTGTTGGGCGAAACGCTGAGCGATCGCGCCGGCATACGCACCCGCTACTCCCCGACGAATCGGATGATCCTGGCGGAAAAAGAAGGCCGTCCAGTAGCATTTATGGCTTGCGCTGCCCCAGAAGCAGCTGCTGTGTGGGCTAGCGGCGACGGCCGCAGCTTTTTTGGTGCTGCAGGTCGACCTGAAGCGCCAGAAGCGCTGACGCACCACAGGCATCTTAAGGCTCGTTTTGGAGACAGCCTAGATCCCTGCGCAGCCCTGCAGGTGCAGTTGTCCTTGAGCCCAGGAGCGCAGGCCGAGGTCATCTTTTTGCTAGGTGAAGCCGTAAGCCAAGCCGAGGCTGGACGTTTAGCTCAGGCCTACAGCCAACCGGAGCAAGTTGCGCAGGCTTTAGCGGAAGTGCAGCAGTTCTGGGCAGAACTCCGTGGGCATCTCCAGGTGCAAACCCCTTGTGCAGCGCTCAATCTGATGGCCAATGGCTGGCTACTGTATCAAACCGTCAGTTGTCGGCTTTGGGCGCGTTCTTCGTACTATCAGGCCGGCGGTGCGTTTGGCTTTCGGGACCAGCTGCAAGATGCTGCCGCCTTGGTGTATGTACGCCCGGATTGGACGCGACAGCAGCTTTTGCTGCATGCAGCCCATCAATTCCCCGAGGGCGACGTGCTGCACTGGTGGCATCCCGAAGGCCTAGGCGTGCGCACCCTATTTTCAGATGACCGGCTCTGGCTTCCCTATCTTGCACTGCACTACCTGCAAGTAACCGGCGATGAAGCACTGCTGGAGGTGCCTGTGCCGTTCGTGCAAGGACCGCTGCTGCCGCCAGGAGTAACCGAGCAGATCGTGCACCCAACAGCAGGGCCGGTTGCGTCATTTTTTGAGCACTGCCTGCGAGCTATTGATTGCTCCTTAGAAACAGGCCCGCACGGCCTGCCCCTTATGGGTAGCGGCGACTGGAATGACGGCATGAGCCGCATAGGCATCGAAGGGCGTGGCGAAAGCGTCTGGTTAGGATTTTTGCTCTATGCTGTGCTGGATGGATTTATTCCCTTGTGTAAGCAACGGGGTGAACAGGAGCGGGCAGCTCGCTACCAGGTTCATCGCGAGCAGCTCCGGCAGGCTTTGGAGGCGGCTGGGTGGGATGGCGCCTGGTACCGGAGGGCCTACTTTGACGATGGAACCCCGCTAGGCACTCGGGAAGGACCAGCTTGCCAAATTGATGCCCTGGTTCAGGCATGGGCAGTACTCTCGGGGGTAGCTTCACGCGAACGCGCACAGCAGGCATTTGCCGCTGTAGAAACCTATCTGATCGATCCTGCTGCGCGACTTGTGCGGCTACTGACCCCACCTTTTGAGGATATGCACCCACATCCAGGCTACATCCAGGGATACATCCCCGGCGTTCGCGAAAACGGTGGCCAGTATACCCACGCTGCCTTGTGGGTTGTGCAGGCACTGGCCCGGATGGGACAGCTGGATCGGGCGACCGAGCTGCTGACGTGGATTAGCCCCGTAACGCGGACAAAAACACCCGACGACCTCGGGTGCTACCAAGTAGAACCCTATGTTTTAGCAGCCGACATTTATGCCGAACCGCCGCACACAGGACGTGGCGGCTGGACCTGGTATACTGGATCGGCGGGCTGGATGTACCGCGTGCTCCTTGAAGAGATCATCGGCTTTGGCATCGAGGCAGGTCGCTGGCTGACGTTGCGCCTAAGCTGGCCCAAGGCATGGCCAGGCTATCGGCTCACCTATCGGCACCCCCAAAGTAACACAGAATACCACATCGAGGCCCGTCGCGAAGGCACACAACCCCACGTCTGGCTGGATGGCCAAGCTTTGCGTTTTGCGTCAACCCACGTGCGGATTCCCCTAGTTCAGGATGGCGCTAGCCACCATGTAGTGCTTACCCTTCCTGTGATCTAAGACACTCGGAGAACAGCACCGCTGCGACTGCAAAAGCTCCACAACACGCGGGCGCTAAGCATTTAGGCTCAAAGCCGAGATGGACTACCTGCGTCAGCATCAAAAGGCACGGGTTTAAACAATGGTAGCGAGGCGTGCTTCCAGAACCGGGCGCAAAACGCGCCAAACATTTTCGGCTACAATACGCTGGCCCTGGGCCTTAGGATGGATCCCGTCAGCTTGGTTCAGCTCTGGGACGCCGCCCACGCCCTCAAGCAGGAAAGGAATCAGGTGTGCACGGTTTGCCCGAGCCAAATCGGGATAAATTGCCTGAAATGCCGCAGTGTAGTCTGGGCCCAAGTTTGGGGGCATCTGCATACCGGCTAAGATAATGTCCGCTTCTGGATAGCGATCCCGCACTTTGTCGATGATGCCTTGCAGATTACGTCGCGTGATCTCTGGATCAATGCCGCGCAGGCCGTCGTTGGCCCCTAACTCCAGGATAAGGATATCGATGCGTTCTCGGAGGAGCCAGTCGATGCGGCGCAGGCCTCCGGCCGATGTTTCGCCACTAACGCCAGCATTGAGGATGCGCACGGGCCAGCCTAGCGAATCGACCTTGCGTTGGAGCAGTGCCGGAAAGGCTTCGGCTGGTGAAAGGCCATAGCCAGCTGCCAGGCTGTTGCCCAGCACAAGCACCGTGATCACCTGCCTGGTTTGCAGCGTATCGGTAGGTTGCGTTGCCAGGGTATCGGTCTGTGTTTCGGACTGCACGGCAGGTCCTGAAGCCCGGCGGCAAGCTGCTATCCCCAGAACTATCAGAAGCCAAAGCGTTATAACAGACACTTTACGGCCCATGTCGATATCATGATGTTACAGGTTGCGCATCTGACCAAAACCTTCCAGAGCGGCTCGCGGGTGCTGACCGTTTTAGAGGACGTTTCATTTAGCGTGACTGAAGGCGAAACCTGCGCGATTGTGGGTCCTTCGGGCAGCGGTAAAACGACCTTGCTGGGCTTGTGTGCCGGACTGGACCTGCCTACGTCGGGAAAGGTGTGGCTGGACGGTCATGATCTAACCGTGCTCAACGAAGATGCGCGGGCTGCTCTGCGTAATCGGTTGGTGGGATTTGTCTTTCAGACCTTCCAGCTCTTGCCTACGCTGACGGCGCTGGAGAACGTAATGGTGCCGGCTGAGCTACAGGGCGACCGTAAGGCGCGCCAACGTGCCATGGCGTTGCTCGAACGGGTAGGGCTTGCCGATCGAATGCACCACTACCCACGGCAGCTTTCTGGAGGAGAGCAGCAAAGGGTAGCGCTGGCCCGAGCGTTTATGAATCAGCCGCGCATCCTATTTGCTGACGAACCTACAGGCAACCTAGACGCAGAGACCGGCGCTGTTATCGAAGCTCTGCTGTTTGAGCTCAATGCCACAGCAGGCACGACGCTGGTTATCGTTACCCATAACCTGGAACTGGCGCAACGGACCGGACGCATCCTGCAGCTACGTGCTGGACGTATGACGGCCGACGTGCTCCACCGCACAACACTTCGGGCTGCACAGCATGGCTGAACAAGCAACCTTTTCGCTTAGCTGGGCGCTACGCATGGCTTGGCGCGACAGTCGGGGGAGCCGGCATCGCCTGCTGCTTTTTGTATCGGCTATGGTGCTGGGCATTGCCGCACTGGTTGCCCTGCATGGTGTGGGGGCAAACTTACGTAAAGGGGTAGATGCGCAGGCACGCGCACTCCTTGGAGCTGATTTACGGCTGGAGCGCGATGCACCCTTTGATGACCTGAGCCTACTGCTTGACACGATTGGAGGGCAGCAGGCCCAGGTAGTTTACTTGACCTCGATGGCCTACTTCCCGCGTACTGGCCATGTACGTCTCGTTTCCGTACGGGCGGTTGGGGGCCCTTGGCCGCTTTATGGACAGATGCAGACCGATCCGCCCGAAGCAGCCGACCGTTACCTGCAGGAAGGCGGTGCGCTGGTCGATGGCTCACTGCTCGACGCTTACGGCGTGCGCGTAGGCGACTCGGTACGCATTGGTCGACGAAGCTATCCTATCCTTGGGCGTCTGGTGCAAACGCCCTCCGAGTCGGCCATTATGGCTTTGGCCGCCCCACGTGTGTACGTGCCGCTGGCAATGCTCGATACGCTACTGCTTGGCTTTGGCAGCCGGGCAGAATATGCGATCTACTTTCGATTTGATGACGGCAGAGACGCTGAAGCTTTGGGTAAAGCGTTGCGCGACCGCTTGCGGCCGCTGCGCGTTGGCGTTGATACGGTAGAGGAAATCCGAGAAAACTGGGATGAGGTATTGCGCAACCTGTACCGTTTCCTAGGACTCATTGGCTTTATTGCGCTGATTTTGGGGGGTATTGGTATAGGCAGTGCGGTACATGTGTACGTTCGGCAGCGTCTTGACCAAGTGGCTGTGCTCAGATGCTTAGGGGCAACACCTTGGGCAACCTTTAGCGTCTACCTTTTGCAGGCATTGGCTATGGGTGCAGTTGCCGGGTTGCTGGGAACGCTGCTGGGCTTGGGCGTGCAAGCGCTGCTTGCGCGCCTTTTGGTCAATTTTTTGCCCCTCGAAGTTACCCTAGAAATCGAGCGTTCAGCAGTACTGCTGGGGTTGGTTGGCGGTCCTGTTTTTACCTTGCTTTTTGCCTTGCTGCCGCTGCTTCCGGTGCGACGGGTGACGCCACTGCGGGCGTTGCAAGCCTCGGTTGATCCAGTGCCGGTCAAGCGCGACTGGCTCTACCGAGGTGCTTGGCTAGTCCTACTAGCAGGACTGACAGCTTTTGCCATAGCAGAAGCCCCGGAGCCGTGGATGGGGGTTGCCTATGCATTGGGACTCATACTCGTTTTGGGCGGGCTTGTCCTGCTAGCCCGTGGCCTGACCAGCCTATTGCGGCGCATCATGCCCACTTACTGGCCCTATGTACTCCGGCAAGGGGTGGCTAACCTGTACCGGCCAAACAACCAAACGTCGGTACTGATGCTGGCTCTTGGGCTAGGGACATTCCTGGTGGTGCTCGTGCTGCTGATCGAGCAGACCCTGCTGGTACAAGTGCGACAAGCAGGTGGCCCTGGTCGGCCCGACCTGGTGTTTTTCGATGTGCAACCCGATCAGCGCGACAGCCTACGCCAGCTCATAGAAGCCTATGGCCTCTCGGTAGTTGAAGAAGTGCCGATTGTTACTATGCGTCTGGCCGCAGTCAATGGGCGTCGTATTGCTGACCAACTGGCTGATACAACCGTTCGGCTGGGATGGGCCTTCCGACGCGAATACCGCTCGTCGTATCGGGATCACCTGACCGATACGGAAACCCTGGTTGCAGGTGCCTTTACCCCGGTTGTAGCCCCAGGTACAGCTATGCCGCCTGTGTCGCTTGAGGAAGAAATTGCTGCAGCGCTGGGCGTGACGCTGGGGGATACACTGGTCTGGGATGTGCAAGGTGTGGAAATCCCTACGGTGGTGGGAAGCCTTCGACGGGTGGACTGGCGGCGTTTTCGGACGAACTTTTTCGTGCTTTTCCCGCGCGGCGTACTTGAAGCGGCACCGCAGATGTATGTCCTGCTCGTGCAGGCCGGTGAAGCTGCACCCCAGGTGCAGCGTGCAGCCGTTGAGGCCTTTCCAAGCGTCTCGACCATCGACCTGCGCTTGGTGCTGCAGGTAGCCGATGAGATTTTCCAACAGGTGGCCCGGGTACTCCATTTCATGGCGCTTTTTAGCGTGTTGACCGGTATCATCGTGCTCCTAGGTGCAACAACCGTTAGCCGGGTGGCTCGCGAAGAAGAGACCATCCTGCTCAAAACGTTGGGAGCTTCGCGGCGTCAAGTGCTTCAGATAACGATGGTGGAATACGGACTGCTGGGCACGCTGGCAGCCCTAGCGGGTGTCTTGCTAGCCAGTGGATCGGCTACGCTGTTGGCTGCAGGCGTGTTTGATACAGCCCCTGCAGAGCCGCTTTGGGTACTGCCTGTGGCATTATTGGGCGCCGCTGGGCTTACGCTGGGCATTGGACTCCTGAGCAACCGACGCGTGTACAACCGTCTAGCACTCGACGTGCTGCGCGCGGCTGGCTAGGCGCTGCCAGGTTTGCGAGCAGAAAGGATAACATAATGGCCTAGAAACGTGGCTTCTGGTGTGCCCCATGCTTTGGGCTGCATCCAGTCTTGCACACCTGGTGGGGCTGTTTTCATCCAAGCGATAAGCTTTGCCTTGAGCTCTGCTGAGCAGCCTTGACGATCGGCCCACGCTTCAAAAGGATGCACTTTGGTTAATGTTTCTAGGTGCTCAACCCAAAGCCCGGCTGCTTCCACCAGGGCTTGCCATTGCGTAGCGCTGTAAGCCCGATGATGGCTAGGATCGCGCAGCCGTTCAAACGCATCGATAGCCTCTCCCCAGGCCTCGTTTTCCGGAAGCAGATGATCTTGAAGGAGCAATAGACCGCCAGGCCTAAGCACGCGGGCTGCTTCCTGAAGAAAGCAGGACACATTGGGAAAATGATGCGGAGCGATGCGGCACGTCACCAAGTCGAAGGAGGCATCTGGAAACGGCAAAGCTTCGGCATCGGCCACAAGAAACGACACGTTCGTCAAGCCTAGACGCTCAAAGTGGGCCTGAGCTGCCTGAAGCATGGCTGGGACTAGATCCGTAGCCCAAACGTGAGTCACGTAAGGGGCAAAAGCTGCGGCCGTGTGCCCACCTCCTGTGGCGACGTCCAGCACGTGCCAGTGCGACTGGGGCTGAGCGATCGCCAAAAGGCGTGCTAGATCATCCTGTGACGCCAGTTCCGGGCTGTGCACATAGTGCTCGGCAAATCGCGAAAAGCGCACTTGCGCAAGCTGCTTGAAATCAGGGTTCGCGGTCATCTTTTCTTATGGGCTGTGCAAAGTGCAAGGCAACAACCTGAAGGCCACAGCGCTCATAGAAACGGTGGGCAGCAGAACGCTCCACGCCAGAGTCGAGGTCCAATCGTTGGCAGCCATGCCTACGGGCATATTGCACCAGCCAAGCTAAAAGGGCAGCTCCATAGCCGCGACTCCGCTGCGAGGCCTCTGTCACCAAGTCGTCAACATAGAGAAAACGGCCACGCGACCACATTTCTAGGATGCGGAAGCCAGCCACGGCACATACGTGTCCCCGATCTTCTAGATAGGCCAAACGATAGCCCTGCCGGCGCAGGCGAGGCAAGCGTTGCGCGAAGTCCTCTGGAGAGAGGTGGGGACGCAGTTGGGTCAGTACGGGAAAGCATCGGGCAACCTCGTGCGCATTTCGGGCTAAACGGATACGCATGGACGACCTTAGCAGCGTGCCTAAATGACAAAACATTTAACGGAGGCCGCGGAAAGCAGGTTACACCAGGATAGGTAAGGAGACAAATTTTTCCCCTTGACAACATAAAAAAAGAGCGTTTACTTTAGTAAAGCGGTTCGATAAACAAAAGAAGTCTATGGGTACATCGCGAAGCACGATTCGGGATGTGGCGCGTGCGGCCAATGTCTCGATTTCGACTGTTTCGCTGGTGCTAAACAACAAAGGCAATGTGAGTGAGGCTACCCGTCAACGGGTGCTTGAGGTTGCCCAAGCTTTGGGGTACAAACCCTCACGTGCAGCGCGAGACCTGTCGCTACAGCGCACCGGCAACGTTGGTTTTGTGCTCCGGGAGGATCACTTTACCCGCAGTGAACCGTTTTACACTTATATTTTCCTAGGTACGGAGTTCGAGGCGCGGTTGCATAACCTGTACGTGTTGTTGACCACTATTCCTCGGGCCTATCGGAAAGGGGAGGACACGCCGCGTTTTTTGCGGGAGCGTAGCATTGACGGCTTGCTGGTGGCAGGTAAAGTGAGCGAGGATTTTTTAGCAGAGGTGCAGACACTGGAAGTACCGGTGGTGCTGATCGACTATGAAGCGGTTGGGTTGCCGGCGGTAGTCATTGATAACCAAGGGGGAGCGCGTGTAGCCGTAGAGCATCTGCTGCAGCAGGGATATCGACGGATAGCATTTGTTGGTGCGGATTTGGGTCACCCCAGCATTGCTCATCGTTTGGAAGGGTATCGGATTGCGCTGGTTCGTGCGGGTTTGGCCTTTGACCCTGCTTTGGTGGTGGTCGACCCCGAGGCCGAGCCGACGCGGGTCACGGGGCAGCGTCTGGGCGCACGGCTGCTGGACTTACCCGAGCGTCCAACAGCGGTTTTTTGTGCGAATGACGCCTTAGCGCTAGGTCTAATGGATGCGCTTACCCAAGCTGGACTGCGGGTGCCCGACGATATGGCGCTGGTCGGATTTGATGACGTGCAGGGTGCAGCGCAAGCGCCAGTGCCGCTGACCAGCGTGCGGGTTTACAAAGAGCAGCTAGGTGAGCTGGCCATGCGTCATCTGGTGGAGCTGCTTGAACCCGCGCAAGCGCGGCGGCCCTACGCCCGCGGCCAGCACACCATCGTTGTGCCTACGGAACTGGTCGTGCGTGCTTCGTCGATGCGCCCAAGAACTTAGGCAAGAGCAATAAAGCCTTTCCCGATGCCTTGGTGGAACCGCTTCGCGTTCCGGCAGCGGGTTCGCATAAGCCATTCACCAACCAAGAACAGCCATGGGTACACTGCTACGACAAGCAGGCCGAGTGATTGGGCTTAGCCTGCTATGCCTAGGTATAGGAAACTGGTCTGCAAAGGGACAGCAGACGCTGCTGGATCGGCTGACAGCCGATTCGCCTATGAATTTGCTTTCGGATGGGGGATTTGAGTTGGGTGTTCCGAGTTATTGGCGGGCGGAGGGTTTGGGTGCGGAGTGGACGCGGGAGCGTTCGCGCACGCCGGAGTGGAGTTTGAAGCTTTCGGGGTCGGGTTCGTCGGCATGGATTCAGGATGAGGCGGTTCGGAACTGGACGCCGCGGATTGCGGGGAATTTGGAGTTGTTGGTGGGGGGTTGGGTATGGACCGAGGGGGTGAATGTAAATCCGCAGACGGAGGAGGAGAAGTTTCAGTTGGTTTTTGAGTTTTACAATGCCCAGGGTCAGGATTTGCTGGGAGGGCCGTTGGTGTTGGATGTGCCGCAGCAGGAGGCGTCGACGAACGGTTGGGTACGGATAGACAATGCGTCGTTGGGGTCGTTGGTGTTGCCGGAGGATGCGGCGAGTGTGCGGATTGTGTTTCGGAAGGGTTCGCAGGCTACGGGGGTGGTGTATTTGGACGATGTGTTTGTGCGGAAGGTGGATGCTGGGGCGCCGGGTTGGGAGGGGGATTTCTTTAATGCGAACATGGATGTCAGTGGGGGTTGGTATTATTGGTGGCCGGATTTTCCGCGGGGTTTGGAGGTTTGGCCTGAGGGTCAGGAGTTTGCGGTGACGGTGACGGGGGCTTCGGTGCGTAGTGGTCAGCGGGCGTTGCGGATAGAGGATTTGCAGGGTACGGCGCAGTACGAGGCGGTGGCGATCAGTGAGCGGGTTCCGGTGGTTGCTGGGGAGCCGGTGTTGGTGAGTTTTTGGGTGCGGTATGAGGGGGTAGGTAATCCGGATTCGATTGGTTTGGGTAATTACAATATTGGGTTGACGGCGTTGTGGTATAATCAGATGGAGAGTGGTGCGGCGGGTTGGGGAGAGATTGGTGGGGTGGATATTCGTTTGAATGGGGATTATAACGATCAGGTGATTCCGTTGGCGGAGCGGGTGGATTCGTCGGGTTGGCGTCAGTATGCGTTTGTGTTGTATCCGAAGGCTGGGGCGGTGGGGATGGAGTTGCGTTTGCGCTACTGGCATGCTTTCACCGGCACTACCTACTGGGACGACGTCTTCATTGCGCCCGTTTCCCAGGTGCTCGCGGCACTACCTAATTTGCTTTCGGATGGGGGATTTGAGTTGGGTGTTCCGAGTTATTGGCGGGCGGAGGGTTTGGGTGCGGAGTGGACGCGGGAGCGTTCGCGCACGCCGGAGTGGAGTTTGAAGCTTTCGGGGTCGGGTTCGTCGGCATGGATTCAGGATGAGGCGGTTCGGAACTGGACGCCGCGGATTGCGGGGAATTTGGAGTTGTTGGTGGGGGGTTGGGTATGGACCGAGGGGGTGAATGTAAATCCGCAGACGGAGGAGGAGAAGTTTCAGTTGGTTTTTGAGTTTTACAATGCCCAGGGTCAGGATTTGCTGGGAGGGCCGTTGGTGTTGGATGTGCCGCAGCAGGAGGCGTCGACGAACGGTTGGGTACGGATAGACAATGCGTCGTTGGGGTCGTTGGTGTTGCCGGAGGATGCGGCGAGTGTGCGGATTGTGTTTCGGAAGGGTTCGCAGGCTACGGGGGTGGTGTATTTGGACGATGTGTTTGTGCGGAAGGTGGATGCTGGGGCGCCGGGTTGGGAGGGGGATTTCTTTAATGCGAACATGGATGTCAGTGGGGGTTGGTATTATTGGTGGCCGGATTTTCCGCGGGGTTTGGAGGTTTGGCCTGAGGGTCAGGAGTTTGCGGTGACGGTGACGGGGGCTTCGGTGCGTAGTGGTCAGCGGGCGTTGCGGATAGAGGATTTGCAGGGTACGGCGCAGTACGAGGCGGTGGCGATCAGTGAGCGGGTTCCGGTGGTTGCTGGGGAGCCGGTGTTGGTGAGTTTTTGGGTGCGGTATGAGGGGGTAGGTAATCCGGATTCGATTGGTTTGGGTAATTACAATATTGGGTTGACGGCGTTGTGGTATAATCAGATGGAGAGTGGTGCGGCGGGTTGGGGAGAGATTGGTGGGGTGGATATTCGTTTGAATGGGGATTATAACGATCAGGTGATTCCGTTGGCGGAGCGGGTGGATTCGTCGGGTTGGCGTCAGTATGCGTTTGTGTTGTATCCGAAGGCTGGGGCGGTGGGGATGGAGTTGCGTTTGCGCTACTGGCATGCTTTCACCGGCACTACCTACTGGGACGACGTCAGCATCGTACGCATTGGCGGCAATGTCCTGACGCCAACGGGCATCCGTCAGGGCAGCCTGGGCAGTCGGCCCGAGCGTTTTCTGCTCCATGCCAACTATCCTAACCCCTTCCGCAACAGCACTACGCTTGCCTTTTCGCTGCCGCAGCCTACCCGTGTTACGCTGACGGTCTATAACCTCCTGGGCCAAGAGGTCGCTACGCTGGTTCAGGACGCGTTGCTCGAAGCAGGCACACACCAGGTGCGCTTTGATGCCCGCGACCTGCCAGCAGGCCTCTATCTATACCAGCTTCGGGCTGGAGCTTACGTAGAAACCCGTACCATGCTGCTGGTGAAGTGAGGCGCGGGGGCTGGGAGCTGCAAGCCGCAGCTCCCAGCCCCTTTTGTTAGACTATGCGAATGTACGCGTTATGATGAGGCGTTGCGCTGCTTGGATCGGGCTCTGGGGACTCGTGGGCGTGCTGCCACTCTGGGCACAGACCACCGGTAAAATCACTGGACGCGTAACCGATGCCCAAACGGGCGAAGGGCTCCCTGGCGTAAATGTGCTGGTGGTCGAAACGCAGCAAGGAGCCTCGACCGACCTCGAAGGCTACTACGTGATCCTTAACGTGCGCCCTGGCACCTACACGCTGCGCGCGTCGATGGTTGGCTTTGCTACGCAGGTGGTGCAAGACGTGCGCGTGCAAATTAACCTAACGACGGAGGTCAACTTTACGCTGCAAGAAGAAGCGCTCGTAGGGCAAGAAGTAGTCATTACGGCAACGCGTCCACTGGTCCAGCGCGACCTGACGGCTACGGCCGCTGCCGTATCGCGCGAAGAGCTGGCCGTATTGCCTGTCGAAACCTTTACCGACGTGGTTAACCTGCAAGCTGGCGTTGTGGAAGGACACTTTCGCGGGGGACGCATCGGCGAAGTAGCCTACCTGGTGGATGGTATCCAGATCAACGATGTCTACGACCGCTCGTTTGCCTTCCAGGTAGAAAACAACGCCATCCAGGAGATCGAAGTGATTACGGGCACCTTCAATGCCGAGTACGGCAGTGCCCAATCGGGCGTGGTGAACATTGTCACGCGGGAAGGCAGCGTGCGCTATCAAGGCTCGATAGGAGCCTATATGGGTGACTATCTAAGCCGGGATAGCGACTTGTTTATGGGCTTGGGCAGATTTTCTCCGATGCATGCGCGGTCGGTGCAGGGTGACCTGAGCGGCCCACTGCTTCCCGGCTTTTCTGGGCTAACGTTTTTTGCTTCCGGACGCTACGTGCGCAACGACGGCTATCTCTATGGCCGTCGCATCGTGCTACCAGTCGATCAAAGCGATCCCCGTGCCCAGTACGTGACCGTTAACGGCCGGCAGGTGTTTGTCCCAGCCTTGGGCGACTCAGCACTGGTTTCGATGAACTGGAGCGAACAGCGCACCTTTCAGGCTAAGCTCACGGCTCGCCTGTTTGGCCAGCAAAAGCTGACGCTTAGTGGGCTTTGGCAACAAGACCAGGGCCAAAACTACAACCATTTGTTCCGTTACAACCCGAATGGCATCCCCACCGTCTATGGGGATTCTCGTTCTTTTTTGGCTACTTACACCCAGGTGTTTACGGCCAGTACGTTTGCGGAGCTCAAAGGGGCCTACTTTACCAACGAGGTGCGCAGCTACGTTTACGAAGACCCCTTGGACCCTCGCTATCCCCGCGATGATGCCTTACGCCTGCTAGGGGGTAACTTTGCTTTTTATCGCGGAGGCGCGATAATGCAGCACTTCCAACGCAAAACTGAAACCTTCACAGCGCGCCTAGACCTAACAAGCCAAATAACGCGGCGGCATCAGGTGAAAACCGGCCTTGAGCTGAAGCAACATACGCTAACCGTACGCGATTTTTCCGTCAAGCGCAACCCCTCCACCGGCTTTCAACCTGCTATTCCGCCCGTGCACACGCCCGATCATGTCTACTACCACCGCCGACCTGTCGAGCTGAGCGCTTACCTGCAGGACAAGATGGAGTTCGACTATCTCATTGTAAATATCGGTCTGCGTTTTGACTATTTCGATCCAAAGGGGGAAGTACTTGAAGATTTTAGCCGACCACGCACTTCGCCGCGACGGCCGGCACCAGCTCGCTGGCAACTTTCTCCACGTTTAGGTTTGTCGTTCCCGCTAAGCGAAAATGGCGCGGTGCGTTTGGCTTACGGCCACTTCTTCCAGATGCCAGCGTTTGACTACCTGTACACAAATGCCGACTACATCTACGATCCAGAACGTGGGCTAAGCCGCGCTTTCGGGTATGCTGGCCTAGAGCCAGAGCAGACTACGGCTTATGAAATTGGTCTGCAACAGGCCTTTTCGGATGTACTCGGCTTAAATGTGGTCCTCTACTACAAGGACATCCGCAACCTGCTGGGTACACGTCTCGAAGTTATTGCGCCAGGCTTTGACGAACCGTTTCAGCTTGAAAAGTACGGCCGCTACGTAAACCGCGACTATGGGCAGGTCAAAGGCTTTTTGGTCTCCTTAGAACGGCGCATGGCGGGCGGCTTTGGCCTTTCGGTGGACTACACGTTCCAAATTGCGCGGGGTAATGCGAGTGACCCGCGCGCTGTGCTTATTGATGAGCAGGCCGGGATTGAGCCCGAAAAACAACTGGTGCCGCTCGACTGGGACCGGCGCCACCAACTGAATACCAGCTTGAGTGTAGGGGATGTGCGGCGCTGGACAGTGACGCTGGTCGGTCGCTTAGGCTCAGGCCTGCCCTATACACCCTCGATTGCCGACGAGCGCATCGGTGTAGAGAACTCCGCGCGGCGACCTGGTTTTGTGCAGTTTGACCTGTACGCCAGTCGGCTGTGGCAGCTTGGACCCGTTGGGTTGCAGCTCTTTGCCCGCATCTACAACGTGTTCGACAACCGCAATGAAATCCAGGTCTACACCGATACCGGACGAGCTTTTCCCAACTTGCGCTACTACTCCGGTGAGCCGCAGGGATTGAACACCAAGGAAGAATTTTTACGCCGGCCCGACTTCTACTCGGCGCCCCGGCTGGTCAATCTGGGCATGAACGTAACGTTTTAGCGCAATGCAGGTACGTGCAGGCAAGCTTGGATGGATTGGATTGTTGCTGGTCGCGTCGGCTTATGGACAGCGCACGCCTGACCCAAACAAAGGCGACCCGAGACTGACGCAATGGGGCATTATGGATGGCAACCGCGTGCGCACGCTCTATGCCAACCATGGCGAGGTGGCCCGCTGGCCCGACCAACCCTCCGGCGAGTGGCCTAAAGGCACAGGTCGATCTTACGTCGACGGCGTGGCCCTGATCGTATCGGCCCGCACGCAGGATAGCCAAGGGCGCACGATTTATCCTATGAGCACAAACTACCGGGAATTCATCGACCGCGACCCGGTAACTAAGGTCCCCTGGGGATGGGCACCGCTGCCAGGCTACGCCAATCCACGCCAAGCCTCCCCTGCCCGCAGCGACGATCCGAGCACCTGGCCTGCATCTTGGCCTGATCGACCTATCGAATGGGCCGGCTACTGGAATGGCTACTTCGGCCGAGGTATCCAAAATGCCGACCTGGAAACGTATTTCGTCTTTGATGATGCGTACGACTTCGAGTGGACACAGCCGCCCCATCGCTTCTTTCCCTGTCGCGGAGACACCACCCGCGGCGGGCTCGGCTTGGAAGTGGCTACACGCGGCTTTCAGTGGACGCACGTGCTGGCCCAGGATGTCATCTTTTGGCACTACGAAATCACCAATGAGTGCGATGTTTTTTATCCAGACATCTTCTATGCCCAATATATCGACTGGGGCGTAGGCGGCACAGACGACTCTGGCGATGACGAAGGGGCCTATAACACACGCTTAGACCTGGCTTTTGCCTGGGATTTTGATGGGATTGGTACTCCAGGTCGCTGGGGACCCGTCGGCGTGGCCGGCTATGCTTTCTTGGAGTCACCTGGCAACCATACCGACGGCATTGACAACGATGAAGACGGCATTACCGACGAGCGCCGTGACAGCGGTCCAGGACAACTCATCGAAGGCCAAGAAGCTATCCGGGCCTATGTAGCGCAGCACTACGACTTGCAGCGTTTTGAACGTTTTTATGGACCCCTAGAGCTGCGCCCGGCTTACCGCGCTGGCCGCTGGTGGACGGGCGATGAGAACCTCAACTGGGTTGGCTTTACCGATCTAAACGGCAATGGCATTTGGGATCCGGGTGAACCAGTGAATGACGATTGTGGCGAAGACGGCGTCTGCCCGGGCGATCCAGGCTATACGGGCCCCGACCGTGGAGAAGCTGATGGGCGCCCCACCCCCGGCGAACGCAACTTTGATGCTACGGATAAAGACGAGTCAGATCAGATCGGCTTGACGGGCTTTGCCATCTTCGACGTGCACCGCTACGAGCTGATCGACGACGAAGAAAACTACCGCGTCTTTTCGCAGGCACTGCCTCCGCTGGAAGACATCCTGCTTGAAGGGGGGCGCAACCTAGGCATGTTTTTCTCTTCCGGACCTTTCCCCCTACAGCCAGGCCAGACCGAACGCTTCTCCATGGCGCTGCTTTTTGCAGAGCGGGATTTTGCCAGTCCGCGCAATATTGATAATTCCTCGCTGGCCCGAAAAAAGGAGACTGTACAGCAAATCTACAATGCCAACTACCAGTTTGCCCGTCCGCCAGACAAGCCGCGCCTAACTGCTATCCCCGGTGATGGACAGGTAACACTCATTTGGGATGACGTGGCAGAGCGGTCGTTTGATCCTTTCCTGCGAGAAAACGACTTCGAAGGATACCTGATCTACCGCTCTAGTGAGCCTAACTTCAATGAAAACTTCCTGATCACGGATGCTTATGGCACCCCAACTTTTCGCAAGCCAATCGCGCAGTTTGATTTAAAAAATGGTATCCGCGGGTTGCATCCAGTAGCAGTCAATGGGGTGCACTTCGACCTAGGTAACGATACCGGCCTGCGCCACGTGTACATCGATCGTGACGTGCAAAATGGCCAAACGTACTACTACGCCGTAGTTGCTTACGATCGAGGCTACGTAGCCCGTGATGAAAACGGTAACGTGGTGCTCGATCCGGAAGGTTTTGTGCGCGGCATTGCTCCTAGCCTGACGACAGCCACCATCAAAACCGACCTCGCTGGGCAGGTTGTTGCCCTGGATCTGAATACAGCTGTGGTTACGCCTCGTGCGCCTGCCGCTGGCTACGTGCCGCCTGAAATAGCGTCATTCGAACGACAGACCGTGGGTACCGGAGCGGTTGAACTTCAGCTGGTAGCACCGGAAGCCATTCAAAGCCCAGCTACCTATGAAATAACGTTCGAAAACCCAGCCCTGTGGCAAAACCAGCCAGAGGCTGTCTACCACGTGCAGCGCCTTGAGGATGGTGCTGTGTTGCAGGAAGGAACGCTGCATGTGGGACTCAACGAACTGGCGGTGCTCGAAGGTGGCTGGGTGCTAACGCTTACGGTTCCTGAAGGCGTCAGCATCGATGGCAGTTCAATTGTGTTTACCGATGAGCAGACCACTTATGCGGGAATCGTGCAGCCAGCTTCGACCAGCTCTGTCGTAGGCACAGCGCGCTACGTGCCGCTTCCCGCAGATTTTGAAGTGCACTTTACCGAAAGCTTCGCCGATACCTCGCTGCGCCTTGCACTAGGCATGCGCCAAATTCCTACGCCCTTTTACATTAAAAACCTAACGACGGGCAAGCGACAGCCCTTTATCATCGTCGAAGACCGGCCAGCATTGCAAAACGGCCGATACGATCATGGCGATCTGATCATTTTGGTCATGGGCGAGACGCCCGACAGCGAGCCGCAGCTGCAAGGTAGCCGCTGGCGGGCCTCTTGGGCTATTCGCTTTTTGCCTCCTGATCCCGTAGCTGATCCCGATAAGCCCGATCGCCCACCCCGTTCTGGGACCAGCTTCCGTTTTCGCACGCACAAGCCGTTCCAGACAGGCGACCACATTCGGTTTGCGATTCAGCCACCGGCTTTTGATGCCGCTAAGGCCCGGCAGGGGTTGCGCGACATTTACGTGGTTCCTAACCCCTATGTCGCTACAAGCACGTTTGAGCCCGCCAGTGTTTACCGCATTGGGCGTGGCGAGCGGCGCATTTACTTCATGAACCTGCCGCCAGTATGCACTATCCGCATCTATACGCTTTCTGGGCAGCATGTGCAGACGCTGGAGCACTATGGCGGTATCGAAAACGGCCAACTTGCCTGGGATTTGACCACCAAAGACGGCATGCAGCTCGCCTATGGCGTCTACATTTTCCACGTTGAAGCGCCAGGTGTAGGCGAGTACGTAGGACGCTTTGCCGTCATCAAGTAGCTAAAGCTATGCGACGCGGACACCTGATGCGATGGATGGCACTGGCCGGAACAGTCATGGTGCTGAGCCTGCCGGTCAGGGCACAGACGGTCTCGAAGGCGGGCACCGTAGCTGCCGACTTTCTCCAGATTGGCGTAGGCGCTCGGGCTATGGCTTTAGGCGGGTCCTTTGTAGCTGCTGCAGACGACGCCTCGGCACTTTACTGGAATCCAGCGGGCCTGGCCCACATCGAAGGTGGCGAGGCAATGGCTGTGCACAGCCGCTGGCTCGCCGACGTGAGCTTCGACTACCTGGGCGCAGCGCTGCAGCTAGGCCCCTTGGGCACGCTAGGTGTTTCGGTCACCATGCTCTCGGTGCCCGAGATGCTCGTGCGGACAGAAGATCGACCTGAAGGCACTGGAGAGCGGTTCGACGCCGCCGATCTGGCTATAGGGCTTTCCTACGGTCGCGCCATTACCGATCGCTTTGCCATCGGGGCTACGGGGAAATTCATCCAACAGCGCATCTGGCACAGCTCAGCCGTTGGCTTTGCCGTAGACTTAGGCGTGCAGTTCCGAACCGACTTTTTCGGCGGGCTGACGTTGGGTGCAGCGATTTACAACTTTGGCACCGACATGCGCCTTAGCGGCCGCAACCTGCGCACGTTTGTGGACCCCGATCCTACCCGCGAGGGCAATAACAACCGTATTCCAGCAAATTATGAAACGGACAGCTGGAGCCTGCCGCTCAACTTTCAGTTTGGCATAGCGCTGCGGCCGCTTCAAACGCGCATGCACCAGGTGCTCTTTACGGCCGATGCGTTGCACCCCGCAGCAAACTACGAAAGCATAAATCTAGGCATGGAATACAGCTTTCAACAGCGCGTCTTTCTGCGCGGAGGCTACCACGCGCTATTTCTCCCCGATGCCGAGGGCGGACTGTCGGCCGGCTTGGCCGTGCACCAGGTGCTGCCCTACGCAGGCGGTCTAGCAAAGCTGGAATACGCGTATCGAGACGGTGGGCGGCTGGGCAGCATACACATTGTAGGTCTGGGCATTACGTTCTAACCCCCATGCGTGGTAACACCAGTGCACATCACCCAAAATGGCACGTGCTGCTGTTGAGTGCCCTGATGCTGCTGGGCTGTCACCGCACGCTTCCCTTGCCGACGCCAGAGGCCGGGACGGTACGGCTGGTTTACTGGACTGCCCCAAACCCTGACGAAGTCGCTCTGGCCCGAACGTTGGTGTCCGAGTGGAACGCACTGCACCCCGAGGTGCAGGTTGTCGTGCAGCCTATTCCAGCCGGACAGTCGAGCGAAGAGGTGCTGCTGGCCGCCGTAGTTGCCGGCACGACACCTGATGTGTGTTCCAACATTTGGCCTGGCATTGTGCGCGATTTTGTCAAAGCCGGGGCTTTGCTACCGCTGGATCGCTTTGCCGGGTTTGATTCTCTCTGGAACAGCCGCATTCCTCCCACGCTCC
Source organism: Rhodothermus bifroesti (assembly GCF_017908595.1). Lineage (NCBI taxonomy): Bacteria > Pseudomonadati > Rhodothermota > Rhodothermia > Rhodothermales > Rhodothermaceae > Rhodothermus > Rhodothermus bifroesti. Next base: position 265,230 of record NZ_JAGKTL010000003.1, read on the forward strand.
ACGAGGTGTTTCGGGCGCCTGATGGCCACGTCTACCAGCTTCCTTGGAAAACCAACCCGATCATGATGCTCTACAACGCAGGGTTATTCGAGGAGGTAGGACTGCAGCGACCTCCGCGCACCTACAGCGAGTACCTCGAAGCAGCCCGGCGGATTGCAGCCGATACCAACGGCGACGGCTTAATAGACCGCTGGATGGGCTACCGCGATATCCGGCCCATCTGGTGGCAACGCTACTTCGATTACTATGCGTTCTACATCGCTGCCTCAGGCGGGCGCACGCTGTTTGATCGCCAAGGTCAGTTGGCCCTAGACACGGTCGCTTCCAATCAAGTGTTTGCGTTTTTTGCCCAGCTTTATGCCATGGGCGCTTTTCCCAAAACGTCGCTTCAAGGGGGAGGCGGGCCTTTCATCCGCGGGCAACTGGCTACCGACTTTACTGGCCCTTGGCACCTTGTCTGGCTGGAAAAAAATGCTCCCCCAGCGTTGCGCTATGAGGTAGCCCCTATCCCCGTGCCTGATGACCACGAAGGCCCGGTCTACACCTACGGAGACTACAAGAACATCGCGATTTTTGCGACCACACGGCATCCCGAAGCCGCTTGGCGTTTTGTACGCTTTCTGGTCTCTCGGGAGGCTGACCGCCGCTTGCTCGAAGCAACCCGCCAGATTCCCGTACGCCAGGGACTGCTGGAAGACCCCTACTTTGCTCCCGTATTTGCGAAATACCCGCTGCTGGCGCACTTTGCTGCACAGGCCGCCTACACACGCAGCGTCGATAGCGTGCCGGACCTGAAGGAGCTGCTGGATGCCATTGCGCAAGAATTTGAGGCCGCTGCTGTCTACCGCGTGCGCACCCCTTCCGAAGCAACCCGCCGAGCTCTACGCCGCATGCAAATGATTCTGGACTGGAATGCGTAAACCGAAGGACATAGCTGCTTTTTTTCCTGAACGCTTGCGCCTACGCAAACGCAGCAGCTTGGGGGGCTATTTGCTTGTGGCACCGTACCTGCTGCATTTGGTCGTGTTTTTTGGCTATCCCCTCTTGTTTTCCTTTGTGCTCATTTTCCACCGCTGGGATATCATTACCCCAATGGAATTCGTAGGACTGAAGAACTTTGCGCGCTTGCTCCGCGACGAGTTGTTTTTTCGAGCGCTGCTCAATACGGGACTGTTTTTGACACTACACATTCCGTTGCAGATCGTTGTAGCCTTGTTTTTTGCCGAGTTGCTCAACCGTCCGCTTAAAGGCCGGGGCTTTTTCCGTGCCGCCTATTTTATGCCGGTGGTGGTCTCGGGCGTGGTGATCACGATTCTGTTTCAGCAATTGTTTGCTTTTGATACAGGGCTAATCAACCGCATGCTGCGGGCTCTGGGCGGCGAGCCTGTGCCTTGGCTAGTATCGCCGGCTTTGGCTATGCCTTCGATTGCCCTGATGGCTACATGGAAAAACGTAGGGCTCTACATCGTGCTGTTTTTGGTGGGGTTGCAGCACATTCCAAAACACCTCTACGAAGCAGCCGAGCTCGACGGGGCTAACGCCTGGCAACGATGGTGGCATGTCACGCTGCCGATGCTCAATCCAGCCATAGTGACGGTGGTAGTGCTTTCGACCATTGGTGGTTTTTCGCTCTTTATTGAACCCTACCTCTTGACCGGGGGCGGACCGCTAAACGCGACGTTATCGGCCGTGCTGTACATCTACAACCAGGCCTTTTACTTCAACCATATGGGTTATGCCGCAGCGCTGGGTTTTTGTTTTGCCCTGATCATTCTGGTCGTGGTGCTGCTGCAGCGGCGTTTGGTAGAAGCCGACACTTGGAGCTGAGCCATGCGTCAACTGGGCCTCTACATACTGCTTCTGGCTGGCCTGCTCGTGTTTGCCTATCCGTTCGTCTGGATGGCAATCGCCACGTTTACGCCGGAGCCTGAGATTCCCGAGCTGACGCTGTGGCCCTCCCGGTGGACGCTAGACCACTACCGCCTGGTTTTTGAACGCATTCCAATTGGCAGAGCCTTGCTGAATAGCGTGGTCGTGGCTGTTACCGTGACAGCCTCAGCCTTGGTGCTCAACTCAATGGCTGCTTATGCACTAGCTAAACTGCACTGGCGTGGACGCGAAGCCGTTTTTACCCTCTTGCTTTTTACACTGATGGTGCCGTTTCTGCTGCTGCTCATTCCCCTCTATACGCTTGTAGTTCGGCTGGGGTGGACCGACTCCTTGTTGGGCCTGATCGTGCCGTTTATGGCGAACGCGACGGGGGTGTTGATCTTACGGCAGAGCTTCCTCACCATTCCACAAGACCTGCTTGATGCTGCACGGATAGACGGTTGTGGCGAGCTACGCATCCTGTTTACCATCATCTGGCCGCTGTCCATACCGGCATTGGTTACGGTAGGGCTCCTGACGTTTATGGCTAGCTGGAATGAGGTGCTCTGGCCGATTTTGGTCGTGCGTGAGCTGCAGTGGATGACGATGCCCCAGATGGTGGCGCTATTTGCTGTAGGTGGCGGTGCCGAAGGGCAGCTCGGACCCCAACTGGCAGCAGCTTTCCTGCTAGCGCTGCCTATTGTGTTGGCCTACCTGTTTTTCCAACGCTACTTCATCCAAAGCTTTGCCACAGGAGGGCTCAAAGGCTAATGCACCGTACCCTACATAGCGCTCTGGTGCTGGTGCTGCTAACGGGCTGCTTAACCGAGCTGCGCAACCGCCCAGAGCCAACAACCTTTTCGATCAATCTGGCCCACCTGGAGCATTTGAGCGAGGATGTGGTCCGGGGCGACTCGGTGCTGCGCATCGTGCACATCTATGCTGAAGCCCCCGACTATGATTGGGTGGATGACCCCGATGAAGGAGCGGCTTGCGTGGACGATGCCGCGCGTGCAGCCGTGCTCTACCTGCGCTTGTATGAGCTGACCGGCGACGAAGCTGCGCGAAGCACAGCCGAAAAGCTCCTGCGCTTTGTGCTCTACATGCAACGACCTGATGGGTTGTTCTACAACTTTGTCTACTCCAACCGGCTTGATATCAACGCCACACACCCCAATAGTCGGGCTGAGCCGTTTGGTTGGTGGGCCGCGCGGGCAGTATGGGCGCTGGGCATGGCGGCCGACGTGCTGCGACAGGGCAATCCAAAGTTGGCTGCGCAAGCTGCGCGTGCTGCGCGCCAGGCCCTGGTGCCGCTAGAGCGTACTTGGTTGGTGCACTACCCGCGCACGCGGCGCGTAAGCGGCCGCAGCGTGCCTGAATGGCTGGTTTACCACTACGGCGCCGATGCCTCGAGTGAACTCTTACTCGGACTGGTACGACTCCAGAAGGCTAATCCCGATACAACGCTAGGCCGCATCATCCGCCAGCTTGCCGAAGGCATAGCCCTGATGCAGTACGGCTCCATGCGTCGCCATCCTTATGCAGCGCATGCCTCCTGGATCGACCTGTGGCACGGCTGGGGGAATGCGCAAACGCAGGCGCTGGCCGAGGCCGGATACCTCGATTCGGCCATCCGTGAGGCCGAACACTTTTATCCACGACTGCTCGTCTACGGCTGGCTGAAAGAAATGTCCCTCGACGACTCAACCCGCCTTGGGCGCTACGAGCAAATTGCTTATGCCGTGCGCACAGTAAGCGTTGGTCTCATCCGGCTCTACGAACGAACAGGCGAGGTGCGCTATGCGACGATGGCTGGGCTGGCTGCAAGCTGGCTTACAGGCAACAACGATGCGGGCCTGCCCATGTATGATCCCGCTACCGGTCGCGGATACGACGGCATTCAAGGCCCAGAAACCATCAACTACAATGCCGGCGCAGAGTCGACCATTGAAGCGCTCTACACCTTACTTGAAGTGCAGCAGCACGCTGCAGCCCGCCGTTGGCTTAAGGCGCGCGCTGCACCCCCTGTTGAAACTCTGCATAATGGGATCCGTTACGCCTACCGCGTTTTTACTGCCGACTCGGCCCATACCGTGGCCGTGGTGCTCAACTTGACCGAAGAGCGGCTCCAGATTCTAGAAGGGAAAGAGCTGGAGCGTTTTCTCCAAACAGTAACCCCAAAAGTTGCAAACCCCTAGTGCCTAAAACCCAGAAACGTATGTCGTACACTAGTTCCGTAGTAGCCTTGTTTCAACGCCATCCCGAACCGATTCTCAGCCCGATGCCAGAGGTGTCCTGGGCTTCGGGCGCGGTCTTTAATCCAGGCGCTTGGTACGACGGCGCGCAAGTACACCTGCTCTTTCGGGGCGTGCCGGCAGGCTACCGGCGTGTGCCTTTGGAGCAAACCCGGCCTGGCGAGCCAGCCTGGGGATTTGAGCCGTATGTGTCGTACATCGGCTATGCCCATAGTAGCGATGGGGTGCACTTTACCGTACGACCGGAGCCGTTTATCCATCCAGACGCGCCCTACGACCGCTTTGGCGTCGAAGACCCCCGCATTAGCCGCATCGACGATCTCTACCTGATCACGTACACCGCCTTGGGTGCTCCAGCTTTTGCTACGCCGGGGTGCGTACGCATTGGGCTAGCCTCGAGTCCGGATTTTCGTACCGTAACCAAACATGGCATCGTCGGCCCTGAAATGACCGATAAGGATGCCGTGATTTTTCCCAAACGCATTCGCGGACGCATTGCGATGTTGCACCGCATCGCGCCTTCCATCCAGCTGATCTACTTCGAGGACCTAGAGCAGCTTTTTCATCCCCCAGCCGCGCTTTGGGAACGCCACCTGCGCACGCTCGACGAGCACGTGATCCTTCGGCCTGAGTTTCCTTGGGAAGCCAAAAAAATCGGAGCTGGCCCAACACCGATCGAAACCCCTGAGGGCTGGTTGCTGCTCTACCACGGCGTCGATATGCAGTACGTATACCGCATGGGTATGGCATTGCTAGACCTAGAGGATCCCAAGCGCGTCATTGCCCGCACGCCAGAACCTGTGTTGGCCCCTGAACTCCCTTTTGAACGGGAAGGCGATGTGCCGAACGTGGTTTTTCCGGAAGGCGCTGTCGTGATCAACGATATGCTGTATGTGTACTATGGGGCAGCAGATCGGACAGTCGGCCTGGCGCGGGCCTCGCTCTCAGACGTGCTTACCTACCTGCGCACCTGTCCCGCAGAGGTTTCTTCGTAGCCCAAGCGCTCATCGCAAAGACTATGCGTACGATTACTACACCTCCTCCCGTAGTGCCCGTGCGGTTGCACGGTGGGCGACCGGTGCTTGAGCCCATTGCGCAGCATGCCTGGGAGTCGCGTGTCGTGTTTAATCCGGCTGCGGCCTTGATCACAGAAGCTGACGAGTGGCATCGGCTCGCAGAGCGCTGGAAGCTTCCAAGGGCGGCGCGTCGGCAGATTGCGCAGGCCGGAGGCGTTGTGGCCTTAGTGTACCGGGCTCAAGGAGCGTATGACCCCATGCGCCATCATGCTCCATCGCGCCTAGGACTGGCCCTGCTTACGCCCACCCTGGAGCTCGTGTATCGCTTTCCGTTTCCTGTAGTCGATGCCACGGCTGACTTCCATAACCTGGGGGTCGAAGATCCCCGATGCACCCGCGTGGGCGATACCTATTACATATTCTACACGGGCTATGCCACAGAAGTCCTCGGAGACCCTAAGGCGCCGCGTCGGATTCAAATCTGCCTGGCCTCGACCCAGGATTTTCTGGACTGGAAGCTACATGGCCCAATTCCAGGTGAGCTAAACCAAGTAGACAATAAAAATGCAGCGCTCTTCCCAGAACCCGTCGACGGTCGCTGGCTGCTGTTACACCGGCCTATGGCCGGGCCAGACGCCATGACGATCCATTGGGCTGAGGCGCAAGAGGTCACTGGCCCTTGGAAAAGCCGAGGCATGCTTCTTCCTAGCTATACTTATAGAGAATTTGCCCAATCCTGGATTGGCGCCGGTGGCCCTCCAATTGCGCTAGATCATCGGCGATTCTTGATGATCTACCATCAAGGCCACTACACCCATGAGGGTGCCCGAGAGTACAACCTGGCAGCCGCACTGCTGGACTTCGCGCAAACAGCCTCGCCAGTGGTGGGACGCATCGAGCCGCTCATGCGTCCAGCCGCTGAAGGCGAGCGGCAAGGCGACCCCGAATTGGGCGTAGACAACGTGCTTTTTACCTGTGCTGCCTACTTATGGAACGGCCAAGTAGTGATTCCCTATGCCGGTGCCGATAGCCGAATTTTTGGAGCTTCGGTACCTCTGGAACCCTTGGTGCGTGCACTAGAACAGGCATCCAGATGAACGCGCTGCTGCTTGCCCTAGGCTTATTGGCTACGCTGCCCGCCGCAACTGCGCAAGCGCAGTCCCAACAGGATTTGCGCACCCCGCTAGCTCGTGTGGGTAAAACCGTCATCGATCGGGCGCGCTTCCTGGAGCGTTATGAGCATGCCGTGTGGATCGGCAAAGAGCGTAGCGGCACGAGCATCGTGCCCAAGCATGCCTTTCTGCTGGCCCTCATTGCCGAGGAACTCCTGGCGCAAGAGGGGGCTCGGCGTGGACTTGACCAGGAGCGACCGCTCAAGCCGATCCTGCAAGAAATCGAGCGCATGCTGCTGCTCGACGCGCTCTATCGCCAAGAGGTACAAGCACCAGTCCAGCTTACAGAGGCCGAAATCGACTCGGTAGCGCGGTGCCGCTTGCGTCCGGTGACTTTCGCCTACCTGACGCTGCCTGATTCGCTGCAAGCGGTCCACCTCTATCAGATCGTGCAGCGGTCCCACGACCCAGTGGGCACTTGGGATTCGCTTGCGCAGCTGCAAGGCCAAGCTGGACAGTACAAAACAGCCCGATGGGGCGAGCTGGCCGAAGCCTTTGAAAACCTCCTCTACGTTGCACTTAAAGCCCCAGGCGAAACCGGTCCGCCTGTACGTATCGACAGCCTCTATTACGTAGTGCAGCTTCGAGACCAAAATACGCCCGTGCTGGTCACTCCCGACACCTGGGAGCAAGTCCGCTACGAAGCCGGACGCATACTGCGCCAGCGGCGCGAGCGGGCACGTTTCCAAACGTTTATGGCGCGCTTTGGTCAGGGCAAAGCCGCGCGTGTGCGCGACAGCCTGTTTTACCAGCTCGCTGAGGCCATCCAGACGCAGCTCGCCCTTCAGCAAAGACAACAGCCATCAGGTGTGCCGCTTAGATTGGCTTCAGCGGACTGGGAAGGGGTGCGCTTCACGCTATCCGATGCGCTGGAGCAGCCTTTGATTGAGGCAGCCACGTTTCAGCGATCCCTCGACTACGTGCTTGACCGCTTAGCTTCTCAAGACTTTGCCGTGCAGGCAGTGGAAGCAGTGCCTTATCGCCTGCGTCAAAAGCTCTGGGAGCTGATTACCGAAGAGTTTTTGCTTGAGGAAGCTCGGGCGCGGGGGCTTGAATACCGGTTTGAGTTGCAACAGGACCTGCAGCTTTGGCGCACGGCTTATCTGGCCCGTGGCATGCAACGTGTGCTGGCCGATTCGCTGCGCCAGGCTTGGCAAGGTCGCTTGTGGCTCGTCAAATTATGTCGCGCAACGTTAGCCTCAGAAGCAGAGGCTAGCGTGCTGCGTCGGCAGTGGGAGCAAACGCCGGGAAGCTGCACAGGCGCTTCTGTCGACACGCTGGACTACCGCTTGGCCCCTACGCTAGGATTGGCCGGTGAGCTGGCTGCTGTAGCTGCGCCCGGATCTGTGCTAGGCCCGTTTGCTGAGGAGCAACAGTGGCGCCTTTACCGGCTGCTCGATCGGAAACAACCCAAAGATCCAGAAGCTGCTTTTCAGGAGGCAGCACGCGAAGCCGTGAACGCTTACGTAGCACGCCTTGCTGAAACTTACAGGGTGACGATCGACCTGGAGGCCCTCGAGGCAACGCGCGTCATTCCGATGAATATGGTACTGGTACGGCTCTTGGGCTTTGGCTATCGTCTGCTGGCTGCGCCCACCGTTTATCCACTCGTGGAGTGGTTTGATCGGATCGATAAGCGGCAACTTTATGCTCCATTATAGCCTACGGGCAGTCCGGCTTGCCTTGAGGCCTCAAGCGCTACCTGCAAACTGACCAGCCCTTCGCGCAGCATAACGCGCGGCTGGTGGTCTGGGTGACGTATGGCCTGCACAAAGTCCTGCAAAACAGCCCGAAGGGCCTCTTGATAGATTTCGGCTTTGGAAGCCGAAAGCGCAAGCGTGCCTTCGAGGAGCAGGTCTACGCTGTAGGCGTGCTCCCCGAAGCGGCAAACATGCGGGTCGGTAGAGGTGCTGGTTAGACCCCAGCCTTCAGGGCGGGACTCGTCTGGCACGGCTTCTACCGGCAGTTGCCGTAGGGTCCTAAAAAAGGGTAGGGTCTGGAGCTGCTGGGCAACGGATTCGGTAGCCAAGGCAACCAGATGTCCGCTGCGCGGGATCCAACCCGTAAGCTCTAGGCGCGCCAGGTCAAAGACAAAGCGAAGCGAAGTGTGCTCGAAAAACCCAGGCCCGGCAAACGCATGATAGTGCGTGGCCACCAAACCATCGGCATAGACAACCGTAGCCAGCATGCGGTCCATTTGCCTAGGTGTGCGCCATACCCCAGCCCCTTGTACCTTAACCAGTGCGGCCGATGTGCAGCCCTGTACCAAGTCGATGAAATGGATACCATGCTCAACCAGAATGCCACCCGATTGGCTGGGATCCCAGAACCAGTGCGTTGGCGGCAAGGTAGCATCCTGAGCGTAGTTTTCGACCACTACGCGACGGAGCCGGCCAAACGTACCTTCGCGGCACCAGGTGTGCACCAGCGCTACCAGCGGCGTATAGCGAAGCACAAAATCCACCATGGCCACCCGACCGGTGCGCGCTTGGGTTTCTTGAAGCCAGCGAACCTCTTCGAGGGTAAGCGCTGGAGGTTTTTCGATCAATACGTGCTTGCCAGCCTCCATAGCTGCACAAGCAATAGCAGCATGCAGATGAGGTGGGGCAGCGATGGCAACCCCTTCTACGTCTGCATGGGTCAGCAAAGCCTGCCAGTCCGTGTAGCCCTGAATGCCCGCTGGCAACTTGGGCAGCGCTGGGTCCGCAATCGCTACCAGCGCCACGTCGGTCATCTGCTGCCAAGCATGATGGAGAAAGCGGCCAAAACCGCCATAGCCGATGAGTCCTAGCCGAAACATACGTCGCTGAGCCTAATGCACCCAAAAGTAGCGCTGTATGATTTCAAGATTGTCAACGTAATTTACAAGCGAGCAAATTTCACAGAGCTATGTCTGGAGTTCAGCTAGAGCATGTCTGGAAAATGTACGACAATGGCCACGTGGCTGTGGCAGATGTCACGCTGGAGGTAGCCGATGGCGAGTTTCTGGTACTTTTGGGGCCTTCAGGCTGCGGCAAAACGACGCTGTTGCGTCTGGTGGCAGGATTAGAGACCGTTTCACGCGGTACGATTCGCATTGGCGATCGGGTGGTGAACGACGTGCCCCCACGCGACCGAGACATTGCGATGGTGTTTCAAAACTATGCCCTCTATCCACACATGACCGTCTACGAAAACATGGCCTTTGGGCTAAAGCTAAGGCGCATGCCCAAAGCCGAAATTGAGCGCCGGGTGCGGGCAGCTGCTCGGGTGTTGGAGCTAGAGCAAGTGCTCAACCGTCGACCACACCAGCTTTCGGGTGGGCAGCGTCAGCGCGTAGCGGTTGGACGGGCTATTGTGCGCGAGCCCCAGGTGTTTTTGTTTGATGAGCCGCTGTCGAATCTGGATGCACGTTTGCGTGTAGAGATGCGCGCCGAGTTGGCCCGGCTGCACCGTGAGCTGGGTCGCACGATGCTCTACGTGACGCATGACCAAGTGGAAGCCATGACTCTAGGCCAGCGTATCGTGGTCCTTAATCAAGGACGCGTGCAACAGATCGGCACACCAATGGAAGTATATCACCGGCCTGCCAACCGCTTTGTGGCCAGCTTTATCGGCAGCCCACCCATGAACTTTTTGGAAGGACGTGTTGAACAGCACTGGTTTATTGCTGAAGATGGGCGGGTGCGCATTCCGCTCCCTCAGGCAGTTTGGTCAGGGCTGCCTATGGGGCGGGCTGTAACCCTCGGGATTCGACCTGAAGCTGTACGTCTTGCTTTACCCGAAGAGGCCATGATGCACGGCCGAGTGGAGACGGTTGAGGTTTTGGGAGCCATAGCGCATCTTTACGCCCGTGTGGGCCAAACGCCGATCGTGGCTCAGGTAGAGGCTAGCCGACGGTTTGATCCTGGCTGCGAAGTACCGCTTAGCGTGGACTGCGCTCAGCTGCACCTGTTCGACGCTGAAAGCGGCCAAGCTATTCCGAGAGGTGATACGCCAGCGTAATTAAAAGCCAGGCCACAACATCTCTCTGGGTTACCATCCTTTGGATAAGGAATACCTCTGCGCAAGCGCAAAACCACGACGGTTTCCTGAAGGGTTAGGGAACGCTTGCGGTAGGCATCCAACACAAGTGTGGTGAAGAAACGCACTTTTGGCCAGCGCATGACGCAATTTGAAAAACATGCTCCCCGGCTGCAAAGACGGGCGCGGAGCACAGGTGTTCTACTCCTGGTTTTTTGAAGGCCCGGGTGCCCCCGCCTAATGGATGCCGATTGACGCACCAAATCCGTTGGTTTGTTTGCGCCCTAACCTGCTAATGCACTGCTGAGCAGCTGCTCAAGAAAAATGCCCCTTGGCAGGTGGGGTAGGGACCTATTTGGGCGTAACTTCATACAAGACTTTAGCTTCCTAAAACACTTTGGGAATACCCATGCGCTGGATTTTGGGTTGCGGACTCGTCTTGCTCCTAAGCGGGTGTCGGGGCATGGGCGCATTGCAGGAGCCCGAAGCTGGTATGAAGGTTTGGCAAAGCGATACGCCATGGGGCCAGGTCACGGTGCGTCAGGTGCGCAGCACGCAAGGGTTGTGCACGTTTCGGGAAGTAACTTTGCATCGGCAGGTGGGGCTGTACGTGGATGGGCGGCCGACGTTTGTGCGGGCTACGGACTATTTGTGTGACGATACGTTTGACGACTGGCGGTTTCGCTCGGTTGTCGAAGAGCAGCGGGCAAGCCGGTGGGATCTTTCGGGCCTACTGCTGCACCTCATGTACAGTACCTTGCCCATCGAGGAGCACACGCGTTGGTAAGCAAGGAGCAGGCTTTCGGTCCAAAGTGCATGTAAGCCGCACGCCTAGTCGGCGGCAAGGGAACGGACTGCACCGCAGGGCGTGAGAGTGCCGGTACCTAAATGCGTCCAATCGCCCTTGAGCCTATAGTTGTAGCGAGCAAAGCTTACCATGTTTGATTTTTTTAAGCGGTTTTTAGGAGACCGCAACGAGCGTGAGCTGAGGAAACTGTGGCCGATTGTTCATCAGGTCAACGCCTACGCTGAGCAGTTTAAGGCCTTAACTGACGAGGAGCTGCGCGCCAAAACCGATGAGTTTAAGCGGCGCATCCGGGAAGCTGTTGCCGACATTGAGGCACGCAAGGCAGAGATTGAGGCCCAACTGCGGGGCGAGATGCCCGATATGAGCGGTGACGGCCACGTTGAAGCGCTTTTGCCAGAGGAGCGGGAGCGCCTCTACGACGAACTCGACGAGCTAGAAAAGGAATGGCTGGAGCGCGTTGAGCACACGCTAGATGAGCTGCTTCCCGAAGCCTTTGCTGTCGTCAAAGAAGCTTGCCGCCGTTTACTGGGCAAGGAGTGGATGGCTGGCGGGCAAAAGATCGTCTGGGATATGGTGCCCTTCGACGTGCAAATCCTGGGCGGCATTGTGCTCCATCAAGGCAAAATTGCTGAAATGAAGACGGGCGAGGGCAAAACGCTGGTAGCTGTTATGCCCGTCTATCTCAACGCGCTGGCCGGTCGAGGGGTGCATGTGGTGACGGTCAACCCCTATTTGGCGCAACGCGATGCAGAGTGGATGGGGCCAATTTATGAGTTCTTGGGATTGACGGTCGATGTTATCGACAAATACGAACCCCACTCCGAAGGCCGCCGCCGTGCCTACCAAGCGGATATCACCTATGGCACCAACAGCGAGTTTGGCTTCGACTACCTGCGCGACCACTCGTTTGTGATTGATCCCGACCAGCTCGTGCAGCGCGGGCATCATTATGCCATTGTCGACGAAGTCGACTCGGTGCTTATCGATGAAGCCCGCACCCCCCTGATTATCTCCGGCCCTGTGCCCCAATCGGGGGACGAACGTTTCACTGAACTTAAGCCCGTCATCGAGAAGCTTGTCTATTTGCAGCAGCGGCTCGTGGCGCAGCTTGTGGCTGAAGCTGAACAAAAGCTTAAAGAGCGGGACGAGGCCGAAGCTGCTGGCGACCGCAAACGGGCTGCAGCCCTTGAGGAAGAGGCAGGACTGGCCTTGCTGCGGGTAGCGCGAGGCTTCCCACGCAATAAGCGCTTTATGAAGCTCAAAGCCGAGCCGGGCGTGGGAACGCTCTTGCAACGTACCGAGGCCTTCTATTTGCAAGAAAATGCCAAAAACATGCCGTTCGTGGACGAAGTGCTCTACTTCGCCCTCGACGAGAAAAACCATACCATTGAACTCACCGAAAAAGGCCTCGACGAGATTGCCCGTATTGCCGGTCAGGACCGCGACATGTTTGTGCTGCCCGACTTGGGTGAGGAGACGGCCCGCATCGAACAAGAATACCAGCAAAAACTGCAGCAGCTTGAAACGGAACTAGCACAGCGCTCTGACCTTTCCGAAGAAAAGCGCTTAAACAAACTGGAAAACGATCGTCGCCTGCTGCGCAAAGAGCTGGAAGAGAAAAAACGTGAACTCTACAATCGCTATGCCGAGCGGGCCGAGCGCTTGCATGCAGTTGAGCAACTTTTGCGTGCCTACACCCTCTACGAAAAAGACGTCGAGTACATTGTTCAGGACGGTAAGGTCCTCATTGTCGACGAACATACAGGCCGCGTGCTGCCAGGTCGTCGCTACTCTGATGGATTGCATCAGGCCATTGAAGCAAAAGAGGGCGTCAAAGTCCAGGCAGCTACGCAGACCTACGCCACCATTACGCTCCAGAACTACTTCCGCATGTACCACAAGCTGGCCGGCATGACGGGTACAGCCATTACCGAAGCGGAGGAGTTTTACAAAATTTATAAGCTCGACGTCATCGTCATTCCTACGCACAAGCCGGTCATTCGCGTTGACCACGAAGACCTCGTCTTCCGCACCAAGCGGGAGAAATACAACGCGGTGATCGAAAAAATTAAAGCATACCACAAAAAAGGCCAGCCCGTGCTGGTAGGCACGACCTCGGTTGAAGTGTCGGAGATGCTCAGCCGCATGCTTAAGCGTGAGGGCATCCCGCACAACGTGCTTAATGCCCGCCGTGACCGCGCCAAACAGGAGGCGCTTATCGTAGCGCAGGCTGGCCAGCGGGGTGCAGTGACGATCGCGACAAACATGGCCGGCCGCGGGACCGACATTAAGCTGGGTCCGGGCGTTAAGGAACTGGGCGGCTTGGCCATTATCGGTACCGAACGGCACGAAAGCCGGCGAATCGATCTGCAGCTGCGCGGTCGTGCCGGTCGCCAGGGCGACCCCGGAGAAAGCCAGTTTTACGTCTCGCTCGAAGATGACCTGATGCGGCTTTTCGGCTCAGAGCGCATTGCCCGCATCATGGATCGGCTCAAAATGGAAGAAGGAGAGGTCATTACGCACCCCTGGGTGACCAAGAGCATCGAGCGAGCTCAGAAAAAGGTCGAGCAAAACAACTTTGCCATTCGCAAGCGACAGCTAGAGTTCGACGACGTGCTCGACGCGCAGCGTCGCGTAATCTACGGCCGCCGCCGCCATGCCCTTACGGGAGAACGAACCAGCCACGACGTGCTCGAAATGCTGCGCGACGTGGTTACACAAATTGTTGAGCGTCACTACAAAGAGGCCGACCTTGAGGCGATGCGCGAGGAGGTGCTGCGCACACTAGCTTTTGATTACGAAATTGACCGCGAAACGTTCGCACGCCTAGGCGAAGATGGCGTGACGGATCACCTCTACCAAGCAGCACTGGACTTTTACCGTCGCAAGCGAGAGATGCTGGCGCAGCCTTTTTATGAGCGGCTGCAGGCGTTTCTCAACCAAGATGGACTGGAACACACCCCCGAGCGCGTGGTGGTCGACTTTACCGATGGCCGCCGCATTCTGCGCGCAGTGGCCCGCGTCGACGAAGCGCTGCGCACACGTGGTCAGGAGATCAACAATGCGCTAGAGCGGGTAGCCCTGTTGCATTTTATCGACGAGCACTGGACCGAGCACTTGCGCGAGCTCGATGAACTCAAAGAAGGCATCAACCTTCGGGCCTTTGGCCAGCGCGACCCCCTGGTCGAATACAAGGTTGAAGGTTTTCGCCTTTTCCAACAGACGCTCGACAAGATCAACCGCGATACGATCTCGTTCATCTTTCGGGCCGGACCGCTGGTTGAAACGCGGCCCGCAGTGCCTGCCGCTCGTACGCGACGACTGGATCCTTCCCGGGCTCACGTTCAGCACGCAAGCGTTGACTCCTACGGGGTAAAGATCGGTAGCCCTCAGGCAGTGCCTGCACCAGCGCGGCAGGACCCTACGGCCAAAGAGCAACCTGTCGTAGTGGGCGAAAAAATCGGACGCAACGACCCTTGCCCCTGTGGTAGCGGTAAAAAATACAAGCATTGCCACGGGCGCAATCGCTAAGCCTTAGGCTGAACGCTTCGCCAGCCATGCTGCGCACGCTCTACATCCGCGACTACGCCCTTATTGAAGAACTGGAGGTGGAGTTCGGCAGCGGGCTAAACATTCTGACCGGTGAGACCGGTGCAGGCAAATCGATTCTGATCGGCGCGTTGAAGATGATTCTTGGCGAGCGCGCCGATACCGACATGATCCGCAGTGGCGCCCGAAAAGCGATTGTCGAAGGGATTTTTGACGAAGCCGATACGCCTCGTCTAAAGGCGCTGCTTGAGGCCAATGCCATTGAGCCTCTGCCGCAGCTTATCGTGCGGCGTGAAATCATGGCAGGCCAGAGCCGAGCCTTTATCAACGATACGCCGGCTTCTGTACAGCTCCTGCGCGATGTGGCCGCCTTGCTGATCGACCTGCACGGCCAGCACGAACACCAAAGCCTGCTGCGCACGGAAACGCACCTAGAACTGCTCGACAACTTTGGCAGCCTGGGCGGCTTGCGCGAAACCTACCAGCGGCACTACGAAACAGTTGCGCGCCTAATGCGCGAGCGTGAAGCCCTCATGGCCCGCCGGCGGGAGCTGCAGGAGCAAAAAGAGCGCTACGCCTTCGAAATCGAAGAAATCGATCGCGTGCGACCCCAAGAAGGCGAAGAGGAAGCCTTGGAAGCCGAGCTGCGCATCTTGGAAAACGCGGAGCACCTCTACGAAGCCACAGCCCGGCTTTATGAAATGCTCTATGAGTCAGAAAATGCCGTCCACGACCAGCTGGTGCTAGCCCGCAATGAGCTGCAAGATTTGGTGCGCATCGACCGCAGCTTTGAGGAGGCCTTGGAGGAGATCCGCTCGGCGCAGATCAGCGTGGCCGAGATTGCTAAGTTTCTGCAGGATTACAACGCCCGCATCGAGTTTAATCCCGAGCGGCTTGAAGCCATTCGGTCGCGGCTGGTCGAGCTGGAGCTGCTGAAGCGCAAGTATGGTGGAACGCTCGAGGCGGTGTTGGCCCATCGCGCTGAAATCGGCCGTCAATATGCACTGGCAGTGGATTTCGAAGGAGCACTGGAACGGTTAGACCAGCAGCTCGGGGAAGCACTGCAGAACCTCGCTGCAGCTGCCCAGCGACTTTCGGTTAAGCGGCATGAAGTGGCTGAGCGTATCGAGCGTGCTATCGAAGCTGAACTGGCCGTGCTGGGCATGCCAGCTGCACAGTTTGAAGTGCGGTTTACGCGTCGCGCAGATCCTGAAGGCTGGATCATGTTGCCTGTGCCTGGCCGCGAGCCCGAACGTTATGCGGCCTTTGCGACCGGCATGGATCAGGTCGAGTTTTACCTCACGACCAACCCTGGCGAGCCGCTTCGACCTCTTGTACGGGTGGCTTCAGGCGGCGAGGTCAGTCGCATCATGCTGGCCCTGAAAACGATTCTGGCTAAAAGCGACCGCCTGCCCATTCTGGTGTTCGACGAAATCGATACCGGCATCTCGGGCGCCATTGCGCATCGGGTTGGTGAGCGGTTGCACGAGCTGGCCAATTATCATCAGATTATTGCCATTACCCACCTACCCCAGATTGCTGCCTTTGGCGACGTGCACTTTTTGGTCGAGAAAATCCTCGAGGCAGGTCGGGCCAAGACGCGCATTCGGCGGCTGTCAGACGAAGAGCGAGCGCATCAGGTTGCGGCGCTTATGAGCGGGGCAGCAGTGACCGAAGCTGCCTTAGAAAGCGCACGTGAGCTCATCCGCCAGGTGGCTCCCCGAGAACCGCAGCGAACCGTTTAAATCCATAGCGCTTATGGCTGAAGTACAGTTTATACACCCTCCGTTAACGCTGGGCGCACCTGAAATCGAACGCACCCAACATTACGAGGCGGTGCTGGCCTATATCGATGCGTTGCTTGAAGGGGAAACGGACTGGATAGCAGCCATGGCTACCGTAGCCTGTGCGCTCCATCACGCTTTCGATTACTATCACTGGACGGGTTTTTACCGGGCTGTTTCGGACGATCTGCTTATTTTGGGACCCTATCAGGGCCCGCAGGGCTGCCTGCGCATTCCGTTCAGCCGAGGTGTATGCGGTGCTGCAGCGCGTACGCGGCGTACCCAGCTGGTGCCCGACGTGCGCCGCTTTCCCGATCACATTGCTTGTTCGGCAACGACGCAGTCGGAGATTGTTGTCCCTGTACTTACACCCGAAGGTCGCCTCCTAGCTGTGCTGGATGTGGACTCCAATTACCTGAGCGCTTTCGACGAAGTTGACCAGCACTATTTGGAGCGGCTTTGCGCTGACTTGGGCCGGCGTTTTGCCGCTTCTCCACAGCGATGATGCTAAGGGGATGACTGTGACTGACGGGTTGGCATCGTAAGGACATAGTGGTCAAACAGTGGGCGTTGCGCTTGCCACCAGGCGCGCGCCAAGAGCACAAGCACACTCAGCGCAAAGGCAGCCAGCGTGATTCCAATAACCAAAAGCGTGCGTGGAGGCCAGGCCTTTCGAACAGGGGGAACGGCAGGATCAATCACCTGCACTGCTTCGACGCGGCGTTCTTCCTCAAAGCGTGCTTGCTCATACAGCGGAGCAAGCACTTCAAGAATGCGGGTTTGCAAGACCCGTTCGCGTTCCAACTCAAGGTACTGCCGCAGTGCAGCAGGGATTTCGCGCTGCGGCACAGGCAGCAACCGTTCTTGGCCTGCTAATGCCTGGCGATAGCGCGCTTCGGCCGCACGCCGCATTTCGGCCAGCAGCTGTACCTGGGGATTTTCATCGCCCAGCTGGCTGCGGAGCGCTTCATACCGCATCTCGGTCTCCAAAGCCTGCGCGCGCAGCGCCGCCATGTATTCTAAAAGTCCCCGCGTTTGCGCCTCTACATTGAAAAGGCCGTACTTTTCCTGAAAGCGCTGCTGGGCATCGAGCACCGAGTCGAGCCGGGCCAAAGCTTCATAGTAACGGCGCTCAACGTACTGGCGGTAGCGGGTGGCGTTTTCGGTCAGCAGCTGGGCATTGATACGGTTGAGCTCAGCTACCATAAAGTTGGCCATGTCGGCTGCTCGCTTAGGATCGCGATCCATGACCGAGATTTCCAGATACTCAAAGTCGCGATCGACATCAAAGGACGTGTTGTCACGCAGCTCGCGAAGGGCTGCTTCACGAGGATGTTTTTCCCGCTCTAGCTTGTAGACCGCAATCAGGTTGAACTGATCCACGACCCGCTCGTGCAGGCTACGACTGGTCAGGATGCTGAGATAGCGGTTATAATCCCGCGTACTGCTTCCCAAGAAACTGCCCAGAGCGCCCGGAAGGTCGCGCAAAAGTTGTGAAGCCAAAGGAGAAAACGCGGTGCCTGCAGGGGGAAGCACGCGGGCGCTAGCCCGGTACCAGTTGGGGAGCAAAAGGGCCAAGATGACGGCACCAATGGCTGCCGTGAGGGTTACGCCCAACAGCAGCTTACGGGCTGCATAGAGCGTACGCAGCGCTTCCCAGGTGCGCAAATTCGACGTAGCAGCACCGTCAGCGGGTGATGGCGGCATAGGCAGTGATGATTCCAGCAATGGTGGCAAAGGTGGAAAGAATCACCTGGGCCGTTTGCATGCGACTTTGGCGACGTGAAGCCTGCTCTTCCAAGACCAGACGCGCCATTTCTGGCGTATCAGGAGCAGGCTGGGCATCCACAAAGATCACATCGCCCGAAGCCACCGGGGTCTGCAGCCCCTCGCGTACACGCCCGGTGGCTGTATTAAACACATAAATACCGCGTGGACGCGGACCAGGTCCTCCTGCTTCCGAAACATAGTAACGGGCAGACTGGCCAGGTACGTACGGAACGTAACCCGGCCGAGGCACATGCCCTACAACCAGCACACTGTTGCGGTCTTCTGGAAAATAAACGCGATCCCCATCAAAGAGCCGCGTATTCGGTCCACGTCCCGCCCAAGCATTTTCCAAATCCACAAGCAGCCATCGTTGTTGCAAATTTTGGGCTAAAGATATCTTAGCAAAAACATCCAAATTGCTCGCTTGGCTGGGAAGCCAGCTTACCGCATTGGTGTCTCCTGCTGAGACCATGGGCGGATACGCGGGGCCGCGTTCGATATAAGCAAAGCGTTGGGTTGCCTTTGGGGCTAGTCCACCTGCCATCGCAATGAGCTCAGCTAGCGTGGTTTGGCCATGGACAATCGGATAGGAGCCAGGATAGCGTACAGCACCTGTAACCAAGACATAAGGCTGGCGATGTACCAAAAACTGAACGTGATCTCCAGGCCTGAGCTGTGGTGCACGAGCGGGATCTGCCAGCAAATCAGCAATCGCAAACTCCTGAACCATAACCTGCACGCTATCTGAGCCAGCCACAGGCCGGCTTAGCCGAACGCGGTCGAATCGGGTTAGTCCTTCCTGGCCTGCAGCCAATAGCAACACGTCTAGGAGCGTGTCGCCTGCACGATAGTCATACAGACCAGGATAGGGGACTTCGCCAAAAACAAACACCACATCCCGGTTCGTGTGAAACGCAGGGACCTCCACTACGTCGCCATCGGTCAAGTAAGGGTTCTGCGAAAGGTCTCCTATCGCATAGTAGCGCACCAAGTCTAGGTGTTCGGTTTCCCCGTTGCGGTGATGCAGGCGTACGTTTCGTAAAGAAGGTTGATAGAAGGCATGCAGCGCTGTACGTGCCGAACCAATGGCTGCAGCGTTTTCTCCTTTTTCTTCCTCTTCAGGCAAACGAGGTGAAGTAAAGGCTTGCTGCAGAATATCACTAACGCGGGCAGTAGCAGAAGCGAGAAAGCGCCCTGGCACCGGTACGGCACCAGTCACATGCACATAAAACGTGCGAGGGCGGCTCAGCGTCACCTCGACCGGCACATTGCGATAGTACGCCTTAAGCAAGCTTTGCGCAGCTTCTTGCACCTCGGCCAGTATGCGCTCGCTTGCGTTTAGCGCCCCAGCTTCTGGGATGACCAGACTGCCGGTAGCCGATACTTCTACGGTGAAGGTTTGGGGTGGCGTGCTCCCGATGGTCACCATAAACTGATCGCCAGGGCCTACCCGATAACGATGCGGATCGATGGGGCCTTCGAGCGCGAGTGCCGAAGGGGTCCCAGGCGGCTCAAGACGACGTAATAGTTCAACGGAAACCGGCTCCGCTTGCCTGGCAGGCATGCCTAAGTTTTGAGCGGCTGCCGTCCCTAAAAACCCTCCTAGCAATGCAAAGACTACCCAAGTGCCGTAACGATGCATCGTCCGTACCCTCAAACTGGTGTGGAAGGCGAGAAAACAAAATTGTAGCAAACTTGGCCGATAGGCGTCAGATCAAAGGCAAGGCATTAGTACTTTAACCCTTAATCAGAACAAAGCTACGATAAAGTTGTGTCGTTTTGCAACGTGCAGGAGCCAACCTCAAAGGCAGTACTGACGGAAGTAGCTCAGGCAAAAATCAACCTGGGCTTGCGTGTGCTCCGGCGGCGTTCGGATGGCTACCATGACATTGAGACGGTCTTATTGCGTATTCCTTGGGGCGACCAGGTCCACGCAGCCCCCGATACGTCTTTTGCGTTTACGTGTTCGGATCCTTTGCTTCCAACCGATGCCCGAAACCTGTGCGTGCGCGCTGCCTACGGCTTGGCTGAATGGTTGCAACGCCGGCCTTGGGGACGGTTGCACCTGGAAAAGTATGTGCCTTATGGCGCTGGGCTAGGCAGCGGCTCTAGCGATGCTGCTGCTACGCTACGGGTTCTTAGTCGTCTCTGGGGGGTGCGTCTCGGGTCGGAAGCCTTGCAGCGTCTTGCTGCCTCTTTGGGCTCAGATGTACCATTTTTTTTGTGGCCTCAGCCAGTTGCTTTGGCTACAGGGCGTGGCGAAGTGCTGCATCCACTCCCGGATTTCCACTTTCCTTACTACTTGGTGGTGGTAGTCCCTTCCCTGCAAGTGGCTACAGCCGAAGCCTACCGGCTAGTGCAGCCTCGAGAACGCCCCAGCCCTCCACTGGTCGAAGTGGTGCGGTCAAATGATCCTGAACGCTGGCAGCGCGAGCTGATCAATGATTTTGAGCTGCCTGTGTTCAGCCGTTATCCTGAACTGCAAGCTCTGAAATGTTGGCTCCTGGAGGCAGGTGCCGTTTATGGCGCACTTTCAGGCTCTGGAGCAGCCCTGTTTGGCGTCTTTACCGATCTAAAACGTGCGGAAGCCGCGGCTTGCGAAGCCGCGCAGCGTGGACTGCGGAGCTGGTATGGCCAACCCGAAACTTCCACCCAATCCTGCACCGCAATATGAGGGTCGCTACCTGGAACGTGAATTCCATACGGGCCCGATTGGAACGGGTGCTGTCCTGGATAGACCGCACGCAGCCTGATGTGGTCTGCTTGCAAGAGACCAAAGTGATCGATGACGACTTCCCCGAAGATCCATTCCGCGAGCGAGGCTACGAGCTGGCCCTCTTCGGCCAAAAAACCTATAACGGTGTGGCTATTTTGAGTCGGCTGCCGCTGAGCGAGGTGCGCCGCGGGCTTAATGGTGAAAGCGAAGCCCGTTTTCTTCAGGCCCGTTGTGGGAAGCAGCTTGTGGTGTGCAGCGTCTACGTCCCCAATGGCGGTAGCGTAGGCTCCGAAGCTTGGCATTACAAACTGGCCTGGCTTGATCGGCTTTGCGCTTACCTGGCCATGCAGGCGAGCTCAGAGGCGCTATGGCTCCTGGCTGGCGACTTCAACGTAGCGCCCGAAGCCCGTGATGTTGCTTTTCCCGAGGCCTGGGCCGACTCGGTGCTCTTCCATGAGGACGTTCGAAAAGCTTTTCGTCGTTTGCTGGACTGGGGGCTAGTCGATCTCATTCGCCAACACTACGAAGGCCCAGGACCTTATACCTGGTGGGACTATCGTGGCCTGGCTTTTCCTAAAGGTGACGGTTTGCGCATCGACCACCTGCTGGCTACGCCTCCGCTAGCTGCGCTTTGCACGGCTGCCGGTGTGCATCGAGAAGAGCGTAAAGGCCCTAAACCCTCGGACCACGCTCCCGTATGGGCTGAATTCCAGGGCCTGTAATCTTTCCAGGACTGTCACAGCCCGACTGCAAACCTTACACGCCCACAGGCATACCATAAAGCAGGTGGTACCTAAACCAGAAAGCAAACTTATGGAAACGAAAGTCAAAGAAGTTACCCGCGAGCAGCTTATTCGGGGGCTCAACGAAGACCTGGCTCATGAATACCAGGCAGTGCTGATGTATGCGACCTATGCGGCCATGACAAGCGGCATCCACCGGCCGCTGCTCAAGCAGTTCTTCGAAGCCGAAATTCCTGAAGAGCTACGCCATGCCCAGTTTTTGGCCAATAAAATCACGGCCCTAGGAGGGATCCCCACCACTAAGCCGGCCCAGGTGACGCTGCAAGAAACCAACCGAGCTATGCTAGAGGAAGTGCTACGGGCTGAGACCGAGACCATCGCACGCTATGTGCAGCGTCGCCAGCAGGCTGAGGCTTTTGGCGACTACGGATTGGCCAACGATCTGGATGAGATTATCAGCGATGAAACCCGTCATAAGGAAGAGGTCGAAAAACTCTTGCGGGGCATGAACGAGCACTAACAGGGCGTTATGCGTCGCAAACCAGCCTGGGATGTAATTGTGGTGGGCGCAGGGATGGCTGGCCTTGCGGCTGCCGAGGCCTTAGGAAGGACAGGACTGCGCCTATTGCTCCTGGAGGCCCGTGAGCGCATCGGGGGTCGGGTGTATACCTATGCGGACGCGACGCTGCCCGTCCCCATTGAACTGGGGGCAGAGTTCGTTCATGGCCGTCCTGAGGTAACGCTGCGCTTGATGCAGCAGGCAGGTATTCCCTTGCTGCGCGTTCCAGAAGCGCACGCTGTGTGGCTTGAAGGCCAGCTATCGGTTGTTCATTTTCTGGAAACGCTGCAGCCATTTCTTCGCCAACTACCTCCTGCAGAGGCTTCTGATGAAGCCGTAGCTGCTTTTTGGCAGCGCGTGCTGACAGACGCGCTGCCCCCTTCCACACGCGCGCTGGCACGTATTATCGCCGAAGGCTTTGAAGCTGCCGATCCAGGGCAACTCAGCCTCCAGGCACTGGCTGCTATGTGGCGCTTGCGGGACGGCGAAGCCTTCGATTATCCCCAGTTTCGTCCATTAGGCGGCTATGGTCGCCTAGCACGTTGGCTTTACCGTAGGGTGGCAGCCTCAGCAGCCTGCATGCTCCAAACCCGTGTGACTGAGGTGCACTGGGAGCCAGGTCACGTGATTGTTCATGCCCTCCAGCTGGGTAAGCTGCGGCGCTTTGAGGCCCGGGCACTAGTGCTTACTGTCCCACTCCCTCTCCTACAGGGCGAAGGGCCGGCAGCGCTGCACTTGGAACCAGCGCTGCCTTCGGCCTGGAGGACGGCTTTGCAGCAGCTGGGCATGGGTGCTGCCGTGCGCGTGACGCTTTGTTTCCGTGAGTTGTTTTGGGAGCAAAAGCCTTTATTTCGAGAGCTAAGCTTTGTACACGCGCCAGACGAACCATTTACCACCATCTGGCAACCAGCCCCCTTGCGACTGCCCATCTTGATGGCCTGGGCCGGAGGGCCCGCAGCACAGCGATTGGCTGAGCTGTCTATGGAAGAAATCATTGCAGAAGCCTTGCATACCATCGGCCGTCTGTATGGCCTACGGGATCCCTGGCGCTATCTGGTTACTGCACGAGGGTACAATTGGCAACGTGACCCGTTTGCCGGAGGAGCCTATAGCTTTGTGCGTCCAGGAGGATTAGGGGCCCGTGCGATGCTGAGCCGTCCAGTGCATCACACCCTCTTTCTTGCAGGGGAGGCGACCGACGAGGATGAAGCTGCTACAGTGGCCGGCGCGTTGCAGAGCGGCTACCGAGCCGCAACCCAGGTCCAGCAAGCCCTGCAGGGTCGTGCCCTTACAACCGCAGCTTAAACGTACCAGGGTCCCGGGCCCAGGCTTTAGGCACCAGGCTTTCTACGCGCCCGCCCTCAGCTTCCGGAAAAAGAAACCCTACACCCAGCGTCTGACCACGATAGCGCACAAGGACATAGCCCCGCCCAGTACACCGATCGAGCTGCTCTGGGCGGGCCCAAAAGTCGCGACGGGTCAAAAAGGCTTCCGCCTGTGCCACTTCAGCCTCAATGATATTGCGCGTAGCCGCATGTCCAAATTGGAGAGCTGCAGCCATAGATAGCTTGGGGATTTGTCCATAAATGCGCAAAAATGGTAGCCCAATCGTGCGCGGACGCGGATGGCTCGGTGGCTGATGGTCGGGGGTAACTAAATACAGTTTTTTCCGTCCTGGGCGCACTACCACATAACCGGCAAACGTATCCGGCGGGATGCCAAAGCGCGCTTCTAGATATTCAAGCTGCGGCTTTGGATCGACGATCGCAACAGCGCGGGCCAATGCAGGAGAAACAATGGGTTTTGACATAAGCCTTCAGGCGATACGCTCCAGCACCACCACAAAAAATCCTCCAGTATCGTTTAAGTGCGGCCAGACGCGCAGCGCGTGTTGAAGCGATGGATGGTAGCGTCTGCCGTTCCATTCTGTTATCCCTTCCGCAACGCGAAAACCTTCCACACGGACTGGCACTACCCGAAGCCGATCTCCCCAGTCGCGCAGCACGGCATCAACCACCTGTTCGTTTTCTTCAGGTGCAAAAGTGCACGTGGCATACACAATGCGACCGCCAGGACGACATAACGCCACGGCCCGATGCAGCAGTGCCTGTTGCTGAACGCAGAGCTCTGGACTGCCGGCAAAGCCGTCCGCTACCGTTGGATCCTTACGATAATTCCCTTCGCAGGAGCAAGGCACGTCGACCAGGACTCGGTCAAACGGACCACTTTCTAAAGGAAAAGTAGCCCCATCGTGCAGCGTCGTGCTAACGTTGAGTAAACCCAGCCGCTCGATGGTTCCGGAAAGCTGCCGCAGCCGCAACGGATGGCGGTCGTTAGCGACCACCGTGCCTCGGTTTTCCATGCGCACCGCAATCTGGGCTGTTTTTCCCCCAGGTGCAGCGCATAAGTCCAGTACACGCTCTCCAGGCTGGGGATCCAGCAACAGAACAGGCAAAAGCGATACTTCTTCCTGGACATGAAAGTGTCCCAAGACGTACGCTAGGCAGTTGCCCGGCGCTGCTTCAGGCGCCAGACGGAAGGCATCAGAGCGCCAGCGAAGCGGTACCGGCCGCAGGCCTTCTGCCTCAAGCTCAACCGCAAGCTGTGCAGGCGTTAGGCGCAACGTGTTCGTCCACGCACACACCGGAAGCGGTCGGTGCAAGGCATCCACAAATGCTTCCCAATCATCCACGATCGGCTGGTAGCGGCGTAACACCTCAGGCACGTAGAACATATCGCACACTTCCCTATAGGGAAAAAACCAGTCGCGATAAACAGGCTGACAATCGCTTTGTTCACTACACGACGTTTAGAACGCTAAAATGAACGGTTTCCACATTGTGCAATTTTTTAGATAATTGAACTGATTCAGTTGATGCATCTCTACATTGAGCCAAGGAGACAAGAAAAGGGATTGCTTATTGTTGTAGAACATAATACATTTGAACCCCACATGAAGCGAGAAGGACGTTGAATTTATTGATATGAAATAAAGCGATTCAAAATTTTTAAAATCCATGTCTGTCGAAGCTTTGTCAATAAAATCTTCCCTATCGCTGTTAAGTGCGCGTGAGCGGGAATGGATTCGGCGCATTCGGCAGGGAGATGGTGAAGCCTATGCCTGCATGTTTCGCTGCTACTACAGTGCGCTTTGCCGCTTTGCGCTTAGTATGTTGGACGAAGAAGAGGCCGCGCATGAGGTCGTACAGGAAGTTTTCTTGCGCATTTGGGAACGCCGCCATCTCTGGCAGCCAACCTATTCGCTGCGGCTGTATCTTTACCAAGCCGTTCGTAACGAAGCCTTAAACTACCGGCGGCGTCGAGCGCTGATCCAGCGCTATCAAGTTTCATGGGAAGCGGTTCCTTTGGCAACTGAACCTACAGCCCCTACGGTACCTGACGAGGCGCTTCAGGCGCAGGAGTTCTACCAGGCCCTTCAACAGGCCATTGCTAGTTTGCCTGAGCGGCGACGTTTGACCTTTCTCTTACATCGGGAGCATGGGTTTACGTATGCCGAGATCGCAAAAATCATGGGAGTTTCGCCTAAAACCGTCAGCAACCAGCTGGCCGAAGCCGTAAAATTTCTGCGCATACAGCTGGCCCGCTTTCAGGTCCAGTAGGGCAGGGTAGCAGCTGTTGTGTCTCTTTAGGTGTAAGGCTAACCGATAAGCTGTAGTGGAAAGGCCGCTTAGCTGGCAAAACCTGGTGGACTGTTTGGCAGGCGAGGCCCCTGACAAGCTGCAACAGCGGGTGCAGCAGTGGCGATTGGCTGATCCTCGGCACGAGGCTGTGTGGCAAGCTTTGCAGCAACTTTGGGAGGCCACGGCTGTTGCGACCTCACCCAATCCAGCGATGCTGGAGCAACGCTGGCAGGAATTGCTACGCAAAATGCGACAGCGTGGCCTGCCACTGCCAGGTAGTGAACCGTCGCCCACTAAAAAACCTTGCAAAGGCTGCGATGCGCAAGGCAGTTGATCTTGCACCGAAAGCATGTATTTAATAAAATCATTTGAGGAGCTTATCCTTGCCAGCCAGATGGTTTGTGTAGGGAGGCCAGCTGGATGGATACCCCTCGGGCGTCCCTGCTCACCTAACCCTAAACGGCAATGATGCGTCTACACTTCCTAAGCTATCTTATGCTTATACTTTTGGCGGCCGCCTGTCGGCAAGCAACGCCGCCTGCATCCGACACGACGTTTGCGCCGCTTTCTCATTACGATACGCAAGCGCGAGCGCTCCTGGCTCAAATGACCTTAGAAGAAAAAATCGGCCAGATGATTCAGGCCGAGCAGGCATTTTTGCAGGAGCCGGCAGACATTCAGACCTATTACCTGGGTTCTATTCTCAGCGGAGGAAACTCTGATCCTGCTGCAGGGAACAGTCTCCAAGCTTGGACAGAAGTTTACGACAGCCTGCAAGCTATTGCCCTGCGCACGCGCTTAGGCATTCCGTTGCTTTACGGCATCGATGCTGTGCATGGCCACAGCAACGTCGAAGGTGCGGTGATTTTCCCACACAATATTGGCCTGGGTTGCACGCGCGATCCGAAGCTTGTCGAAGAAGTGCATCGCATCACGGCTATCGAAATGCGTGCTACAGGCATTCATTGGAATTTTGCACCCTGCATTGCGGTGGCCCGTGACGAGCGCTGGGGACGCACCTACGAAAGCTTTTCGGAAAATCCAGAACTTGTCGCCGAGCTGGGTGCTGCTGCTGTACGTGGGTTGCAACATGGGGGTCTGCGTAACCCCTTGGCGGTGCTGGCAACCGCTAAGCATTTTGCAGGCGATGGCGGCACTACCTTCGGTACCGGTGGCCCTCAAGGGGCACTATTGGACCAAGGCGACACGCGGCTGGACGAAGCAACGTTTCGGCAGCTCCACGTACGTCCTTACCTTGACGCCATTCGCGCGGGCGTAGGCGCTATTATGGTGTCCTATAATAGCTGGAATGGCGTTAAAATGACGGGCCACCGGTACATGCTCACCGAGGTGCTGAAAAATGAACTAGGCTTCGAAGGCATTGTCATTTCCGACTACAATGCGATCGATCAGGTCCACCCAGACTACAAAACCGCTATTGAGCTTTCGATCAATGCCGGTATCGATATGGCCATGGTGCCCACCCGCTACCGGGAGTTCTTTCGCTTGTTGAAAGAACTCGTCGAAGAGGGACGGGTGCCTATGGAACGCATTGACGATGCCGTGCTGCGCATTTTGCGGGTTAAGTATGCTATGGGACTGATGGACGGCGAGCGGGCTGTTTTTGCTGATCGTAGCCTTTGGGCTCAGTTTGGCTCGGCCGAGCATCGGGCGCTAGCCCGGGAGGCCGTGCGTAAATCGCTCGTTTTGTTGAAAAACGAAAACCGCACCCTGCCCCTGGCCAAAAACTTGCCTCGTATTCATGTGGCTGGACTCCACGCCGACAACTTGGGCTACCAGTGTGGCGGCTGGACAATCGACTGGCAGGGTGGCAGCGGGCGCATCACCGAAGGCACAACCATTCTGGAAGCAATCCGAAAAGCCGTCGCCCCAGGCACCCAGGTCACATATACTGAAGACGGCAGTGGGGCACAAGGGGCTAGTGTAGCGATTGCGGTCATTGGAGAGCGCCCGTATGCCGAATTTCTCGGCGACCGCTCCGACCTGTCGCTGGATCCGGACGACGTAGCTGTCGTGCGTCGGCTTAAAGCAGCTGGTGTGCCTGTCGTGGTTGTGCTGATCTCTGGTCGGCCCATGATTATTAACGACGTGCTTGAGTTGGCCGATGCGTTTGTGGCAGCTTGGCTACCTGGCACCGAAGGCGACGGCGTGGCCGACGTGCTTTTTGGCGATTATGCGCCTACGGGCAAGTTGTCGTTTAGCTGGCCACGCAGCATGCATCAAATCCCAATCAATGTGGGTGACGAGCCCTATGAACCGCTCTTCCCCTACGGCTATGGCTTGACCTACTAAGACCCCAAGCCAGGGTTGGTTGGCACCATGGGGCTAGGCCAAAAGACCTAGCCCCTTTTTAGTGCAACCACCTTGTAAAAACGCACCAGATGCGGCTTGTGGGCGGAACCTGCAAAGGGCTTAAGGCGATGGCTGGCCGGTGTCTGTATCTATTCAGACTGCACTCATGGCGCTTTTGCAACGCACAGCTCATCCTATCCTGAGCCCCCGTCCGGAGCTACCCTGGGCTTCAGGAGCTGTCTTTAACCCCAGCGCTTGGTACGACGGTACCCGCGTGCATCTGGTCTTCCAAGCGGTTACCGCAGGCTACCGGCATTCCCCACTGCCGAACGCCCAAAACAACCTGCTGGCTTATGACTTTACCCCATCGGTGCTGGGCTATGCCACCAGCACCGACGGACTGCATTTTACCTGGCGCGAAGTGCCTCTTTTGGAGCCTAGCGAAGCATCTGACCGTTACGGTCTGGAAGAGCCACGCGTTACCTTTCTAGAAGGGCGCTACTGGATTACGTACACCGTACGCAGCACCCTAGGCCCTGGAGCTGAAGACGGCGTGCACATCGGCATGGCCTCGACCATAGACTTTGAACGTTTAGAAAAACACGGCATCATAGGACCTCCAGGGCACAGCAAAGGCGCTGTGCTGTTCCCACGCCGCCTTGGCGGAAAGATTGCCTTGCTACATCATATCGAACCCGATATTCAAATCGTTTACTTTCAGGACTGGGAGCAGCTGCTGCAATATGCGGTGTATGTTTGGACTGAACACCTGGCCGATATCGACGAGCATGTGGTTTTGCGCCCTGCACGCCTATGGGAACGTCAAAAAATCGTTGCCGGTGCACCGCCCCTGGAAACACCTGAAGGCTGGTTGCTTCTCTACTGCGGTGTAGACGAAACGTACACCTATCGGGCAGGGGCTGCCTTGCTCGACCTTGACGATCCGCAGCGCACAATTGCACGTACGCGCGTGCCTCTACTTGAACCCGAATTGCCGTTTGAGCGTGAAGGAGTTTCCCCCGGAGGTGCTGTAGTGATCGAAGACCGCTTGCACGTCTACTATAGTGCCGCCAATAAAATGGTAGGACATGCCGCAGCGCCGCTGCGAGACGTGGTCGACTTTGTGCTGGAAGAGCAGCGGCGCAGCTGGTCTATGCCACGGGTGTACATGCTGTCTACCCAAGGGGGGCAAGCAGCAATGCGTACCCTGGCCCAACCTGTACCGGTGACTGTTGAGCGGTTGCATGGGGGACAACCCGTGCTGGAGCCTTTACCGCAGCATCCTTGGGAATCGCGCGTAGTGCTCAATCCAGCAGCTGTGCTCGTTGAAGCTGGCCCAGAGCTTGAACAGCTGATGCACGCCTGGGAGCTGAGTGCGGCGCAGCGCGAGCGATTGCGCCAAGCAGGGGGGGCCTGCGTTATGATTTACCGGGCACAGGGGGCCGAAGGGCTGCCTCGAGGCCATGCCCCATCGTCACTCGGATTGGCTGTACTGACGCCCACCCTGGAGCTTGTGCAGCGTTGGCCCGAGCCTATCATCCGCCCCGATGCCGTCTTCCAAGACCTCGGTGCCGAAGATGCCCGATGCACCCGCGTAGGCGACACCTACTACCTTTTTTACACAGGCTATACCACCGAAAACCCGCGCTTCCCGTCGTTTTTGGGGCGTGTGCATATTTGTTTGGCCACGACAAAAGATTTTATCCACTGGGAGCTTCACGGGCCCATCCCAGGTGATGTCAACGCAGTAGACAATAAAAATGCTGCTTTGCTGCCTGAACCGGTCGATGGCCAGTGGCTACTCCTGCACCGACCGCTTTACGGGCCACATCCTATGGCCATTCACCTGGCCGAAGCCGACCGGCCCGAAGGCCCCTTCCGCAGTCGCGGCCTGTTTATGGCGAGCTACCGCTATCGCGAGTTCGCACTTTCCTGGATCGGTGCTGGTGGTCCCCCCATCGCTTTGGACAAGCGGCGCTTCTTAATGATTTACCACCAAGGGCATCTCGACTGGGAGGGGCATCGCGAGTACGACTTAGCCGCAGCGCTGCTGGATTTCAACCGGCCTGATCCTGTTGTAGCCCGCCTAGAGCCGCTCATGCGGCCTACAGGAGATCAGGAAAAAGTAGGTGACCCACTCCTGGGCGTCGACAATGTGCTGTTTGCTTGTGCTAACTACCGATGGGGTCCGGACCTGATCATTCCTTATGCTGCTGCCGACAGCCGAATCTTCGGAGCACGCGTTTCTTTTGACGCCTTGCTTGAGGCCCTCATGCGCATGACCACGACAGAAGCAACAACGCCTAAATCATAGGAAGCACGATGCGGATTGCGATGCTGGCACCGATTGCCTGGCGCGTACCGCCTCGGCATTACGGACCCTGGGAGCAAGTGGTATGGCTGCTTACTGAAGGACTAGTCGAACGCGGGCTCGATGTGACGCTTTTTGCAACGGCCGATGCGCAAACGCGCGCCCGTTTGATTGCTGTTTGCCCCCGCCCCTATGAAGAGGATCCCACCCTAGATGTCAAAGTTTGGGAATGCCTCCATATCAGTGAAGTCTTTGAACGCGCTGAGGCATTTGATCTCATCCATAACCACTTCGACTTTCTGCCGCTCACCTATAGCGGTCTGGTACGTACACCTGTGCTTACCACAATTCATGGATTTTCTTCGGAGCGCATTCTGCCCGTTTATCGCAAATACAACGGCCAGACCTATTACGTTGCGATCAGCCATGCCGATCGACATCCCGATTTGGACTATGTAGCAACCGTCTATCATGGTATCGACCTGGAGGCTTTTACGTTGCGTACTGAACCAGGTACCTATCTGTTATTTTTGGGACGGATTCATCCCGACAAAGGCACGCGTGAGGCCATCGAGGTGGCACTCCAAAGCGGAATGCCGCTCAAAATCGCCGGCATTATTCAAGATCGGGCCTATTTTGCGCAGGAAGTAGCTCCTTTTATCGATGGCCAACAAATCCAATATCTGGGCCCTGTAGGGCCTCAAGAGCGGGATGTGCTTTTAGGCGGGGCCTATGCATTGGTGCACCTTATTAACTTCAACGAGCCGTTTGGCCTTAGCGTGGTCGAAGCGATGGCTTGCGGCACCCCCGTGCTGGCACGGCCGCGTGGTGCCATGCCTGAAATTGTGCGCGATGGTCAAACGGGCGTGCTGGTGCAGACCGTAGCGGAGGCTGTAGAAGCCCTGCCGCGCCTAGGACAGCTTGACCGGGCACAGATTCGGGCCTACGTGGCATCTCGCTTTAGCCGCGAGCGCATGGTAGAGGATTACCTGCGTGTTTACCAGGAAGTGCTGGATCGGCACCGCGCCCGCCAGGCCGCTTGAACTTTTAGCTGCCAGAGCTTTTGCCTAGTTGGACACGTTTGCTCCCTGCGATGCAGGCGCGCTTTTAGTGTATATTTTCTAATCTGTACGTTGATTGCATTTGACCTTGCAAGGAAGCTGCTGCTTGAATCCAACCTCAAGTTATGAACGAGCACATAGCGGGTAAGGTGGTTGTGGTGACCGGTGCAGCGGGGCGTCTGGGACAACGCGTGCTGCACCGTTTTGCCCGGGAAGGCGCACGATTGGCCGCCGTAGTGCATTCTGCCGAACAAGCCCGTCGGTTTCAGCTACCAGAGCAAGCTGAAGGGGCGGTCTTCTATGCCGACCTGACCCACGAGGCCCAAGTTGTCGCTTGCTTTGACCAAATTCAGGATCGGTTTGGCCAAGTCAATGTGCTCATCCATGCCGTAGGCGCCTGGGCCGAGCGGCCGCTACGAGAGCTTACGCTAAATGAATGGCATGCGCTGCTAGGGGCGAATCTGACCTCAACGTTTTTATGCTTTCGGGAGGCTGCGCGCCTCATGCAAGGGCAAGGGGGACGCCTAATTGCTTTTGCGGCCATGCAAGGCGTTGACCGCGGACGGGCACGCCAGGCAGCTTACTCGGCAGCCAAAGGCGGATTGGTGCGCTTGGTTGAGGCGCTTGGCGCTGAGCTGGGATCTCAGGGCATTACCGTGCATGCCATTGCCCCCTCGGTCATTCATTACGGCGAAGAAAAACCCACCACCGGCATTGCAGCCGATCAGCTTGTAGAGCTGTGCCTTTGGCTGTGTTCACCACATGCGGCTGCACTCAACGGCACAACCCTGCGCGCCTACGGCAGTCTTTAACAAAGCGTATGTATTCTATTGGGAAGAGGCCGATGGTGTCTTGGTACGGGTTGCTGCAGTTTTATTGGTTACAGATGCGGCTTGGGTAGGCTCGGGGTGGGTAACGTCCACGTAACCCTCGAACCAACGGTGCGTGAGGGGTAAGCCTTGCTCGATCAAAAGCTGATAAAAACGCTGGCGAGGCACGACCTGCTCTGGAGGTAGGGCACCACCTCCTCGGACCTCTCCCGAAGCGATCATCAGCGCTACTAAAGCCGTGGGCAGGCTGGTACAACGCTTCATGGCACTGACCTGCTGCGTCTGGTCGTAGCGATCGACCATCTCATAAAGCAGCGTATGCGGCTTGCCCTGCCGTTTGCCGTGGATGGCCACGCGAAGCAGCACCGCGTCTTCATAATGGCCCCCTAGCCGCTGTCGCATGCGCCGAACAAGCACGTCGCGATAGGTTAAGTGTGTGCGTACGTCAATATTGCGCGGCTCGCCAAACCCTAACTCTAGCACAAACCGCATCTGACTGGCATGGCAAGGCCAGCGAATGCTTTTGTAATCAAGCACGCGTACTTTCCCAGCCAGTTGCTCAGCCAATGTAGAGAGTCCGCCCGCGGTGTAAAAAGCTTCCATTTCCCCAAACGGCTCCTCGAAACGAATGCGTTCTAGGCCGGTAAGCGGTGCCTCGACGTGCAGCTGCCCGTCACGAATCAGCTGAACCGGGTTGGTATAATCCTCGATCACCTTTTCGGCTGACCAAGAGATGCGAAAGTTAAACGGCTGAGGGTTGAGCGGCACATCGCCTACGCGTAGGTAGGCCGCTTCTACTTCGTCGAACTGCTCTAAGCCATGCAGGCACAAGATGTTGACTAGGCCAGGCGCCAGTCCACAGCTGGGAACAATCCAGACAGCACGTTTGACAGCCTGATCGTGCAGGGCCAACTCCTGGCGTACGATCTGATCGTTACCGCCCATATCACAAAAATGAACCCCTAGCCTTAGACAAAGCTGGGCCAGTGACGGGTTCAGCTGGGGAGGCGCTGCGCTAATGACCACTTGGCTCCCCTGCAGGATCGGCTCCAGCACACCGTAGTCACGGGCATCAATCTGGAACGAGCGCAACTTGCTGGTTTGCAAACGGTCGTGCAGCAGCTGCAGGTTGCGTGCGCGCGCGTCGCACACCTGCACTTGGGTTACTTGAGGATGATTTACCAAAAAGGAAGCAATCGACGAGCCGATCGCTCCGGCTCCAATAATGGTCAGACGCATAGCAGGTCGGGCAAAATGGCGTGCAGTAGCAACAGCCTCACTTGGCATCCCGAATCGGCCCAAAGATACGGCAAGATAACCGCATTGTGGAAAGCTTCTGCGCAGTTCGATAAGGCTTTACATAAAGGCAGTGGCTACAGGACCAGCCGCCCTTCCAATGCCCGGGAAAGCGTTGCCTCGTCGGCATATTCTAAATCACCGCCGATGGGTAAGCCTCGGGCAATGCGGGTTACACGCACGCCCAACGGTTTGAGGAGCTGCGATAAGTAGTAAGCTGTCGTATCGCCTTCAACATTGGGATTCAGGGCTAGGATAACCTCTTGCACCTGGGGAAGGCGACCTTCAGGATACAGGGCTGCACGAGCCGCATCGTCAGCGCTGGGGGCAACGCGGGCCACCAACTCACGCACGCGCAGATCATCTGGGCCAATACCGTCTAAGGGCGAAATGACCCCTCCCAGCACGTGATATACGCCACGGTACTCGCCAGTGCGTTCAAGCGCCATCACGTCGCTGGGTTCTTCGACCACGCAGATGGTGGTGTGGTCACGGCGTGCTGAACGGCAGATGCTGCAGACTTCTTCGTCGGTCACGTTGTAACAAATGGCGCACGTGCGCACGCGGTCTTTGACCGCCAGCAACGCTTGCGCTAGGGCCTCCACTTCTTCACGCGACATTTTGAGGATATAGGCCGCCAGCCGTTGGGCCGTTTTGCGCCCGATGGTAGGCAGCCGGGTGAGCTGCTCCACCAGGGCTTCAACCGATGCCGACGTAAAACTCATCGCCCTAGTAAACTCAGGTCCAAAGGCAATCCGGGTGGTAGTAAAGCTCCGATGGTTTTTTGCATTTCTTCCTGGGCCATGCGGGCGGCCTCTTCTAGGGCTTTATTGACGCCCGCTGCAATCAGGTCCTCCAGCACTTCCTGGTCTTCGGTACGGAAGGCTTCAGGATCGACCTGGATGCGCGTGATGCGCTGCAGCCCATTCGCTGTTACCCGCACCATACCACCACCCGCTTCGACCGCAACGGTCTTGGTGCTTAGCGCTTGCTGCACTTCGCTTAAGCGACGCTGCACTTCCAGGAATTTGCTAAAAACTTCCCCAAGGTTGAATGCTTCAGCCATAAAACGCCTC